>FLTS01000001.1:2875113-3227726 GCA_900078405.1 uncultured Stenotrophomonas sp. | reverse complement strand
GGAGTAGTCCTTGAACTCGCCGCCGAAGCGCTCGGCGCCGATCTTGGTCAGCGCTGCGGTCAGCGTGGTCTTGCCGTGGTCGACGTGACCGATGGTGCCGACGTTGACGTGCGGCTTGGTGCGCTCGAACTTACCCTTGGCCATGGCTGCTTATCTCGAAATTCGTCTTGAGTGTGATGCGAAGGATGGTGCTCACGAAAGGAATCGAACCTTCGACCTCCTCCTTACCAAGGAGGTGCTCTACCGACTGAGCTACGTGAGCGAGTTGTGCATTATGGCATGAATTTCATTTCGTTCAATGGAGCGGGAGACGGGAATCGAACCCGCACCATCAGCTTGGAAGGCTGAGGTTCTACCATTGAACTACTCCCGCACCGGGAAACTGCCACAACGTGAAACTGGTGGAGGGAGGTGGATTCGAACCACCGAAGGCGTAAGCCAGCAGATTTACAGTCTGCCCCCGTTGGCCGCTTGGGTATCCCTCCATTCCGCCCCTCTTGGATGACCTTGGCCTTACCGGTCAGGGGTGGAAGAGCCCGCTATTATGGTGATCGTCCGGATAGTGTCAACAGGAATTTTCACTTCCGGCGAAATTTCTCGCCACTCATTCATTCGGCATCCGCAGCGCTTCGTCGGTGAAGATCGCCACGTGGGGAACGCCGTCGGCGCCAATCCAGCCGCGGTACATGCCTTCGGTGTTGAACGGCATGGCGATGCGCCCGTCGGCCGACAGCACGATGGCACCGCCGTCGCCGCCCAATCCGGGCACCTGCTTGACGATCACCTCCTCGCCCGCCGCGGCCGGGCTTTCGCCCAGATAGCGCATGCGCGCGCAGATTTCGTGCGCGGCCGCCAGGCGGATGTAGAACTCGCCCCAGCCGGTACCGGACACCGCGCAGCGCGCATCGGCCCAGGTGCCGGCACCGATGACCGGCGAATCACCTACCCGGCCATAGCGCTTGTTGGTCATGCCACCGGTGGAGGTACCGGCGGCCAGCTTGCCCCGTGCATCCAGCGCCACCGCACCGACGGTACCGAAGTGCCTGGCGGTTTCCAGGTCTGCGTGCGCCTGCCCGGCCGCCTCCTCCTTCAGGGCGCGCTGCAGCTGCTGCCAGCGCTTCTCGGTACGGAAGTACGACGGATCCACCTGTTCGATCTCCTGCTCGGCGGCGAACATCTCCGCGCCCTGCCCGACCATCATCACGTGTGGGGAATGCTCCATCACCGCACGCGCCAGCAGGATCGGGTTCCTGATCGTGTGCACGCCGGCCACCGCACCGGCGCGCTGGGTGGCGCCGTCCATCAACGCAGCATCCAGCTCGTTCCTGCCGTCGTGGGTGAATACCGCCCCGCGCCCGGCGTTGAAGGTCGGATCGTCTTCCAGCACGGTGATCGCCGCGGTCACTGCATCCATCGCCGGCCGGCCGGCGGCAAGCACCTCGTGGCCCTTGCGCAGCGCGGCTTCCAGCCCGGCTCGCGCAGCCTGCATCTCTTCCGGGCCGAGGCTGCCGCGCTCCTGGCCCGCACCGCCGTGAATCACCAACAGGGGCGAAGCGGCCGGTGCGGCCACGGCGGCACCCGATGACAGCGACGCCAGGCCCAGCAATACCGCGGAAATCAGCTTCATGTGTCCACTCCTGAAACGGGTTTTGATTCTAGGCATGCCACCGTGGCGATGAACAAGTGCCGGTCGGGCCGCGGCTTCCGTCCCAGCGGCACCGCCCGCCGCAAATGCCCATCCCTGCATGGCGTTGCACGGAAACGAAAAAACCGTCTCGCTGAACTGCCCCCAGACGTTGATCACACGTTTAAACGTTGATTGGTCGGCAAAGGGCCGTGAACGCTAGGTTTCACGGGAAAATCGGGCCACGGCCTTTGCGGGAATCGCTGAAAGCACCCCGGTACTCCCCCATGGGAGTACCGGGGTGATAGATCAGTCTAGACGGCGATGCCAGCGCTGCGCCTGCCGGATAAAACGGGTGCGCAGGCTGCATTGTTGGCTGACGCTTGGAACGGTACGCGATGGGATGCAGGGGAACGGGCTGCTGTGGCCCAGGCCTTGGAGAACTCTCATGGCAGACCACCACACCCGCCACAACCCGCTGGGGCAAGACGCCCTGTTCACCACGCCGGCCTCGCTCATGCTCGATGCTCGCCTCACGCCGCTGGAGCGCAATGGTTCGCGGGTTCTGCGCATGCTGCGCTCTGCGGATGGCATCAGCTCGCTGGCGAACCTGGGGCAGTTGCGCCGCTATCTCACCTCTACCCCTCTGGGCCAGCGAGCCGGGTATGTATAAAAAGAACGTACGTACCGCGCGCCCGAAGAAGACAGCGATCCCGCATCGCGGCTGGTGAGCTTGCCGCCTTGCCTGAGCAATGCCCAGGCAGACCAGCAAAAGGACGTGCAAGCCACCTTGCGGCGGCTGCCGCCGCAGCATCGCCAGGAAGTTCTCGACGAATTGCAGGCACGTAGCCAGAGCGGCACCGTGCGCAATGTCGTGGCCTACTTCTTCGCCTTGGTGAAGCGCGTTTTTGCGGGCGAGTTCCATCTGTGGGCAGGACGCAAGGATGTAGCGCCCGCCCCTCAGCCTGCTGGAAGTCACGCTGCCGCCTCTGCCTGCATGGAGGTCCGCTCTGAGCCGTCCGCGCAGCCAGCATCACGTGAAACGGCGCTGACGCACATTGCTAATATCCGCAAGATTCTCAACGCTCCGATGAACGTGGGTGACCTTGCCGCAAAGGTGATGCAGGCTCAGCGGTGAAAGCCTCGCCCAGCCTAGTTCGCCCTGCCTTCGCGGCCTGCGGCCTTGACCAAGCGGCGCTGCCTCTTGGAACTCCGTTCTCGCCGAAGGGCAAGGGTGCAGGGGAAGATCATCCCCCTGCACCCAGCCGGTAGGCTGGTGCGCTGCGTGGGGGTCAATGGTGCGCTGCGCCGGGTGGCCATCGCGCCGGATTACTGGTGATCGACTGCCACACGCGGCAGCTGCTGAGCTGGCAACTCTCGTGCAGTGGTCGCGCAACCACCGCAGCCGCGGCCTTGGAGCAGGCTTTGACACCCTCTATGGAACGCTGGGCCGGGCGCCGGTACCGTTTCTGCTGCGCTCGGACAACGGCCTGGTGTTCACCCGCCGGCACTACACCCGGCGGGTGCGCAGCTACGGCTTGAAGCAAGAGTTCATCACGCCGCACTGCCCGCAGCAGAACGGCATGGTCGAGCACGTTATCAGGACGCTGAAAGAGCAGTGCACACACCGCCACCGCCTCGAAACCCAGCAGCACGCGATCCGGGTGATCGGCGACTGGACCCAGCTCTACAACCACCGGCGCCCTCACCAGACGCTGGACATGAAGACACCCGCCAAGGCTTGTGTTTTAGCGGCTGACCCGTGCGGGAACCGCTGGGTCATTACAGCAAGCCCCGCACCTACGGGTAACTGTTCAACGCACCCGTTTCACCCGCTGCCGGTGCGCACCCATATTGTCGCCGTCGATGCGCCGCCGCTGGGTGCCCTTCACCTCGCCGACCTTGGTGTCCGTGCCGGTCACCGGCCTGGCCTCGACCTCGGTCTCGCGTTCGAAGGCATGCGATTTGTCGGTATTGCGGTAGTACCGGTACAGCGCCCAGTACAGCGCCGCAGCGCCGGCCGGGCCTGCGGCCAGCAACCAGAGTCCACTGTCGTCGCTCATGTCGTGGCTACCAGGAATGCGATGGCGAGGGCTTCGATGAAGGTACCGGCGGTGAGCGCGGCCAGCAGCAGCTTCCACTGCTGCACCGGCACGCTGCCCATCGTCTCGCCGGTGCGGCCGTTCACCGCGATGTAGTGCAGCAGGCCGCCGTTGCGGCCCGGCTGGTGGTAGGAATACAGCCACACCGGCAGGTACATCGACACCCAGCGGGTGCCGTGCACCTCCAGCCGCTCCTGTTCCCAGCGCACGCCGCGGCCAT
Organism: uncultured Stenotrophomonas sp.; assembly: GCA_900078405.1. Taxonomy (NCBI): domain Bacteria; kingdom Pseudomonadati; phylum Pseudomonadota; class Gammaproteobacteria; order Lysobacterales; family Lysobacteraceae; genus Stenotrophomonas; species uncultured Stenotrophomonas sp. Next base: position 3,223,780 of record FLTS01000001.1, on the reverse strand, counting down.
AACGGCGCACCGAGCCTTCGGCCTGCGAGCGGGCGATGGACAGCAACTGGTCTTCCAGGCGCGGGCGCAGGTGCTCGACGTCGCGGTCGCGCTTTTCCGAGGTGAAGCCGACCAGGTACGAGGCATTCCACTTCACCGCGTTCTTGGTGTCGAACGGCAGAATGGTGTTGATGATGTTGTTGGTGTTGGCGTTCACGTCGAGGTTGCCGCGCTCGCCGGAGGATTCCAGCGGCAGGTCGTCGACGGTGAAGTCCACGTGCCGTTCCACGCGGTAGACGTCGGCGTCGTAATAGGTCCGCTTCTTGTCGCCCGTGCCCACGGTGTAGCTGCGCGTCTGGATTTCGCCCTGCCCGGCAACGTCGGCGCTGGCGTTGCCATCGACGATCATGTACGGCAGGTACACGCCGACCACGTTCCCCGGCGTGAACTGTTCCTTGAACGCCTTGAGCGCAAACATGCGGCGCTTGTCCACGAACTGGCGGATTCGCGCGACCGCATCGTCCTTTCTGATGTGGAACGGCAGCACCGCGTCGGGCACCGCGCCGTTGGCGATCTGCTCGTTGACGCCGAACACGTGGCGGCACCAGTGGCAGCGCGCGGTCATCGTGCTCTCGGTGTTGACTGCCACTTCCGCGCCGCAGCCACCGCACTTGAAGGTCATCAGGCTGGCGGCGTCGGCGGCGATGTCCTGCGCGCCGGAGGCGACCACCGAGCCCTTCAGCTGGTCGATGCCTTCGCCGAAACCGAACGCTTCCTCGACCCGCTCGCCATGCCATTCGTGGCGGCAATAAAGGCAGACCAGCACGTCGCTGCCGGGCTTCTGGCGAACCTCGGTGGCGCCGCATTTCGGGCAGCGGTTGAGGCCGTCCTTCAGCTCGGTGGCGGACGTATCGATGGCGACCGGATCGGGCGCCTCGATCTCGTCGCGGATCGCCTTCGGCAGCTTTGCGGTATCCAGCGGGAAGCTGCCGGGCAGTGGCGGCACTTCCTGCGGCGACCCCGGGCCGGCCGGTGCTGCCGCCGGCAGGGGCGGTGGTGCGGCGGAGGCCGGCAGCGGTGGCGGCGGGGTTCCGGGATCTGGCATGCTCGCGGCGCGTCCTGGGTGTTACAGGCCCAGCGCCTTGGCCTTGAGCGCGTCGTAGTCGCCCTGCGTGATGAGGCCTAGGTCGAGCATCTCCTTGGCCTTCTTCAGCCGCGCGACCGGGTCGTCCGCCGCCGGCGCGGCCGGCGCCACCGGCTGCTGCAGGCCGCCGATGCCGCCCATCATGCCCGAGGCCATGCCGATGCCCATCAGGCCCGCCGCGCCGCCATTCTCGCCGGCCGACTGGATGCCCTGGGCGACGCTGGCCTGCAGGTTGGAATTGCCGCGCGCGCCGGACAGCGCATCGGCACGCTGCACGGTCTTGAGCAGTTCGCGGGTGTTGGCGTCGTACTCGATGGAGACGATGGCGGTCTTGACGATGGCCAGGCCGCGCTCGGACTTCCACTGGTAGGCGTTTTCCACCGCCGCGGACAGGCTCTGCGCGAAACCCACCGAATCCTGCTGCAGGCGGGCGATGCGGCTGCCCTTGGCCGGGTCGTTCGAGTACAGGCTGAACGCCGGCGCCAGCGAGCCGACCACTTCGTTGAACAACTGGCTGGCCGCGGCGTTGTCCAGGTCGGTGAAGTCGAACACCTTGCCCGGCTGCAGGTAGGCCGCCGGCACGAAATTCTTCACGAACAGGATCGGGTCGACGATCTTCAGCGTGTACGAGCCCCGCGTCACCGCGCCGACCTGGGTGTTGAGGAATGCGTCGTCCCAGTAGATTTCCGACTGTGTGCCGAAGCGGTTGTCGGGCAGTTCCTTCAGCGAGACGAAGAACGCGGCCTGCTGCGCGCCGGGTTGGCCGCCGAACTTGAAGCGCTCCCAGCTCTGCTTGATCAGCGACGAAACAAGGCCATCGCCGGCAAAGATGGAAGCCGAATTGACGTCGTCCGAACGCCATTCATAGGCGCCCGCCTCGGCGGCGAAGCCGGTGATCGCGCCGTCCTGGAACAGTAGCAGCCCGTAGCCCTCGGGCACGACGATCCTCGAACCGTTGCTGATGATGTTCGACGAACCGAGCGTGTTGGAGCCGCGCCCGGCATTGCTGCCGCGCGGCACCGCGGCGAACAGCGCCGCCGTGGCCGGCAGGCCGTCCGGCACCGTGAGGAAGTCCTTCCACTGGTCGGCAAGCGCACCGCTGATCGCACCCTTTGCTGCCTGAACAAGCCCCATGACACCGCTCCTTGTTTCGTTGCCGGGCACCACGCCCGGTGCGTCCGCAAAACTACATGAAAACCGCTGGCCGAGACATCGCCCCGCTCAGCCCGCCTCGCCGCCGGCCTCGGCGATGGCCTGCTCGACCTGCCGCGCATCGACCGGGCCGACGAACTGCCGGGCCACCTTGCCGTCCGGCGCGATCAACCAGGTCATCGGCAACCCGCGCGGGGTGGCGAAATCCTGCGGCGGGTCGTAGGGGTCGAGGATGGCGATCGGGTAGGCGACCGGGTGTTTTTCGAGGAAGGCCTGCATGTCCGCCGGCTCGATGTCCTCGTAGGCCAGGCCGACCACATCGATGTTGCCACGCATGGCATGCAGCGCCGACAGCTCCGGCATCTCCTGCAGGCACGGGCCGCACCAGGTGGCCCAGAAGTTGACCAGCACCCATTGCCCGCGGTGGTCGGCCAGGTCGTAGGACTTGCCGTCCACGGTCCGCACCTGCAGGCGTGGCATTTCCGCGGTGTGCTCCACCGTCCCGGCGCTGGCCGGCTGGGTGGCCGATGGCGGCGCGTCGACCTCGGGCGCGGCGGCTTCAGGCTGCGGCTTGCAGGCCGCCAATGCCAGCGCCAGCAGCGCCAGGCAGGGGAATCGGGGCGTCATCGGCTTTCTCCGGCATGGGTATAGATATCGTCCACGTTGCGCTTGAGCTGCGCACGCAGCGGCACGCGCAGCTCGTCCAGCGCGGCGCACGCCGCCTGGCCCAGCGCATCCTCGCGGAATGGCAGGTATTCCTCGGCCACCGGGATGCGCAGCTGCGCACTTTCGTACAGTTCGTGCAGGGTGAGGCCGCCCAGGTCGCGCGCCAGCAGCCATTGCCCGCGCTCGTCGCGGCGCAGCAGGCCGAGGCCTTCCATCTGTTCCAGCATCTGCTGCAGCAGCGAGTCGGTGAGCATCGGCTCCAGCGTCAGCAATTCTTCCTCATCCAGCCCCTGCCCGCTCCGGCGCGCCTCGCGGAAGCGGCCGAGCAGGCGCAGCAGCGCATACAGCTCGCAGCCCTGCGGCAGGCGCAACGCCAGCGGCTGGTAACGGAACGCGGCGACGGAAGAGGCCAGCGAGGCGCCGAGCAGCACCGACACCCAGCCCAGGTAGATCCATAGCAGCAGGATCGGCACGAACGCCACCGTGCCGTAGAGCTTCTGGTAGGCCTGGAAACTGCCCAGATACAGGCCCATGCCCCATTTCACCAGCTCCAGCATCACCACCGCCAGCAGCGCGCCGGGGACCGCATGACGCCACTTCACCGTGTGGTGCGGCACCACCCGGTAGACCAGCATCACGCAGGCGAACTCGATCAGCACCGGCGCCAGCCGCAGTGACAGGTCGGCCAGCCAGCGGCCCTCGGCGGTGCCGAACAGCGGCAGCGCGAACACCTTGGCCGACACCGCCAGCGATGCGGCGGCGAGCATCGCGCCCAGGGTCAGCACGGTCCAGTAGACCAAGAAGCGGGTCAGCCGCGGCCGCGCCGAGGCCACCCGCCAGATCCGGTTGAAGATCTGCTCGACGCTGTTGAGGGTGATCAGCAGCGAGACCACCAGCGCGATGAAGCCGGCCGCGGTGAGCTGGCCGACGCTGGCCGAGAACTGGCGCAGATAGCCTTCGGCCGCGCGCGCCGCCGACGGCACGAAGTTGGAGAACACGTAGTCGCTGAGCGCCTCGCTCCAGCGGTCGAACATCGGGAACGCCGACAGCACGCCGAACACCACGATGGCCAGCGGCACCAGCGCGAACACAGTGGTGTAGGCCAGCGCGCCGGCCGCCTCGAACAGGCGGTCGTCGAGGAAACGGCACCACAGGAACCGGGCGAAACTGGCCCGGCGGCCCCGGTCACGGATGCGTTCCATCCACAGATTGAGCGAATCCAGAGGCTCCATGCGGCAAGGGTACCCGATGCAAAGCGCGCCCAGCATCGCCGATACTGCCGCCTCCCGTATGACGTGTGGATGGTGCGATGGCGGAAATCCTGGTGCTGTACTACAGCCGTGGCGGCTCGGTGGCGCGGCTGGCGCGGCAGATCGCCCGCGGCATCGGCGAGGTGCCGGGCATGAGCGCGCGGCTGCGCACGGTGCCGCCGGTGGCCGCCGTCACCCAGGCCAGCGCACCGCCGGTGCCGGAAGACGGCGCGCCCTACGTCGAGATCACCGACCTGGCCGAATGCGACGGCATCGTGCTCGGCAGCCCGACCCGTTTCGGCAACATGGCCGCGCCGGTCAAGCATTTCCTCGACGGGCTCGGCGCCGAATGGGTCAACGGCACGCTGACCGGCAAGCCGGCGGCGGTGTTCACCTCCACCGCGTCAATGCACGGCGGGCAGGAGTCCACGCTGCTGTCGATGCACCTGCCGCTGCTGCACCACGGCTGCCTGATCGTCGGCATCCCCTTCACCGAACCGGCGCTCAGCCATACCACCGGCGGCGGCACGCCGTATGGCGCCAGCCATGTCGCCGGCGCACAGGACGACCCGCAACCCAGCGACGACGAAGCCCACCTGGCGCGCGTGCTGGGCCGGCGCGTGGCCGACGTCGCACGCAGGCTGGCACGATGAACGCACAACGCCCGACCCTGCTGCTGGCCTTGATCGCGCTGGCCGCGCTGTACACATACTGGTTCCTGCACGACAAGCACTGGCTGGCCACGCAGCTGGTGTTCACCGCGCCACCGCTGCTGCTGGCCATCGGCCTGCGGCTGGGCTGGCGGCGCGCACCGTTCTGGTCGGGGGTGCTGGCGCTGTTCTGGTTCAGTCACGGCGTGATGAGCGCCTGGACCCACCGCGAAACCGCATTGCTGGCATGGGTGGAGATCGTGCTGGCGCTGCTGGTCGTGGCACTTGCCAGCCTGCCGGGCCTGCGTGCGCGGTTCGGCAAGCGCAGGTCCTGACCACCGCGCGGGGGCGGACTTCCCGACGTAGATGCGGGGCTTGCCCCGCATGAGGCTTCACCGGGAACCTTCCGTGCGGGGCAAGCCCCGCACCTACGGCGTACTCCTCACGCCTTATCATGTGCGCCATCACCGCTTGAACTCACCGCAATGATGGAAGACCTCCTGATCGTCACCACCGGTGGCACGATCGACAAGATCTATTTCGACGACAAGTCCGACTACCAGATCGGCGACCCGCAGATCGGCATGATCCTGCGCGAATTGGGCGTAACCTTCCGCTTCAACGTGATCCCGATCCTGCGCAAGGACTCGCTGCACATCACCGATGACGACCGCGAGCTGATCCGCGCCACCATCGCCGCCCAGCCCACCCGCCACGTGCTGGTCACCCACGGCACCGACTCTATGGTCGCCACCGGCAAGGTGCTCAAGACCATCCCCGGCAAGACCATCGTGATGACCGGTGCGCTCAGTCCGGCCCGGTTCCGTGGCTCGGACGCCGAGTTCAACATCGGCTGCGCCATCGGCGCGGTGCAGTCGCTGCCCGAGGGCGTGTACATCGCCATGAACGGCCGTGTCTGGAACCCGGACAAGGTGCGCAAGAACGTTGAGGCCAACCGCTTCGAGTCGCTCTGACGTGGCCAGGGGCACCCGCGCCACCGCCGCGCTGGAAAAGGCCGGCATCGCCCACGGCCTGCACGCCTACGACTACAGCGCCGAGGTCGAGAGCAAGGGCGTGGCCGCGGCGCAGGCGCTGGGCATCGAACCGGCACGGGTGTTCAAGACGCTGATGGCGTGGGTGGACAAGCAGCCGGTGGTGGCGGTGATCCCCTCCGACCGGCGGCTGTCGCTGAAGAAACTCGCCGCAGCCTGCGGCGGCAAGCATGCGCAGATGATGGAAGTGGCCGAGGCCGAGCGCCGCAGCGGCTACAAGGTCGGCGGCATCAGTCCGTTCGCGCAGCAGCGCCCGGCGACCGTGCTGCTCGCCGACAGCGCGCCGCAACACGCCACGCTCTACATCAACGCCGGCCAGCGCGGCCTGCTGCTGGACATCGCCCCGGCCGATGCGCTGCGGCTCCTGCAAGCGCGCCACGCAGACCTCTGCGAGTAGGCCGGGGCTACGCGGTCGAACCCTCTTTTGTAGGAGCGACGTGAGTCGCGATGGGGGATTTGCCGGGAAAGCCCCATCGCGACTCACGTCGCTCCTACAGTTCCTGCAGAAAGCAGAAGCCCCGCATCATGCGGGGCTTCTCGTACAGGTCGATGGTGCCGGGTTCAGCCGTCCAGCCGCACCAGCCAGCCGTGGCGGTCCGGCAGGCGACCGTACTGGATGTCGGTCAGCTCCTTGCGCAACGACATCGTCACCTCGCCGGCCGGGACATCCAGATCACCGACCGAGAAACCCTCACCTTTGAGCTGGCCGATCGGAGTGATGACCGCGGCGGTGCCGCAGGCGAACACTTCGGTGATCTCGCCCGAGGCCACGCCCTGCTTCCACTCGTCGATCGTCACCTTGCGCTCTTCCACGGTCATGCCGCGGTCGCGCGCCAGCTGCAGGATGGATGCGCGGGTGATGCCTTCGAGGATGCTGCCCGACAGCGCCGGGGTGACCAGCTTGTTGTCCTTGCCGTAGACCAGGAACACGTTCATGCCGCCCAGTTCTTCGAGGTACTTGCCCTCCACCGGGTCGAGGAACAGCACCTGCGAGCAGCCCTGCGCCTGCGCCTGCTGCTGCGGCAGCAGGGACGCGGCGTAGTTGCCGCCGCACTTGGCCGCGCCGGTACCGCCCTTGGCCGCACGCGCGTAGTCGGTGGACAACCAGATCGCCACCGGCGCCACGCCCTTGGCGAAGTACGGGCCGGCCGGGCTGGCGATCACGTAGTAGCTGGCCTTGTGCGCGCCGCGCACCCCGAGGAAGGCCTCGTCGCCGATCATGAACGGACGGAAGTACAGGCTCGCCTCGTCGGCATCGGACACCCAGTCCTTGTCCAGCGCAACCAGTTGCTTCAGCGACTCGACGAAGATTTCCACCGGCAGTTCCGGCAGCGCCAGCCGCGCGGCCGAGCGCTGCAGGCGGCGGCCGTTGGCTTCCGGGCGGAAGGTCCACACCGAGCCGTCGGCATGGCGGTAGGCCTTGATGCCCTCGAAGATTTCCTGCCCGTAGTGCAGCACCGCCGCGGCCGGGTCCAGCGCGATCGGGCCGTAGGGCATCACTTCGGCGTCATGCCAGCCGGTGTCCTTGTCCCAGCGCACGGCCACCATGTGGTCGGTGAAGTGCAGGCCGAAGCCCGGCTTTTCCAGGACCTTGGTGCGCTCTTCCGCGCTGCGCGGGTGGTCCGAACGGGTGACGTGGAAACTCAGGGACTGGGACACCGGTAATTCCTTCCAGATTGCGGGTTTGAAGCCGGCCTGCATGCAAACCGGCCAGTTGGGACCTTACAGCATGCCGGTTTCGAGCCGCGCCGCCTCGGACATCATGTGCTTGCCCCACGGCGGGTCGAACACCAGATCGACATCGGCCTGGGCCACGGTCGGGATCATCTCCAGCTTGCTGCGCACGTCGTCGACCAGGATCTCGCCCATGCCGCAACCGGCCGCGGTCAGCGTCATCTTGACGTCCACCTCGCGCTGGCCATCGTCCAAGTGCTTGATGTCGACTTCGTAGATCAACCCGAGGTCGACGATGTTGAACGGGATCTCCGGATCGAAGCAGGTCCGCAGTTGCTGCCAGACCAGTTTTTCAACGTCCTCGTCGCCGGCGTCCTCGGGCAGGTCGAGCCCCCCCGTCACCTCCTTGCCGATGGCATCGCCGTCCTTGCCGGCGATGCGGAACAGGTTGCCCTCGACGAACACCGTATAGCTGCCGCCCAGCGCCTGGGTGATGTAACCGTAGCTGCCGGCGGGGAGGGTCACGCTGTCGCCCTGCGGCACCATCACGGCCGGGCAATCGCGTTCGAAGTGGACGGGTTCGCTGCTGCGGGAGTACATGGCGTGCGATATGGGGCGCCGGAACGACCGGCAAGGGCTCCATTTTATCCGACTGGGCGCCCTTGGCGCCGAAACGCTATGCTGCACGCCCTTTCGCGGAACGCTCATGGCCCCTCTTTCCACGCCGCCGGCCGGCCGCACCCAGCACTGGCTCTGGCCGCCGCTGTTGCTGCTGGGAAGCCTCACCGTTGCCATCGCCTGGCTGCTGGCTGCCCTGGCCACAGGCACCCACGCGGGCTGGATGGCAATCATCGCCGCGCTGGAAGCGGCGTGGATGCTGCGCCTGGGCACGCTGCGCGGCGGCAGGCTGCGCGTGGCCGTCGCGCTGCTGGCGACCGCATTGATCGCGCTGGCCGCCAACTGGGGCATCGCCGCAGCCTGGATCGGCGGGCCGATGGGGCTGACGCCGTGGGAATCGGCGCTGCGCCTGGGCCCACACCTGGCCTGGACCTTGATCGGGCTGGGCAATGGCGTGGGTGGGGCATTGTGGCTGCTGGCCGGCCTGCTGCTCGCATGGTGGCTGGCGCGCTGACACGCTGGACGGCGTGTCCCCGTGAACGCATCCGACACTACCGGCCGTTGGCCGGCAAAACCTCGCATGCATGACATTTCGCAGATGCGGGGGCTCGCCCCCGCACGCAAGCCTTCCCGATCAAGCCCCGTGTCGTGCAAGCCCGGCACCTGCGCAAACCTCGTGCAGGTACCGGCCAGCGGCCGGCACTACCTCAATGCCCGCCGTCCAGCGCTTTCAGTTCGCTGACCAGCGCGCTGGCCATTTCCGCACCATCGCCGTACAGCATGCGGGTGTTGTCCGAATAGAACAGTGCGTTCTCGATACCGGCGAAGCCGGTGCCCTTGCCGCGCTTGATGACGATGGTGTTCTTCGAGTCCACCACGTCCAGGATCGGCATGCCGTAGATCGGGCTGGACGGGTCGGTCTTGGCCACCGGGTTCACCACGTCGTTGGCGCCGATCACCAGCGACACATCGGTGGTGGCGAACTCGGGGTTGATGTCGTCCATGTCGGCGATCAGGTCGTAGGGCACGCCAGCCTCGGCCAGCAGCACGTTCATGTGCCCGGGCATGCGCCCGGCGACAGGGTGGATCGCGAACTTCACCTTGACCCCGCGCTCGATCAGCCGCTGCGCCAGTTCCCATATCTTGTGCTGGGCCTGCGCCACCGCCAGGCCGTAGCCGGGCACGATCACCACGCGCTCGGCGAAGGCCATCATCGCCGCCACGTCGGCGGCCTCGATCGGCTTCTGGCTGCCGCTGATCTCCGCGCCCTGCCCGCCACCGCCGAAGTTGGAGAACAGCACGCCGCTGATCGGCCGGTTCATCGCCTTGGCCATCAAGCGCGTCAGCAGGATGCCGGCGGCACCGACCATCATGCCGGCGATGATCAACGCCTCGTTGTCGAGCACGTAACCTTCGAACGACACCGCCAGGCCGGTGAACGCGTTGTACAGCGAGATCACCACCGGCATGTCGGCGCCGCCGATCGGCAGCGTCATCAGCACGCCCAGCGCCAGCGCGACGACGAAGAAGCCGATGATCGCCACCGGCTGCAAGGTGACGGCGGCCCACACGCCCAGCGCCACCATCGCCACCGCCACCAGCAGGTTGAACACCTGCTGGCCGGGGAAGGTGACCCGCTTGTCCAGCCGCCCGTCGAGCTTGGCCCAGGCGATGATCGAACCGGACAACGACACCGCGCCGATCGCCGAACCAATGACCGCCAATGCCAGCACCGTCGCCGACGGCTGCCGCGCGGCGAGATCGGCGATGGCCTGCGCGCTCCAGTGGCTGGTGTCGCGGTTGGCCAGCGCGGAAAAGCGCAGCAGTTCCACCGCGCCGATTGCCGCGGCCGAGCCGCCGCCCATGCCGTTGTAGAGGGCGACCATCTGCGGCATGTCGGTGATGGCGACCTTCTTCGCCGACACCCACGCCAGCCCGGTGCCCAGCACCAGTGCCACCAGGATCAGCGCGATGTTGTGCAGCCCCGGCAGGAAGAACGTGGCGACGGTGGCGATCAGCATGCCCAGCCCGGCCCAGCGGATGCCGCTGCGCGCGGTCGTCGGCGAGGCCATGCGCTGCAGCCCCAGCAGGAACAGCGTGGCGGCGACCAGATAACTGGCGCCCACCAGCCACGAAAGCAGTTGCGCGGTGGTCACGTTCAAGCCTTGTCCTCCGCCTTGGCCGGCTTCCTGCTGGACTTGAACATCTCCAGCATGCGCTCGGTGACCACGTAGCCGCCGGCCGCGTTGCCCGCGCCGAGTGCCACGGCGATGAAGCCGATGGCCTTCTCCAGCGTGGTGTCGGCATGGCCCAGCACCACCATCGCGCCGATCAGCACGATGCCGTGGATGAAGTTGGAACCGGACATCAATGGGGTATGCAGGATCACCGGCACCCGCGAAATGATCACGTGGCCGGCAATCGCCGCCAGCATGAAGATGTACAACGCCACGAACCCGTCGCTCATTGCCGCTTTCTCCAAGGCGTGAAGCCGTCTGTCCGGCATGATAACCACGGTGGCGAAGCCGGCGCGACGGTTGCGATGTCAACCGTTTCCGCGCCCGTGCGTTATCAACTGTCAGCCCCCTTGCGAGCCACTACCCTGTGCTGGTGACCAGCCCGCCCCTGCCGACCGCCGCGCCCGCCTCGCTCGATGCCTTCCTGGCCGGCATCGGCCCGCGCGCGTTCCGCTTCGCCGAAGCCGGTCTGCGCCAGCGCGACGATGCGCTGGACGCGGTGCAGGACGCGATGGAACGCATGCTCGGTTACCGCGACCAGCCGGCCGAAGAATGGACGCCGCTGTTCTGGAGCATCCTGCGCCGGCGCATCATCGACATCCAGCGCCGCCGCAGCTTCCGCCTGAAGTTCTGGGCGCCGGCGCAGGACGAGGACGGCCCGATCGACTGGGCCGACGAAACCCCGGGCCCGGCGCAAACGCACGAGCAGCGCGAGGACTACGCACGGCTGGTGCAGGCGCTGCGCCAGCTTCCCGCGCGCCAGCGCGAGGCGTTCGGCCTGCGCGTGTTGCAGGAACTGGACGTGGCGACCACCGCCCGGGCGATGGGCTGCTCGGAAGGCTCGGTGAAAACCCACCTGTCGCGTGCCCGCGACGCATTGCAGAAACAACTGGAGGCCACGCGGTGAACCGCCTGCCCACAACCAAGCACGACGACTTCGACCACTCGGCACGGCACCTGCAACGGCAGGCCGAAGCCGCGCTCTCGCCGGCCACGCTGGCGCGGCTGCGGCAGGCGCGGCAGCAGGCCGCGGCCAACGGCACACCTTCGCCGTGGCGCCGCCGCGGCTGGTGGCTGGCCAGCGTCTGCTCGGCGGTGCTTGCGGTCACCGTGGCGCTGCAATTCCCCACGACGCCCACACCCACGGCTGCCGACATCGCGGCCGCAGCCGGCGCCACCGACGACGACGCTTCCCTGCTGTTCGACGAAAGCCCCGAGCTGTACCTGTGGCTGGGTTCGGACGCACTGGCGATGGAGTGAGAACGATGAACATCCGCCTGTCTTTCCTGCTGCCCCTGCTGCTCGCCTGCGCCGCCCCCGTCGCCGCGCAGCAGGCATTGCCCGAATGGGACCAGCTCACCCCGGCCCAGCGCGAGACCCTGATCGCCCCCGTCCGCGAACGCTGGAACAACGCCCCGCCCGAGCGCCGCCGGCACATGTACCAGCATGCCCGCAGCTGGCAGCAGATGACGCCGGAACAGCACGAACAGGCACGGCGCGGCATGCGCCGCTTCGAAAGCATGTCCCCGCAGCAGCAGCGCGAGGCCCGCGCCCTGTTCGGGAAGATGCGCGGCATGGACAAGGCACAGCGCGAACAGCTGCGCGAGCAGTGGCGGAAGATGACGCCCGAGCAGCGCCGGCAGTGGGTGGAAGCCAACCCGCCACCGGCGCAGGAACGCAGGTAAGCCGCAGGCCGGGGCCATGCCTCCGGCCTGCCTGCCGGGTCACACCGGCGGGATTTCCCCGGCGGCCGGCCGCTCCGGCCACACCGTCTTCGCCAGCAGTTCGTCGCTCCAGTCGAAGGCCAGTGCGCCGTCCTTCAGGAACAGCGCGACGAAGTTGAGTACGTTGCGCGCATACATTTCGCTGGCGTGCACCGCGCCCATGCTGGCCAGGTCGAGCGGGCCGGCGACGGTGACGCCGCCGACGTCGATGGTTTCGCCAGGCCTGGTCGCCTCGCAGTTGCCGCCGGTTTCGGCGGCCAGGTCGACGATGACGCTGCCCGGCTTCATGCCCGTCACCATCGCCGCAGTCACGATCTTCGGCGCGGGCCGCCCCGGCACCGCGGCGGTGCAGATCACCACATCGATGCCCTTGAGGTGCTCGGCCAGCCGCCGCTGCTGCTCGGCGCGCTCTTCGTCCGTCAGCTGGCGCGCGTAGCCACCCTCGCCGGCGGCGCTGACGCCGAGGTCGAGGAACTTGCCGCCCAGCGATTCGATCTGCTCGCGGGTTTCCGGGCGCACGTCGAAGCCTTCCACCTGCGCGCCCAGGCGCCTGGCGGTGGCGATGGCCTGCAGCCCGGCCACGCCGGCGCCGACCACCAGCACCTTCGACGGGCGGATGGTGCCGGCGGCGGTGGTCAGCATCGGGAAGAAGCGCGGTGCCAGCTGCGCGGCGATCAACGTGGCCTTGTAGCCTGCCATGCCGGCCTGCGAACTGAGTACGTCCATCGCCTGCGCACGGGTGGTGCGCGGCAGCCGTTCCAGCGGGAAGGCGGTCAGTTGCCGCGCCTGCAACGCGGCCGCGCGCGCCGCGTCGGCCTGCGGGTGCAACATGCCGACCAGCACCGCGCCGGACTTGAGGCCTTCTATCCGTGCCGGCTCCGGCGCCTGCACGCACAGCACCAGTCCGGCATCGCCTGTGGCGTCATCGATCCGGGCACCGGCTTCGGCATAGGCCGCGTCGGTGAAACCGGCGGCGCTGCCGGCACCGGCCTGTACCCGCACCTCGGCACCGGCCGCGCGCAGCTTCTTCACCGTCTCCGGCGTGGCCGCCACGCGCCGCTCGCCGCTCGCGGTTTCCTTCAACACCAGTACATCCACGGCCATTGCCCGTCCTCGATGCGCAGTTGAATATGCGTCGGATCGTAGCAAAGCCGGGCCTCGCGGCGGCACATGCATCCGGATGAAAACATCCTGCGATCGGTTTCCACGGATACGAACGCGGCGGGGCAAGCCCCGCCGCCGTATTGGGTGGAAAACCGCGTCAGTGCAGCGTGGGCTGCTGCGGGTCGAGGCGGTCGATCACGCCCTGCATCGCGGTGTCGAATGCGCCATCGTCCAGGTGCTGGCGCAGCCGGCCCAGCCGTTCCATCACCACCAGCTCTTCTGGCGAGGCGACGCAGAAACGCACGCCGCGGCGGTTGACGAACAGCAGCCGCGAGGAAATCGGGCTCACCCACGACAGCTTGCCGGCCTGCACCTTGCCGTCCTTGTCGATGAAGTCCAGCCAGGTGCCCACGGCCATGCCGCGGTAGCGCTCGGCATCGGCGACATCCACGCTTTCGGCCTTCTCGGCACCGAGGTCGAGCGCCGGCGACTCCTGCACCGGCGCCGTCGGCAGCGCCACCTGCGGCAGTTCCGGCAGCGCGCGCTCCAGTTCCGGGCGCGCTTCGGCGATGGCCTGCAGCGTGTCGTGCAGCGCGTCGATCGCCGCCACGCTGCCCTCGCCATGCAGGCCGACGCTGGCGAACACCTTGCGCAGCGCAGGCTGGCAGGATTGCAGCCACGGCTTGCCGACGATGTGGCGGTGCGCCTCGGCCACTTCCTCCAGCAGCGTGTCGGCCAGTTGCAATGCCTCGGCGACCGAGGCGCCGTCCTCACCTTCGCGCAGCAGGCCGAGGGTCAGGTGATGGTTCCACGGCTGGCGCAGGAAGTCGCCGATCGCCGCCGGCAGCGGCACGCCGTCCTGCAGGCGCTTGTCCAGTTCGGCGGCGGCGCGGCTGCGTGCCATCTCCAGTTTTTCCTGGCCGCGCTGGGTTTCGGCCGCGCGGCGCTCGGCGATCTCGATGCGGCGGCGGTGCTGGGCGAGGAATTCGCGGAACTCTTCCTCCAGGGTTAGGAAGATCGCCAGGTTCTCGTTGAACTCGGCGATCAGCCGGTCGATGATTTCCTCGACCTTGCCCATCAGCGCGCGCTCGGCCTGGCTCTCGCCGGCATTGCCTTCGCAGGCCTCGGCCAGCGAGTTGAGCAGCTTGCGCGCCGGGTGGGTCTTCTGCACGAACATGCGCCGGTCGAGCATGGCGACCTTGACGAACGGCACCACCAGGCGGCCGATCAGCTCGCGCGAGCGGCCTTCCAGTTCGCGTTCGTCCAGCATCACGTCGAACAGCATGCCCACCAGGTCGATGGCGTCCTCGTCCTGCGGGTCCAGCCGCGCCTGCGACGGGTCCACGCCCAGGCGGGTGGCGCCGGAGATCACTTCGTTCTTCAGCCGCTGCGCCAGCGATTCGGTTTCATCACCGACCGCCGCGCGCAGTGTCGCCGTCGGCGTGGCCTGCAGCAACGACAGCACCGACATCATCTCGTGCTGGCTCAACGGGCGCTGCTGGCCCACCGCGACCTGCGCGGCGGCAGTGGCGTCCTCGCGCACGTGGCGGGTCTGCGCCAGTAGTTCGTGCAGCGCTTCGAGCACCATGTTCTGCCCGTTCGGCGCCTGCTCTGCGGCATAACCGCCATGTGCACCGGCCTGCAGTTCGCTGCGGTGCCGGGCCCAGCGCTCGGTGAAGCGCCGCGCCCACGCGGGTGCGCTTTGAGGATCATCCCGCCCGGAATCATCGGCCGCTTCCGGCTCCTGCCGCGCCTTGGCCGCAGCCCGCGGCGCGGCGGGACGGCCCGGCTGGGAGATGCCCGGCATCACCCCGGCCTCGGCCAGGCCCTCGTCCACGTCGCGGTAGATGCGGCCGACCTGCGCGGCAAATTCGCGCTCGCACAGCTTGATCAGCACCAGCCGCACCTCGGCCACCAGGTCGCAGGTGGAGAACGCCTCGTGCAGGGCGACGCCGATGTGCTCGGGGCCGATCGGGTTGCTGCTGGTATCCATCTCATCCACGCCAGCCACCCACGCCAGGCGGCGGTCCAGCCGCGCCAGCACCGGCTTCCAGTCGCGCAGCACCACGCTGGCGAAATTGCGCACCGCCAGCCGCGATTCGAGGTCGTGCTCGGACAGCAGGCTCAGCCCGCCGTCGCCCTGTGCGGCCTGGGTCAGCACCAGCTCGGCGGACAGCGGCGTGCCGCCTTCCAGCGATTCCCATGCCTGTTTCAGGTGCGCGCCGAAGCGCAGGGCGATGTCCTCACGGCGGCGGCGCAGCTCGCGCATGCCGTCGAGGAACACCAGTTGCGAGGCGCCGGCGGTCTCTGCGCGGTTGAACAGTTCGTCGTCGAATCCGGCCAGGGCCTTGTCGAAGGCGCTGGACAGCGCCGGCAGCGCGGCGTCGCGGGCAAGCGCCAGCAGACCCGGGTTGTGCCCGGGGTGGCCTGATGGATGCGGACTGGACTTCATGCGCAACTGCTCCACACCCGGCGGGAGGCCGGAATGCCGGAAAAGGGAAAGTGGAATACGGCTGCTCCCCCAAGCACCGCCTGCGCATGGTAAGGAGACTCGCTGAACAGGGTCAGTGATGCAGTCCGCACTTTGTACCTCGCTGCCGGCAATCCGGCATCCAGCGCCATGCTAAGCACCCGCCGTCGAATTGGCGAGAAAACCGCCCCTGCCGTGGCAGAACGCAGATTTCCCGCCGCCTGAAGCAGGGCATCGGCCGATGTCTATAATCCTTGATTCCCCGCCGTCTGCGATGAACCATGCCCGACCCCGGTTTCCTGCATGCCCTGGAACAGCGCCGCTCGGTCCCGTCCCTGCAGTTGGGGGAGCCCGGCCCGGACCCGGCCACCCAGCTGAAGATGCTGGCCGCGGCGGTGCGGGTGCCCGACCACGGCAAGCTGGTGCCGTTCCGCTTCCTGCGCCTGCAGGGCGATGCCCGGCACGCACTGGGCGAATTCGTGGCCCGTCGCAGCCGTGAACGCGACCCGCAGGCGGCCACAGCGGTGGTCGAGAAGGACCGCAAACGCTTCTCGCATGCGCCACTGGTCATCGCGGTGGTCGCCCGGTTGCAGGACCACGCCAAAGTGCCCGAACAGGAACAGCTGCTGAGCGCCGGCTGCGCCTGCTTCGCCCTGCTGCAGGCCGCGCAGGGCTTCGGTTTCGGCGCGCAGTGGCTGACCGCGTGGATGGCCTACGACGCCGAAGTCGCCCGCCACCTTGGCCTGGCCGGCAACGAGCGCATCGTCGGCTTCGTCCACATCGGTACGCCGAAGCTGCAGGTGCCCGAGCGCGAGCGGCCGGACCCGGCCACGCTGCTGGAAGACTGGCAGCCGTGAACGCGCTGGCGCCGCGCCGGCCGCTGTACCTGGTCGACGCCAGCCTGTACGTGTTCCGCGCCTGGCACTCGATGCCCGACGAATTCCAGGACGCGCAGGGCTGGCCGACCAACGCGGTGCACGGCTTCGCCCGCTTCCTGCTGGAACTGCTCGAACGCGAACGCCCGGCGCACATCGCCATCGCCTTCGACGAGGCGCTGGACAGCTGCTTCCGCCACCAGCTGTACCCGGCCTACAAGGCCAACCGCGAACCGGCGCCGGACGCGCTGCGCCGCCAGTTCGCGCACTGCAAGGCGCTGTGCGCGGCGCTGGGCCTGGGCGTGCTGGCCGACCGCGACTACGAGGCCGACGACCTGATCGGCAGCGCGCTGCACGCCAGCCGCGGCGATGCGCTGCGCGGGGTGATCGTGTCGGCCGACAAGGACCTGTCGCAGCTGCTGGGCGAACACGACGAGCAGTGGGACTACGCGCGCAACCAGCGCTGGGGCGCGGCCGGGGTCAAGGCACGGCACGGCGTGCACGCGCACCAGATCGCCGACTACCTGGCGCTGTGCGGTGACGCGGTGGACAACATTCCCGGGGTGACCGGCATCGGCGCCAAGTCGGCGGCGGTGCTGCTGGCGCACTTCGGCAGCCTCGACGCGATGCTGCAGCGGATCGACGAAATCCCGTTCCTGCGCCTGCGCGGTGCCGCGCAGATGGCCACGCGGCTGCGCGAGCAACGCGAACAGGCGCTGCTGTTCCGGCAATTGACGACCATCGCGCTCGACGCGCCACTGGCCGCGGCCACGCCCGGCTTCACCCGCGGCGCGGCCGATGCCGACATGCTTGCCGGCCTGTGCCAGGCGCTGCGCTTCGGCCCGCTGACCCGGCGCCGGCTGCTGGCTGCGGCCGGGCTGGAGCTTCCTTCCCCTCCCGCCAGCGAGTTCGCATGAGCCACGACAACACCTCCGAACCCCGCGTCGTCTATGAAGGCAGGTACCAGCGCATGCTGGTGCGCGGCAGTTGGGAATACAGCGAGCGCACCCATGCCGGCGGGCTGGCGGCGATCATCATCGCGGTCACCCCGGAGGACGAGGTGCTGTTCGTCGAGCAGTTCCGCGTGCCGCTGCAGGCGCGCACCATCGAGATGCCGGCAGGACTGGTCGGCGACATCGACGCCGGCGAATCCATCGAGGATTCAGCCATCCGCGAGCTGGAGGAGGAAACCGGCTGGAGCGCCGACCATGCCGAAGTGCTGATGATCGGCCCCACCTCCTCCGGTGCCAGCAGCGAGAAGATCGCCTTCGTCCGCGCCACCGGCCTGCGCAAGGTCGGCGCCGGCGGCGGCGACGACAGCGAGGACATCACCGTGCACGCCATCCCGCGCCCCCGCGCCGCGGCCTGGCTGGTGCAAAAGATGGCCGAAGGCTACGAGCTGGACGCCAAGCTGTGGGCCGGGCTGTGGATGATCGAGCACCACCTGGACGGCCGTCCGCGATGAACCTGCTGGCCGCAGCCGCCACCCCGCCCCTGCTCGGGCGCGACGACCCGCCGCCGTTCACCGTGCACAACCCGCACGGCGCCTCGCCGTTCATGCTGCTGGCCGACCACGCCGGGCAGCGCGTGCCCGCGGCGCTGGGCAACCTCGGCCTGCCGCAGGCGGAGCTGGACCGGCACATCGGCTGGGACATCGGCATCGCCGGCACCACCGCCGGACTGGCGCGGCGGCTGGATGCATTCGCCATCGAACAGACCTGGTCGCGGCTGGTCGTCGACTGCAACCGGCCGCTGTCCTCGCCCACGCTGATGCCCGAGACCAGCGACGGCACCCTGGTACCGGGCAACATCGGCCTGTCGGCGGCGCAGCGGGAACAGCGCATCGCCGCGATCCACGCGCCCTACCACGCGCGCATCGCCGCCGAACTGGACCGCCGCCGCGACGCCGGCCAACCCACCCTGCTGGTGATGATGCACAGCTTCACTCCGGTGATGAACGGCCACGCCCGCCCGTGGCATTGCGGCGTGCTGTACCACCGCGACGCACGCTTCGCCCACGCCTTGCGCGATGCACTGCGCACCGAGGGCGATCTGGAAGTCGGCGACAACCAGCCGTATGCGGTCAGCGACAGCAGCGACTATGCGGTGCCGGTGCACGGCGAGGGCCGCGGACTGCTGCACGTGGAGCTGGAAATCCGCCAGGACCTGATTGCCGGCACCGCCGGCCAGCAGGCGTGGGCGGCGCGGCTGCAGCGGTTGTTCACCGCCCTGCAACCGGCATTGCTGGCATAGATGCGGGGTTTGTCCCGCATCGGCAGAGGCGCATGGCCGTAGGTCGGGGTTACACCCCCGACACACGGGATACCGGGAGATGCGCGCCGGGGATGCAACCCCGGCCTACGCTGGTCCGCTTCGTGCGCGGCCCCTCCCGTTGGGAGAGGGCCGCACGTCAATCGGATCAGGCGAAGCCGTCGGTGGCACGCACCAGCGCATCCACGTTCTCGGCCTCGAACGCGGAGTGGCCCGAGGCCGGGGTGATCTGCAGCTGCGCCTTCGGCCAGGCCTTGTGCAGATCCCAGGCATTGGCCAGCGGGCACACCACGTCGTAGCGGCCGTGCACGATCACGCCGGGGATGTCGGCGATCTTGTGGGCATCGCGCAGCAGCTGGTCTTCGACCTCGAAGAAGCCGCCGTTGACGAAGTAGTGGTTCTCGATACGGGCGAAGGCCAGCGCGAAACGCGGGTCGGCATGGCTGTCGGCGAAGTCGGCGTCCACGTGCAGGAAGCTGGTGGCGCCTTCCCACACGCTCCATGCCCTGGCCGCGGCCAGCCGGGTGGCCTCATCGTCGCTGGTCAGGCGGCGGTGGAAGGCCGAGATCAGATCAAAGCGCTCCACCGCCGGGATCGCATTGACGTAGTGCTCCCATGCGTCCGGGAACAGGCGGTTGGCGCCTTCCTGGTAGAACCACTCCAGCTCCCAGCGGCGCAGCATGAAGATGCCGCGCAGCACCAGCTCGGTGACACGCTGCGGGTGGGTTTCGGCATAGGCCAGCGCCAGCGTCGAACCCCAGCTGCCGCCGAACACCTGCCACCTGTCGATGCCCAGATGCCCGCGCAGCTTCTCGATGTCGGCCACCAGGTCCCACGTGGTGTTGTCCACCAGGTCCGCATGCGGGGTGGAGCGGCCGGAGCCGCGCTGGTCGAACAGCACGATGCGGTATTTCGCCGGATCGTGGAACTGGCGCATCTTGTCGGTGCAGCCGCCGCCGGGCCCCCCGTGCAGCATCACCACCGGCTTGCCGTCGGGGTTGCCGCATTGCTCGTAGTACAGCACGTGGCGTTCGTCGACCTGCAGCGTGCCGGTGTCGTAGGGGGTGATTTCGGGATAAAGCGTGCGCATGCGCGGCCTCGCGATTGAACGAGCGCTGATTGTAGGCGGCGCGGGCGCGGCGCGGGCGGGCGGTCAACCCACGACGCGGTTGCGGCCTTTGCGCTTGGCCTGGTACAGCTGGCGGTCGGCGGCAACCAGCAGGCTGCGCGCGTCGTCGCAGCC
Organism: uncultured Stenotrophomonas sp.; assembly: GCA_900078405.1. NCBI lineage: Bacteria > Pseudomonadati > Pseudomonadota > Gammaproteobacteria > Lysobacterales > Lysobacteraceae > Stenotrophomonas > uncultured Stenotrophomonas sp. The sequence goes on along the minus strand of FLTS01000001.1, from coordinate 3,203,671 downwards.
CGGCTGCAGGTGGGCCGCGCCGATGCTGATGGTCACAGGCACGGGGCTGCCATCCGGCGCGGCGACCTGCAGCCCGGCAACCCGCGCATGCAACTCGTGCAGCCGGCGCAGTGCGTCGGTCCGGCCCATGCCTTCCAGCACCAGCAGGAATTCTTCGCCGCCGTGGCGCGCGGCAAACACCATCCCGGCGTCGCCGCCGCACAGCACCGTGGCGATCCGTTGCAGCACGTGGTCACCGACTTCGTGGCCGTGGTTGTCGTTGATGTGCTTGAAGTGGTCGACATCGGCCAGCGCCACGCACAGTGGCGTCGCCGCGCTGCGGGCGTTAACCACGGCCTGGTGCAGGCGGCGGTCGGCGGCGCGGCGGTTCGGCAGACCGGTGAGTTCATCATGCGTGGCCTGGTGTTCCAGCCGCTGCATCAGGCTGCCACGCTCGCGGTCGGCCGCCTCCAACGCGCGGTTCTTCTCGCTCAACTCCTCGGTGCGGGCGGTGATTTCGCGGTTGAGACGGCGCTGGTTGCGGCGGTAGCTGGCTGTGTGCAGCCAGAAGCCCAGCGCCACCGCGCCAGCCAGCAGCAACAGGCCGAGCAGGCGCGAGGACGGGCGCTTCCACAGCGGCGGCACCACCTCCAGCGCCATCACCGCCGAGCCGACGGCCTCCTGCCGCGCCCAGTCCAGCGGCAGGGTCATGGCCTGCACTTCCAGCCGGTAACGGCCCGGTGGCAGGTTGGTGTAGAGCGCCTCGGTACGGGCGCCGGCCTCCACCCAGCCGGCGTCGAAGCCGTGCAGGCGGTAGCGGTAGCGCAGTTTGTTCGGCGCGCGGAAGTTCAACGCGGCATAGCCGACGACAAGCCGGCGGGTACCGGGACCAAGCCGCAGGCCGGCGGCTTGCAGCGGTTGCTCGATCCCATCCACGGCCAGGCTCTCGAACACCACCGGCGGCACCCGCTCATCGTCATGGCCGGCGATCCGCGGGTCGATCAGGCCCAGCCCGGCCGAGGTCGGGAACAGCAGCGCGCCGTTGTCGGCGCGCCAGCCGGACGGCATCGAGGCCCCGTTGCCCTGGTCGCCGGGCATGCCGTCGCTGCGGTCGACCACGTGCACCGCCAGCAGCCGCCGCGTGCCGGCATCAAGCTGGTCGAACTCCCCGCGCGCCACCCGGAAGACGCCGTGGTTGCTGGACAGCCAGAAGTTGCCGCGCTGGTCGTCGATGATGCGGAACAGCTTGTCGCGCGGCAGGCCGTGGCGGTGGTCGTAGACGTGGAACGTATCGCCGCGCATGCGCAGCAGGCCGCGGTCGCTGGCAATCCACAGGTCGCCAGCCGCGTCGCGCAGGAAATCGAACACGTACTGGGCCGGCATGTCGCGCCCGCCGGCCCAGCGGCGGATGGCGCCGGTGCCGTCCAGCGCCGCCATGCCGCCGGTGGTGCCTATCCACAAGGTGCCATCGACATCGCGGTACAGCGCCTGCACCACCGATTGCGGCTGGCCCTGGCTGTCCAGCACGGATTCCTGGCGGCCATCGCGGTAATGGACCAGGCCGTGGGCACCGCCGATCCACACGCCGCCGCCGGCGTCGGCCAGCACCGCCCGTACCATCGGTTCGGTGTGCTCGCCCAGGCGGATCCGCTCGCGCACCCGGCCCTGCATGTCGAGCCGCAGCACGCCCCGGTCGTAGGTACCGGCCCACAGCATGCCGTCGCGGTAATCCAGCGACAGCACCGAGGGGTTGCGGCCTCCATCCGGCACCAGTCCGATCGTCTGCATCTCCCCCCGGTACCAGCGGTTCAGGCCGCCGGCATGGCCGATCCACAGCGCGCCATCGCCGCTCTGCAGCACCGAACGGACATAGTCGCTGCCCAGCCCGTCCTCCTGGGTGAAGCCGACCGCGGCCACCTCCGCCACCCGGTGCAGGCCATCGGTGCCGCCCACCCACACCAGCCCCTCGCGATCCTCGAGAAGCGCCTGGCCGACGGTACCCGGCACCTGCAGCCGCTCGTCGTCGCCGTTGCTGCGCCGTACCAGCTGGCCGCTGGAGAAATTCATCCAGATCGCGCCGAGGCGATCGCGCAGTACCGCATCGACCCGCTGCCCGGGCCGGAAGTGTTCGACCCGGCCATCGGCATGGCGCCAGCGCACGCCATCGTCGCCACCGGCAAGCCAGCCACCTTCGCCGTCGCGGGCCAGCGCACGCACCAGTTCCGTACCCAGCCAGTCCACGCCCCAGGCATTGGCCTGCCCGTCGCGCAGGCGCGCCACGCCGCCCGCTTCGGTGGCGACCAGCAGGCCGCCTTCGCCATCGGCCACCAGCGCGGTGACGCGCGCGGCCGGCAGCCCGGCCGCTGCGCCGGCATCGTGCAGGTAGCCATCGCCGTCCATCCGCAGCAGGCGCTTGGCCGAGGCGATCCACAGCGCACCGTCGCGGTCGCGCAGCATCCCGGACACCGGCAGGTGGTGTGCTTCCTCCTCCACGCCCAGCGGCTGCCAGCGTCCCCGGTGGTAGCGGAACACGCCGTCGGCAGCGGTACCGAACAGTACGCCGCCATCGTCTTCGGGCAGGATGCTGAACACGCCCGACAACTCCGCCCCCGGTGTGTTCTGACGGTCGAACACGGTGAAATGGCGGCCGTTGAAGCGGACCACGCCTTCCCATGTACCGGCCCAGATGAAGCCGTCGCGGTCCTGGGCGATGACGTGCACCATGTTGTGCGGCAGGCCGTCGTCCATCGTCCAGCCACTGACCATGTAGTGGCGGCCGTCGTTGCCCCATGCGGCCGGAAGCAGCAGGCACAGGCACAGCAACACCAGCCGGCGGCACGAGCGAATGGCCCTACCCGTCATGTGATTGCGACCGCTCGACAAAGCCCACCCTCCAGCGACCGCGGCCGGTGCCCCCTGCACCGACCGTCGCGCCAATCTACCATCCGCGGCCCCCGCACGGCGCGGCGGCGGCGGGGGTCAGGCGTCGGCTTCGTCCGGGTGCACCCGGAACCAGGCCGCATACAGCGCCGGCAGGAACACCAGGGTCAGCACCGTGCCGACGATCAACCCGCCCATGATCGAGATCGCCATCGAGCCGTAGAACGCGCTGCGCGACAGCGGGATCATCGCCAGCACCGCCGCCAGCGCGGTCAGCACGATCGGGCGGAAGCGGCGCACGGTGGCGTCGATGATGGCGTGCCAGCGGTCGTGGCCGGCGTCGATGTCCTGCTGGATCTGGTCCACCAGGATCACCGAGTTGCGCATGATCATGCCGGCCAGGGCAATGGTGCCGAGCAGCGCCACGAAGCCGAACGGCACCCGGAAGATCAGCAGGAACAGGGTGGCGCCGATGATGCCCAGCGGCGCGGTGACCAGCACCATCGCCGCGCGCGAGAAGCTGCGCAGCTGCAGCATCAGCAGGGTGACCACCACGATCAGGAACAGCGGCATGCCGGCCTTGATCGAGTTCTGCCCGCGCGCCGAGTCCTCCACCGTACCGCCCACTTCCAGCAGGTAGCCGGCCGGCAGCGCGGCGCGGATGTCGTCCAGCGTCGGCAGGATCTGCGCGGTCACCTCCGGCGGCAGCAGGCCGTCGCCGATGTCGGCGCGCACGGTCACGGTGGGCAGGCGGTTGCGATGCCAGATGATGCCGTCCTCGAACACGTATTCCAGCCGGGCCACCTGCGACAACGGCACCGCGGTGCCGCCGGGCGTGGGGATGGCCAGGCTGCCCAGCAGCTCCAGCTGCGCGCGCTCGCCGTCCGCGCCGCGCAGCAGCACGCCGATCTGGCGGTTGCCCTCGCGGTAGGTGCTCACTTCCAGCCCGGTCAGCGCACTGCCCAGGAACTGCGCGATCTGCGCGCTGCTCACGCCCAGCACGCGGGCGCGGTCCTGGTCGACCACCAGCCGTACCACCTTGCTCGGCTCGCTCCAGTTGAGGTTGACGTTGGTGGTGTGCGGGTTCTGCCGCACCTTGTCGGCCACCTGCCGCGCCAGCGCCTGCACCCGCTCGGGGTGTTCGCCGGAAACGCGGAACTGCACCGGGTAGCCCACCGGCGGGCCGTTTTCCAGCCGGGTCACACGCAGCTGCACGTCGGCGAACTGCGGCACCACCTCCTTCAGCAGCCAGTCGCGCACGGCCTCGCGCGCGTGGATGTCCTGCGCCAGCACCACGAACTGGGCGAAGTTGGTCGCCGGCAACTGCTGGTCCAGCGGCAGGTAGAAGCGCGGCGAGCCGGTACCGACATAGCCGACGTAGTTGGCGATGCCCTCGCGCTGCTTGAGCAGGGCCTCCAGCTTGTGTACCTGTGCCTGCGTGGCGGTCAGCGAGGCACCTTCGGCCAGTTCGATGTCCACCATCAGCTCGGGCCGGGTGGAATCGGGAAAGAACTGCTGCGGCACGAAGCGGAACATCGCCAGCGAGAACACAAACAGGCCGGCGGTGGCCAGGATCACCAGCCAGCGCCGCCGCAGGCAGGCGTCGAGGAAGCGGCGGAAACGCTGGTAGAACGCGCTCTTGTACGGGTCGTGGTCGTGCGCCAGCTGCTTGGGCGCGATCAGGTTGGCCAGTGCCGGGTTGCGGTCGGCCCAGCGCAGGCGCAGCGCGTGCCAGCGCCCGGCGAGGCTGCCCGGCTTCGGCGGCTGCGGGTTGTGCAGGTCCGGCAGCATCTTGTCGCCCAGGTACGGGATGAACAGCACCGCGGCGATCCACGACACCACCAGCGCGATGGTCACCACCTGGAACAGCGAGCGGGTGTACTCGCCGGTGCTGGAGGCGGCGGTGGCGATCGGCAGGAAGCCGGCGGCGGTGATCAACGTGCCGGTCAGCATCGGGAACGCGGTCGATTCCCACGCGAAGCTGGCCGCGCGCATCCGATCAAAGCCCTGCTCCATCTTGGTGGCCATCATCTCCACCGCGATGATCGCGTCGTCCACCAGCAGGCCCAGCGCCAGCACCAGCGCGCCGAGTGAAATCTTGTGCAGGCCGATGTCGAACTGGTGCATGACGAAGAAGGTCATCGCCAGCACCAGCGGAATGGTCACGCCCACCACCAGTCCGGTGCGCAGGCCCAGCGAGAAGAAGCTGACCAGCAGCACGATCACCACCGCCTCGGTCAGCACCTGCACGAACTCGCCGACCGAATCGGCCACCGCGTGCGGCTGGTCGGACACCTTGCGCAGCTGCATGCCGGCCGGCAGCGTCTGCTGCAGGCGCTCGAACTCGGCATCGAGGGTGGCGCCGAGCTTGAGGATATCGCCGCCGTCCTTCATCGCCACGGCAATGCCGATCGCGTCCTCGCCCATGAAGCGCATCTTCGGCGCGGCCGGGTCGGCGAAGCCGCGCCGGACCTGCGCGATGTCGCCCAGCCGCACGGTACGGTCGCCAGCATGGATGGGGAAGGCGCGGATATCGTCGACCGACCGGAACTGGCCGCTGACGCGCAATTGCACGCGGTCGCTCGGCGTCTCGAACCAGCTGGTGGGGACGATGGCGTTCTGCCCGGACAGCGCCTGTTGCACCTGCTGCATCGACACGCCCAGCGTGGCCAGCTTGGTGTTGGACAGCTCGACCCACACCTTCTCGTCCTGCAGGCCGATCAAATCGACCTTGCCGACGTCGGCCACCCGTTGCAGCTCCAGCTGGATGCGGTCGGCGTAGTCGCGCATCAGCGCGTAGTCGAAGCCCTTGCCGGTGAGCGCGTAGATGTTGCCGAAGGTGTCGCCGAACTCGTCGTTGAAGAACGGCCCGACCACCTCGGCCGGCAGTTGCGCACGGATGTCGCCGACCTTCTTGCGCACCTGGTAGAACAGCTCCGGCACGTCCTTGGAGCGCATCGAGTCGCGCGCCATGAAGATCACCTGCGACTGCCCCGGCCGCGAGTACGACTGGATCGATTCGTACTGCCCGGTGTTCATCAGCGCCTTCTCGATCGGCTCGGTGACCTGCCGCGACACCTGCTCGGCGGTGGCGCCCGGCCAGGCGGTCTGCACCACCATCGCCTTGAACGTGAACGGCGGGTCCTCGGACTGGCCGAGGTGCTTGTACGACCAGGCGCCGATGACCGCCATCGCCAGCATCGCGAACAGCACCAGCGGGCGGTTGTTGAGCGCCCATTCGGAGAGATTGAAGCGGCGCACGCGCTTACTCCTTGTCCGTGGCAGACACAGCCGGCTTCAGCGCGGGCCGGTTCCGGCGATCCACCGCCATCACCGGCTGGCCGTCGCGCAGCAGGTGGCCACCGGCGGCGACCACCCAGTCGCCGGCCTTCAGCCCCGACAGCACCGGCACGCTGTCCGCGCCATAGGCGCCCAGCGCCACTTCGCGCAGGTGCACCGTGCTCTTGGCCGGATCCACGACCCACACGCCGGCCTGCCGTTGCGACGTGCCCGGCTGCACCGCCGCCAGCGGCACGCTCAACGCGTCGCCCTTGGCGTGGGCGACGAACACCCGCGCGCTCTGCCCCAGCTCCACCGCATCCAGCGCTTCGGCCGCCAGGCTCACGCGGGTGGCGTAGGTGCGCGCCTGCGCGTCGGCGGCCGGGGCGATCTCGCGGATCGTGCCAGGCCAGCGCCTGCCCGGCTGGTTCCACAACTCCACTTCCACCGCCTGCCCCACCGCGAAGTCGCGGATGCCGCTCTCCGGCAGCGCGATGGCGACCTCGCGGGCGCCGTCGGCGGCCAGCGTGTAGACCGGCTGGCCAGCGGCGACCACCTGCCCGGCCTCGGCCTGGCGGCTGGCGATCACCCCGTCGGCCGGCGCGCGCAGTTGCGCGTAGCCAGCCTGGTTGCGGGCGACATCGAGGTTGGAGCGGGCCGCGTCAGCCTGCCCTTGCGCGGCTTTCAGCGCGGCGTTCTGTGCATCCAGCGCAGAGCGGCTGACCAGTTGCTGCTCGGCCAGCGCGGCGTAGCGCCTCTGGTCGTCGCGGGCCCGTACCAGGTCGGCCTCGGCGGCGGCGTACTGCGCCTGCGCCGCGCGCGCCTGCAGGGCGTAGTCGGCCACGTCCAGTTCGGCCAGCAATTGGCCCTTCTTCACCCGCTGCCCGGCATCGACATGGCGCCGCAACAGGTTGCCGCCGACGCGGAACGACAATGCCGCTTCCTCGCGCGCCCGCACCTCGCCGGGATAGGTGGTGGCAGCGACGTCGCCACCGCCGGGGTGGACGACCAATACCGGGACGGCAGCGGCGGGAGGGGTTTCCGGCTTGCCGCAGGCGGCCAGCAGCGTCGTCAGCAGGGCGGTGCCAATCCATCGAGCAGTGTTCATGGGCGGGGATCGCTTGTGGGGAGAGGAGGATGGCGTCAGCCATCATTATTGAACGGCCCGGCATGGTATAAATATCGAACTGATTGGTCTAGTATTACCGCCATGTCTTCGCAGCGCTCCACCTCCCCTGCCGCAAAGGCCACCGCGCGTGGCGCCGGCCCCGGCCGCCCCAAGGACCTGGGCAAGCGCGCCGCGATCCTGGACGCGGCCAAGGAAATGTTCATCGAACTGGGCTTCAACGGCGTGAGCATGGACGGCATCGCCGCCCGCGCCGGCGTCTCCAAGCTCACCGTGTACAGCCACTTCGGCGACAAGGAAACGCTGTTCACCGAGGCCATCCAGGCCAAGTGCGTGGAAATGATGCCCGACGAGCTGTTCGTCACCGACAGCGAAGGCCCGCTGCGCGACCAGTTGCTGGGCATCGGCCATGCCTTCTTCGCCCTGATCGGCAGCGACGCGGCCATCGCCACCCAGCGCATGATGCTGACCCCGGACACCGACGACCGCATCCGCCAGATGTTCTGGCAGGCCGGCCCGCAGCGCACGACGTCCGCGTTGGCCGAGTTCCTCGGCGCGCGCGTGGCCCGCGGCGAGCTGGCCATCGACGACCTGCAGCTGGCCGCGCGCCAGTTCTTCTGCCTGATCAAGGGCGAACTGCACACCCATATGATGTGCGGGCTGTGCCAGGCACCGGACCAGCACGACACCGACACCCACATCGCCACCAGCGTCGATTTCTTCATCCGTGCCTGTGCGCCCCGCCCGTAACCTGAACGAACCGGAGGTCCCGATGACTTCCGGCACTGCGGGGGCCGGCGGGGCCACGGCGATGCTTGCCCCGCAGCGCCTGCGCCAGCGGCTAAAATGGCCGGCCCACTGCGCCCGAACGACGAGATTTCCATGACGATCGATTATTCCCACGCCCGCGAAACGATGGTCGAGCAGCAGGTGCGTCCCTGGGACGTGCTGGACCTGCGCGTGCTGGACGTATTGGCGCGGCTGCCGCGCGAAGCCTTCGTGGCCGAGTCGCACAAGGCGCTGGCCTATGCCGACATCGAGCTGCCGCTGGGCCACGGCCAGAAGATGATGAAGCCGGTGGTCGAAGGCCGCATGCTGCAGGCGCTGGACCTGCAGCCGGGCGACGAGGTACTGGAAATCGGCACCGGCAGCGGCTTCATCAGCGCCTGCCTCGGCGAGCTGGCCCGTGAAGTATTGAGCCTGGAAATCCAGCCGGAGCTGGCCGAACGCGCACGCCGCAACCTCGACGCCGCCCGGCTCGGCACCAACGTGCGCATCGAAGTGGCCGACGCCCTGCAGTGGCAGAACCCGCGCCAGTTCGACGCCATCTGCGTCACCGCCGCTGTGGACACGCTGCCGGCGCAGTGGCTGCAGTGGCTGCGCCCCGGCGGCCGCCTGTTCGTGGTGCGCGGCCATTCGCCGGTGATGGAAGCGGTGCTGGTCAAGGCCGACGGCAGCATCGAATCCCTGTTCGAAACCGACATCGACTATCTGCGCGGCGCCGCTCCGGCCCCGCAGTTCCACCTCTGAAGCACACCCAAGGAAGCCGCAATGATCCGCCGATCCCTCGCCCTTGCGCTGGCTGTCGCCCTTGCCCCCCAGGCCGCCAACGCCGCCGACCTGATGCAGGTCTACGAAATGGCCCGCAACGGCGACCCGCAGCTGTCCGCAGCCGAATCCAACCGGCTGTACACCAAGGAAGGCCAGGTGCAGGCGCGTGCCGCACTGCTGCCCTCGCTCAACGGCGAAGCCTCGCTGACCCGTTCCCGCGCCGAGGCCGACCACACCCAGAACACCGGCTCGATCGAATCGCGCCGCCGCAACTACAGCATCCAGGGCAGCCAGACGCTGTTCAACTGGAGCCAGTTCGCCAACCTGCGCGCGCAGCGTGACGTCAGCAAGGCCGCGGATTTCACCCTCGACTCGGCCAACGACGAGCTGATCGTGCGTACCGCCACCACCTACTTCAACGTGCTGGTGGCGATCGAATCGCTCGGCGCCGCGCAGACCAACGAGGCGGCCGCCAAGAAGCAGTTCGACTACGCCGACAAGCGCCTGGAAGTGGGCCTGGCCCCGATCACCGACGTGCACGAAGCGCGCGCCCAGTACGACCAGGCCCGCGCCGACACCATCCTGGCCCGCAATGCGCTGGAAGACGCCTATCAGGCCCTGACCGAATTGACCGGCCAACCGGTGCGCGACATGCGCGGCCTGCCGGAGGACTTCCGCCCGGAATTGCCGGCCAACCGCGCCAACGTCGACCAGCTGGTCGCCGACGCCATCACCCGCAACCCGGCGCTGAAGGCGCAGGAACTGCAGGTCAGCGCCGCCGAGGCCAGCGTCTCGGCCGCCCGCGGCGGCCACTACCCGACCCTGTCGCTGGGCGGCAGCTGGGGCAAGAGCGCGACCTGGGGCGACAGCGTCGGCAGCGGCTCGCTGAGCCCGGATGCACGCAGCAACAGCATCGGCCTGACCCTGAGCGTGCCGATCTTCGCCGGTGGCGCCACCCAGTCGCAGGTGCGGCAGGCGCTGGCCCAGCGCGACATCACCCAGGACACCTACGAACAGCAGAAGCGCGCGCTGGACCGCAATACCCGCAACGCCTACCAGACGCTGGTGGCCGGCATCAGCGAAGTGGAAGCGCGCCGCCTGGCGGTGGTTTCCGCGCAGAGCGCCTACGACGCCTCGCAGGTGGGCCTGGAAGTCGGTACCCGCACCGTGCTGGACGTGGTGCAGAACCAGCGCACCCTGTTCCAGGCGCAGCTGAACTATGCGCAGTCGCGCTACAACTTCCTGCTCAGCCGCCTGCAGCTGAGCCAGGCCGTGGGCGACCTGGAAATCAGCGAAGTGCAGGACATCAACCGCCTGCTCACCCAGAATGCCGAAGCGCGGTTGGTACCGGACAGCAGCGCCCAGTAAGCGTGCATCCAGGCAACAAGGGGAAGGCGGGCACGATGCCCGCCTTCTTCGTTTCCGATGATGCGGCAGTGCCGGCCGCTGGCCGGTATTACGGCAGGCGCGGCTCGATCAATGACAGCGTACGCTCCAGCGCGCCACGGCCGTTGGTGACCAGTTGCTGCCCGGCTTCGACCATGTGTTCGCGCACGACCACATCGTCCAGCAGCCGCAGCACCTCGCCGGCCACGCCATCGGCGTCGGGCAGAACGCGCAATGCACCGGCCTCGTTCATGCGCCGCGAAATCTCGGAGAAGTTGTGCAGGTGCGGCCCGGTGACCACCGCCGTGCCCATCGCCGCCGGCTCCAGCAGGTTGTGTCCGCCGATGGCCTGCAGGCTGCCGCCGACGAAGGCCACCTGCGCGCAGGCATAGAACTGCATCAGCTCGCCCAGCGTGTCGATCACGAATACCCGGGTATCGGCCCTTGGCCACTGCTGCGCGCCGCGCGTGGCCACGTGCCAGCCCTGCTCGCGCGCCAACGCCTCCACCTTGGCGAAGCGCTCCGGGTGCCGCGGCGCCCACAGCAGCAGCGCGTCCGGGTGCTGCGCCAATACCCGCGCATGGATGTCGATCACCGCCTGCTCCTCGCCTTCGTGGGTGCTGGCAGCGATCCATACCTTGCGCGAAGACGGCACGTGCGCGCGGAATGCCTGCAACACTGCTGCCGGGTCCGGCGGGTGGATCTCGAACTTGAGATTGCCCAGCGCGCGCACCTGTTCCGGCCGCGCGCCCAGCGCGATGAAGCGTCGCGCATCTTCCCTCGACTGTGCCGCCACGCAGGTCACGCCATGCAAGGCACGGGCGATCAGCGGACGCAGCAGTCGATACCCCTTCAGTGAACGCGCCGACAGCCGCGCATTGAGGATGTACAGCGGAATACCCCGGTCGCGGCAACCGAACAGCAGGTTCGGCCACAGCTCGGTCTCCAGGATCAGCGCCAGGCTCGGCCGGAAGTGCCCAAGGAAACGGTTGACGCTGTCGGGCACGTCGTAAGGCAGGTAGACATGCTCCACCGCATCACCCCACAACGCCCGCACCCGCTGCGAACCGGTCGGGGTGATGGTGGTGATGATCCAGCGAATCTCCGGGTGGCGCTCGCGCAACGCATTGACCAGCGGTGCGGCTGCATTGACCTCACCCACCGACACCGCGTGCAGCCACACCCGCGGCTCGCCCGCACTCTGCGGGTAGGAGGCGTAGCGCTCGTCCCAGCGCCTGAAATACTCGCGTACGCGGAAGCCGCGCCAGATCAGGTGATACACCGTGATCGGCAGCAACAGGTAAAGCACGGCCGAGTACAGGCCGCGCAGCAGGGTTTCGGTGAAGTCCTTGCGCATGGGGACGGATTCTAGAGGAGTGAGTGAAGAGGAGTGAGTAGTGAGAAAGAGCAAGAGCCGGCGGGCGCCTCGCTTTGGTTTTCTCTCACCCATCACTCCTCTTCACTCACTCCTCTAGAATCTCCCCATGTCCGATTCACCCACAACCGTCACCCGCCCCTCGCCCTGGCAGCCACGTCATTGGCCGACCTTCGCCGGGCTCGGCGTCGCGATGCTGGCCGCGCGCCTGCCGTGGCTGCTGCAACGCGCGCTCGGCCGCGGCATCGGCTGGCTTGCCCTGCACCTGGCGCGCACCCGGCGGCGGGCGGCGGAAGTGAACCTGAGGCTGTGTTTCCCGGAACAGGATGAAGCCTGGCGGCAACGGCTGCTGCGCGACAGCTTCGACGCGCTGGGCGTGGGCATCTTCGAATTCGCCCGCGCCTGGTGGGGCAGCATCGATGCAATCCGCCCGCAGGTGCGACTGGAAGGATTGGAGCACCTGCATGCCCTGCAAGCCGAAGGGCGCGGCGTGCTGCTGGTCTCCGGCCACTTCATGACGCTGGAAATGTGCGGACGCCTGCTGTGCGACCACGTGCCACTGGCCGGCATGTATCGCCGCTACCGCAACCCGGTGACCGAGTGGGCGGTGAAGCGCGGGCGCCTGCGTTATGCCTGCGCGATGTTCGCCAACGAGGACATCCGCGCCAGCGTGCGCCACCTCAAGAAAGGTGGATTGCTGTGGTATGCGCCCGATCAGGATATGCGCGGCAAGGAATCGGTGTTCGTGCCGTTCTTCGGCATGCCCGCCTCCACCATCACCGCCACCCACCAGCTCGCACGCCTGACCGGCTGCGCGGTGGTGCCGTATTTCCACCGTCGCGAAGGCGACCGCTACGTGCTGAGGATCGCGCCGCCGCTGGCGGATTTCCCCGGCGACGACGCCGTGGCCGATACCGCCCGCGTCAATGCCGCCATCGAAGACATGGTGCGCGAAGCCCCCGCGCAATACCTGTGGATCCATCGGCGCTTCAAGCGCCAACCGGAAGGGCGCAGCCGGTTCTATGAGGCCAGGAGTGAGTGAAGAGGAGTGAGGAGTGAGAGAAAGCCAAAGCGAAGCGCGTCTTCGCAGAATGACAGCTATGGCCTTTTCTCACTCCTCACTCCTCTTCACTCACTCCTCGCCCCTGGCCGTCAACGCACCCGCATACAGCGCCGCCAACAGCAGCAACACGCCACCCCAGAACGCCGAGTGGAAGGCCAGATGGGTGTTGAGCGGGAACACCGTGACCAGCAACGCCAATGCCGCCGGGCGTGCGCGTTCGCGTGCCGCGACGTCGGCGTAGCGCCAGGCGCGCCATGCCATTGCCGCACCCATCAGCCACAACGACAGGCCCAGCAGGCCGGTCTCGCTGAGGATTTCCAGTACCAGTTGATGCGCATGCAGCGCCGGGCCATCGCCCCACTCGGCTCCCTGGCCGTGGGCCGGGTCGCATTCCGGCCAGGCATCGCGGAAGCCGCGCACGCCCACGCCATTGACCGGATGCTCGCGCACCATGCACAACGCGCCACTCCAGATGCGGCCGCGCCCGGCCGAAGCGGCGTTGATGTCGGCAGCCTTGCCGCTCAGCGCCGGCAGGGTCGCGGCAATGCGTTCGCGCACTTGCGTCGAACCCGTTCCCAAGGCCGCCACGCCCAACACCGCGGCCAGCATCGCCAGCACCATCCAGCGTGCACCCAGCAGGCGCCAACCGGTAAACAGCAACACCAGTGCATAGGTGATCCACGAGGCACGCGAACCGGCCAGCAGTATCGCGATGCCGGCAAACAAGGCGGCCACCGCCCAGCCGGCCCGCCCCCAGCGCTGGCCCGCCAGCAGCAACAGGAACGGCGACAGGCTCGCCAGCACCTGCCCCAATTTGGGATTGCAGGCACCGAACACGCCATTGACGCGACCGGGGCCGGCCACATCCTGCGGCAGGCACAATGCATGGCCGGACACCAACTGCTTGAGCTGGTCCAGCGACCAGAACAGCGGGCTGGTCGCGGACAGCATCTGCAACAGCGCATCCAGCGACCAGATGCCGGCGATCACCGCCAGACCCGTAAAGGTCACGCGCCGCCGCGCATCGTTGGCCACTGCCATCGCCACCAGCCACATGAACGGCAGATAGCGCAGTCCGCCGGCCACCTTGCCCAGCGCCCGCCCCGGAGCCTGCGCATCCAGCGCGGACAGCAACTGCGGCAGCCAGTAGGCGAGAAACAGCACGCTGGTCAGCGCCCAGGCCGGTACGCCCAGCGTCGCGCCAATGGCACCACGCATGCGCAGTTGCAGCAACCGCACCACGGCGAACAACGCCGCCAGCACCAGCACCGCCTCGGCGATGCCCGGCAGCGGCCACAGCGCGACGAAGGCCAGCACCCATGCCGGCGCCCAACGCCCGGCAAGTGGCACGGGAATGCGGGAAGACGGATCAGCCGGCAAGTTCGCCATAGACATCCAGAGTGGCGCGTTGCATCGCCTGCAGGGTAAAGGGAATCCGGCCGGGCAGCGCAGGGGGCGATTGCAGCAGTTCCCTCGCCCGTTGCGCCAGGGCGGCCATGTCGCCATGCGCCACCGCGCCGGAAGGCTGCAGTTGCGCCAGCAGCTCGCCGACGCCGCCGTGGTTCCAGCCCAGCACCGGACGACCGACGCACAGCGCCTCCAGCACGGTGCGGCCGAAGGCCTCGGGCTTGTCGGACAACTGCAGCACCAGGTCGCTGGCCGCATAGGCCTGGGCGATGCGCGTGGTGGGCTCGGTGATCGCCAGCGCCCCGCCGATGCCCAGCGTCGCGGCCTGCTGTTCGAGTTCGCGCACGTAGGCCTCACGCCCCGGCTCGCGGGCACCGGGCATCCACAGCCGCGCCTGCAGGCCGTCGGCATGCAGCCGTGCCAGCAGCTGCAACGCATGAACGTGGCCCTTCAGGCGCGTGCCGCGACCCGGCAGCAGCAGCAGCGGCCCGTCGCCGGCCAGTTGCGGGTACCGCTCGACCACGGCCAGTCGCGACCGGCGATCACTGCAGGCAACGCGCGGGAACTGCGCCGCATCCACCCCGCGCGGGATCACCCGCAGGCGTTCCGGCGCGGTATCCGGGTAATGGCCGAGCAGGTAATCGCGCACCGTCTGCGACACGCAGATCACCCGCTCGCCACTGGCCATGATGGCGCTGTAGCGGCCCGGCGAATTCAGCCCGTGCATGGTCGTCACCCAGCGCGGCCGCCCTGCCTGCGGCAACCCGCGCAACGCATGCCAGCCCAGCCACGCCGGCAACCGCGAACGCGCATGCACGATGTCGGCGCCGGTTTCGGCAAACAGCCGCCGCAGCGACGCCACGTGCCGCAAGGTCAGCAGGGACTTGCGGCCGATGTCCAGCGCCAGGTGCTCGGCACCGCTGTCCAGCAACGGCTGGACCAGGCGGCCGCCGGCGGAAACGACGATGGCACGGTGGCCGGCCACCACCAGTGCCCGGGCGATTTCGAGAGTGGAGCGCTCGACGCCACCGGAGTGCAGTGCCGGCAGCAACTGCACCACGGTCAGGCGGCGCATCGTCGTGCTCAGTCGACCAGCACGTACACCGCGCCGCAGTAGGGACAGGCGGCTTCGCCGTTGGGTTCGTCCTCGATCGGCAGGTAGACGCGCGGGTGCGAGTTCCACAGGGCCATTTCCGGCGTCGGGCAGCTCAACGGCAGGTCGGCGCGATGCACGTTGTAACGCTTCTCGGCGTTGGCGGGCGCGGTGGCGGTATGGCTCATGGCGTCATTCACACGGAAAATCGGGACCGGGCAATTCTAGCAGCGCCCGCGCTGCGTGCAGCCGCGGTTGCCCCGCAGCGCATGCCGGACGGCCCACCGCCTGGCGGTTGGGCATCCGGCCGGAAACGACAAGGCCGGCATCATCCGGCCTTGTCGTGGCGACCCCCTGCCTGCTCAGTTGCCGCGCTCGGCTTCCATCTGCTTGCGGATCTGCGCATCGACCGCGGCGATGGCGGTCATGTTGAGGATGCGGCGGGCGCTGGCGCTGCTGGTCAGGATATGCACCGGCTTGGAGGTACCCATCAGGATCGGGCCGATCGCCACGCCATCGGTGAATACGCGCACCAGGTTGTAGGCGATGTTGGCCGCTTCCAGGTTCGGCAGCACGAACAGGTTGGCGCGGCCCTTGAGGCTGCTGCCGGGCAGCAGTTTCTCGCGCAGCGCCTCGTCCCAGGCGGTGTCGCCCTGCATTTCGCCGTCCACGTTCAGCCGCGGGTTGCGCTTGAGCAGCTGCTCGCGCACCTGCCGCATCTTCAACGCATCCCTGGAGTCATGGCTGCCGAAGTTGGAATGCGACAGCAGCGCCACCTTCGGCTCGATGCCGAACAGCTTCATGCGGTAGGCCGCCTGCAGCGTGGATTCGACGATCTGCTCGACGCTGGGGTCTTCCTGCACGTGGGTATCGACGAAGAAGAACACGCCCTGCGAGTTGATCACGCCGGTCATCGCCGAGGTCGAGCTGACCCGAGGCTCCAGCGGGATCACGCTGCGCACGTAGCCCAGTTTCTTGTGGAAGCGGCCGACCACGCCGCTGAGCATGGCGTCGGCCTCGCCACGGGCGACCATCACCGCGGCGATCAGGGTTGGCCGCGAGCGCAGCAGGTTCTTGGCCGCGGCCACGGTGACGCCCTTGCGGCCGGTCAGGCCGTGGTAGTACTGCCAGTAGTCGTTGAAGCGCGGGTCGTCGTTGATGTTGGTGATCTCGAAATCGACGCCCGGCTTCATGCGCAGACTCATGCGCTGGATGCGGGATTCGATCACGTCCGGGCGACCGATCAGGATCGGCAAGGCCACGCCTTCGTCGATCACGTTCTGCACCGCGCGCAGCACCACTTCTTCCTCGCCTTCGGCATAGACCACGCGCTGCTTGTCCGCGCGCGCCTGGTCGTGCACCGGCTTCATCAGCAGGCTGGTGCGGTAGACGAACTGCGCCAGCTTCTCCCGGTAGGCGCGCATGTCCTCGATCGGCCGGGTGGCCACGCCCGAGTCCATCGCCGCCTGCGCCACTGCCGAGGACAACTCCACCAGCAGGCGGCGGTCGAACGGGCGCGGGATCAGGTAGTCGCGGCCGAAGCTCGGCGTCTCGCCGCCGTAGGCCGCGCCGAGGTCGGAAGCCTCCTTGCGCGCCAGTGCGGCGATCGCGCGCACGCAGGCGATCTTCATTTCCTCGTTGATGATGGTCGCGCCCACGTCCAGCGCACCGCGGAACAGGTACGGGAAGCACAGCGCGTTGTTGACCTGGTTCGGGTAGTCCGAACGGCCGGTGCCGATGATCGCGTCGGCGCGCGCGGCGCGCGCCTCTTCCGGCATGATTTCCGGGGTCGGGTTGGCCAGCGCGAAGATCACCGGGTCGCGGGCCATGCTCCGCACCATGTCGGCGCTGAGGATGCCCGGCGCCGACAGGCCGAGGAAGATGTCCGCGCCCTCCACGACCTCGGCCAGGGTGCGCTTGTCGGTGTCGCGCGCGTAGCGTGCCTTCTCCGGGTCCAGCCCGGGCCGGCCGGCGTGGATCACGCCGTCGCGGTCGAAGGCCAGCACGTTCTCCGGCTTCACCCCCAGCGACACCAGCATGTTCACGCAGGAAATGCCGGCGGCACCCATGCCGGTGGTGGCGACCTTGACCTCTTCGATCTTCTTGCCGGTGATGTCCAGCGCATTGAGGATCGCCGCACCGACGATGATCGCGGTGCCGTGCTGGTCATCGTGGAACACCGGGATGTTCATGCGTTCGCGCAGCTTGCGCTCGACCACGAAGCATTCCGGCGCCTTGATGTCCTCCAGATTGATGCCACCGAAGGTCGGCTCCAGCGAGGCGATGATGTCGATCAGCTTGTCCGGGTCGTTCTCGTCGATCTCGATGTCGAACACGTCGATGCCGGCGAACTTCTGGAACAGCACGCCCTTGCCTTCCATGACGGGCTTGCCGGCCAGCGGGCCGATGTTGCCCAGGCCCAGCACCGCGGTGCCGTTGGAGATCACCGCGACGAGATTGCCGCGGGCGGTCAGCTCGCTGGCCTGCTGCGGGTCGTCCTGGATTGCCTGGCAGGCATAGGCCACGCCCGGCGAGTACGCCAGCGACAGGTCGCGCTGGGTCAGCATCGGCTTGGTCGCGGCGACCCGGATCTTGCCCGGCGGCGACATGCGGTGGTAATCGAGGGCGGCCTGTTTGAAATCTTCTTTGGACATCGACGTCAGTGGGCTGAATGGGCGAGAGCGGGACGCAGGATGATACCCCCGTTGGCTGAGCAGGGCCTGCCGCAGTCATGTTGCGGACGCACAATCCGGCGGCGCATGTCAGCGCCATGACCGCGGGCTGTCCCGTAGGCGCGGCGATGCGCCATTACACCACTGCTTGATGACAGGGGGACGCATGCGATGCGGCACGGGACGCCGCCTGCGTGGCTGCAAGCATGCGCGTGGGCAATGCGGACAGCGCCTGTCCCCATGACAAGACGGAAGGACCGGAAATTCTCGATGACCAGCCATCATCAAGAAAATAATTTTCATTCCCGATGGTATCGTGTTAAACAACACGTTCCCAACAAAACAACACCCGGCAACGCACAAGGGAAGTCCACGGTGGAAAATTACTTTCAATCGGATCGAGCGTTGTCCGGCAAGGGGTTGCCGGCCGGTGGCCCGTGGACGCCATCATCCATCGCCGGGGCGGGCGGGTCCATCCTGGCCGAAGACGTCAGCCTGCCGGTCGCGGTGCTGGAGGAACCGGCGCTGCGCCACAACCTGGAATGGATGCGCCATTTCACCGCCGCCTACGGCGTGCAGCTGGCGCCGCACGGCAAGACCACGATGAGCCCGGCGCTGTTCCGCATGCAGCTCGATGCCGGCGCGTGGGGCATCACCCTCGCCACCGCGCCGCAGGCTGTGACCGCCTTCGAACATGGTGTGCACCGCGTGCTGCTGGCGAACCAGTTGGTCGGCAAGGGCAATTTCGAGCTGATCGCCGATCTGCAGGCGCGCGATGCCGGGTTCTGGTTCGCCTGCGTGGTCGATTCGGCCGACAATGTGGCCGCGCTGGGGCAGTATTTCGCCGCGCGCGGGCAATGCATCAAGGTGCTGCTGGAAATCGGCATCGAAGGCGGCCGCACCGGCGTGCGCGATGAGGCGCAGGCGCGCACGGTGCTGGCGGAAATCGCGCGCTGGCCGGGTGCGGTCGCGCTGGTCGGCGTCGAAGTCTACGAAGGCGTGGCCAGGGACGAGCCCGGCGTGCGCGCGGTGTTGCAACGCACGCTGGCGCAGTGGCGCGCAATTCGCGATGCCGGCGGTTTCGCGCAGGTGCCGGCGATCCTGTCCGGCGCCGGCTCGGCGTGGTTCGACGTGGTTGCCGAGGAATTCGCCGCGCTGTCCGGCAATGCCGATGCGCAGGTGGTGCTGCGCCCCGGCTGTTACCTCACCCACGACGTCGGCATCTACCGCCAGGCCGCCGCGCGCATCCATGCCGGCAACCCGGTCGCGCGCGACATGGGCGAAAGCCTGCGCCCGGCGCTGCGGTTGTGGGCCTGCGTGCAGTCGCGGCCGGAACCGGGCAAGGCGATCGTCGCGCTGGGCAAGCGCGATGCCGCGTTCGACGCCGGCTTCCCGGTACCGGCATTGCATTACCGGCCCGATGCGGCGGCGCCCTCCGAAGCGCCAGCGCACTGGCGGGTCACCGCGATGATGGACCAGCACGCTTTCCTCGAAGTTCGCGCCATCGACGACCTGCGCGTGGGCGACCTGCTGTGCTTCGACATCTCCCACCCGTGCCTGACCTTCGACAAGTGGCGCCACCTGCTGGTGGTCGATGCCGCGCACCGCATCGTCGGCGCGGTGGACACCTGCTTCTGAGCCGCGCACGGAGCCTGCCTGCATGAGCGACGGGAACCTGCTGCTGGCCTACGCGGTATTGTCGATCCTGGCGCTGATCGTGCTGATCGCGCGCTTCCGGCTCAACCCGTTCATCAGCGTCACCGTGGTGTCGGTCGGGCTGGCGCTGCTGGCCGGCATGCCGGCGCCGGAGATCCTGCCGGCCTACGAGCAGGGCGTGGGCAAGACGCTGGGGCACATCGCGCTGATCGTGGCGCTGGGCACCATGCTCGGCAAGATGATGGCCGAGTCCGGCGGCGCCGAGCGCATCGCGCGTACGCTGATCGCCCGCTTCGGCACGAAGAACGTGCACTGGGCGATGATGCTGGTCGCCTTCTGCATCGGCCTGCCGATCTTCTTCGAGGTCGGCTTCGTACTGCTGATCCCGATCGTCCTCAACGTCGCCCGCCGTACCGGCGTGCCGCTGCTGCTGGTGGGCCTGCCGATGGTGGCCGGGCTGTCAGTGGTGCACGGTCTGGTGCCGCCGCATCCGGCGGCGATGCTGGCGGTGAGCGCTTACCAGGCCGACGTCGGGCGCACCGTGTTCTACGCCTTGCTGGTGGGCCTGCCCACCGCGGCGCTGGCCGGGCCGCTGTTCGCGAAGGTCGTCGCGCCGCGGGTAAGGCTGCCGGCGCACAACCCGATGGAAGCGGCGCTGCTGAACGAGGGCCACAGCCGTATTCCCGACGAACAGCTGCCGGGCTTCGGCATCACCCTTGCCACCTTGATGCTGCCGGTGGCGCTGATGCTGCTGGGCGGCTGGGCCGACCAGATCGCCACGCCCGGCTCGCCGCTCAACCACGGCCTGCGCTTCCTCGGCCATTCGGTGGTGGCGCTGCTGCTGGCCACCCTGCTGAGCTTCGTCACCCTGGGCCTGATGCGCGGCTTCGACCGCGAGCAGATACTGAAGTTCTCGCAGGAATGCCTGGCGCCGACTGCCGCCATCACCCTGCTGGTCGGCGCTGGCGGCGGCCTCAACGGCATCCTCGTGCACACCGGCGTGGCCGCGGAGATCATCAACCTGTCGCAGCGCTTCGAGCTGTCGCCGCTGCTGATGGGCTGGACCATGGCCGCACTGATGCGCGTGGCCACCGGCTCGGCGACAGTGGCGATGACCACCGCCTCGGGCATCGTCGCGCCCATCGCTGCCGCCACCGGCTACCCGCACCCGGAACTGCTGGTGCTGGCCACTGGCGCCGGCTCGGTGGTGCTCTCCCACGTCAACGACGGCGGCTTCTGGCTGGTGAAGGAGTACTTCAACATGACCGTGGCCCAGACCTTCAAGACCTGGACCGTGCTGGAAACCCTTATTTCCGTCACCGCGCTGCTGCTGGTGATGGCCCTGGCCACCGTGCTCTGAAACCGAAGAATCCCACCATGTTCGACATCGTCTACGAGCTGCGCCAACGGCAGCACGAATTCAGCCCGGTCGAGGCGCGCATCGCCAGCACCATCCTCGCCGACGTCGACGCCGCCGCCCAATACGGCGTGACCGAGCTGGCCGAGCGCGCCGGGGTCAGTGCCGCGGCGATATCGCGCTTCGCCAAGGCGCTGGGCTGCGAACACGTGCGCGAGCTGCGCGCGCGGCTGGCCTCGGCCAGCGCGGTCGGCAAGCGCTTCCTGGAACAGCAGAACGCGCCGCCGGTGTCGGCGCTGTTCGCACAGATCTGCGACGACATCCAGACCTGCCTGCAACACAACCTGGCTGGCCTCGACGAAGAGGTGGTGCAGCAGCTGGCCGACGCCATCTGCCGGGCGCGGCGCATCCACGTGTTCGGCATCGGCGGTTGCTCGACGGTGTTCGCGCAGGAAATGCAAAACCGGCTGATGCGCTTCGGCCTGCCGATCGTCGCCTGCAACGATGCGGTGGTGATGAAGATGACCGCCGCCATCACCGGCCCGCAGGATCTTGTACTGGCGCTGTCGGTCAGCGGCATCACCCCGGAAGTTGTGTCGGCGGTGGAGATCGCCCGTGGCTACGGCGCCCGCGTCGGCACCATCACCCGCGCCGGCACGCCGCTGGCGGCATTGGGCGACTGGCTGCTGCCGATCAGCATCGAGGAAACCGATTTCGTGTTCAAACCCTCCGCGTCGCGCTACGCGATGATGCTGGCCATCGACGTGCTGGCCACCACCACCGCGCTCAACGGCGCCGGCGACAACCACGAACACCTGCGCCGCATCAAGCTGGCGCTGGACCGCTACCGCGGCGGCGACTCGCGCCTGCCGCTGGGCGACTGAACGGATGTACGACGTACTGATCCGCAACGCGCTGGTCCTCGACGGCAGCGACCGGCCCGGCATGCACGGCGACGTCGGCGTGCGCGCTGGCCGCATCGTCGCGGTCGGCGCGCTCGATGGACAGGCCACGCAGGTCATCGACGCCGCCGGCCGCACGCTGGCGCCGGGTTTCATCGACGTGCATACCCACGACGACATCGAAGTGATCCGGCAACCGGCAATGACCAGCAAGCTGTCGCAGGGCGTGACCACCGTGGTGGTCGGCAACTGCGGCATCAGCGCCAGCCCGGTGCGCATCCGCGGCGATGTGCCCGACCCGATGAACCTGCTCGGCGACGCCGGCGACTTCCGCTACCCGGACTTCGCCAGCTACCGCCGCGCGGTGGAAACCACGCAACCGGCGGTGAACGTGGCCGCGCTGGTCGGCCACACCGCGCTGCGCCAGAACCACATGGACCGGCTCGACCGCGCCGCCACCGCCGACGAGATCGGCGCGATGCGCGCGCAGCTGCGCGAAAGCCTGCAACAGGGCGCGCTCGGCCTGAGCAGCGGCCTGGCCTATGGCTCGGCGTTCCACGCGCCATCTGCGGAAGTGGCCGAACTGGCGCGCGAACTGCCCGCCGGCGGCCTGTACGCCACCCACCTGCGCGACGAGTTCGCCGGCATCCTCGACGCGCTGGAGGAAGCCTTCGGTGCCGCGCGCGCGCCACGCGCCGCGGTGCGCGTCTCGCACGTCAAATGCGCCGGCATCGACAACTGGGGCCGCAGCCGCGAGGTGCTGCGCCATCTCGACGACGCCGCGCATACGCAGGACGTGGCCTGCGACTGCTACCCGTATGCGGCCAGCGCCTCGACGCTGGACCTCAAGCAGGTCACCGACGCCTACGACATCCTGATCACGTGGTCCGAACCGGAACCGGCGCAGGGCGGGCGCCTGCTGGCCGACATCGCCTCCGACTGGGACCTGCCGCTGCTCGATGCGGCGATGCGCCTGCAGCCGGCCGGCGCGGTCTACCACTGCATGGACGAGGCCGACGTGCGCCGCTTCCTGCTGCACCCGCTGACGATGATCGGCTCGGACGGCCTGCCGCGCGACCCGCGCCCGCACCCGCGGCTGTGGGGCACTTTCCCGCGGGTGCTGGGCCACTATGCGCGCGACGAGAAGCTGTTCCCGCTGCACACCGCCGTGCACAAGATGACCGGCCTGCCGGCCACCCGCTTCGCGCTGGGCGCGCGCGGCTTCATCCGCCCCGGCGGCTGCGCCGACCTGGTGCTGTTCGACCCGGCACGGGTACGCGACATGGCCAGCTTCCACGACCCGGTGCGTGCCGCCGAGGGCATCGACGCGGTGTGGGTCAACGGAAAGCTGGCTTATGACGGCAACAAAGTTATCGCGCGTCCGGGACAGTTCATCGCGCCGCATGAAGCCCCTCTCCCATCGGGGTGAGAGAGGCAGTTTGCGAACCACCGGTTCGTTGCCCCACGACCGGCCTTGCGCCAGCACAAGGCCGGGGCGCGAAGCGGGGTTGGGATGAGGGGCGATGGAATTCCAATGATTCAAACATCACTGACGCCGTTTGCCCCTCATCCGGCGCTTCGCGCCACCTTCTCTCGAAGGGAGAAGGACCACCTCCCACACACCTCATCCGTGGAGACAAAAACCCCATGACCGACATCAAACGTTACGGCGCCGAAGGCGGCGTCGGCCAGGGCAAGCAGCACATGCCGTTCTCGCGCGCAGTCGAGGCCGATGGCTGGCTGCACGTGTCCGGGCAGGTGCCGATGCGCGACGGCGAGCTGGTCGGCGGCACCGTCACCGAACAGGCGCACGTGGCCATCGGCAACCTGCTGGCCATCCTCGCCGAGGCCGGCTACGGCCCCGAGCACGTCGTGCGCTGCGGCGTGTGGCTGGATGACGCCCGCGATTTCTACGCCTTCAACACCGTGTTCAAGCACTATTTCGGCGAGCACCCGCCAGCCCGCGCCTGCGTTGAGAACCGCATGGTGGTGGACTGCAAGGTCGAGGTGGACTGCATCGCCTGGAAGCGCCCGCAGCGCTGACCCGGCAACAACCCTCGTAGGAGCGACGCCAGTCGCGATGGGGCTTTCCCGGTAGAGCCCGGTCGCGACTGGCGTCGCTCCTACTGATCCTTGGAGGCGAGCGGCAACGCCCCATCGCCCACCCTGTCCATCCGTATTCGGTTGGCGAACAGCGAGAACGCCAGTGCGCCGGCCAACCCGTTGGCGCGCTGCAGCCACGGCGGCAACCAGCGCGGCGGCGCCAGCACGCCGGCCTCGAACAGCGGCGCCAGCGCCTGCGCATCGTCCAGCGTCATCTTGCCGGCGAACAGCCAGTGGCAGGTCTTCAGTTTTTCGTCGCGCAGCATCTGCCGGAAGAAGGTGTGCACCGACACCAGCCCGCGCAGGTACACCGTGTCCTTGTTGAACGCGCCGCCGCCGGAAGGAGGCACACCACGGAACACCCGCTGTGCCGAGGCGAAGCTTTCCTCCGGTGTCTGCCCGGCATCGCGGAAATAGCCGAACACCGCGATGAAGTCGGCACCGCCGCGCGCCATCGCAATGGCCTCGATGCGCAGGCTGACGCGCTTCAGCCGCTGGATATCGATGCTGCCGGTGATCTGCTCGGCGAAGGTCGCCAGGCCTTCCTGCGTCGCGGTGATGCGTGGCGAGGACAGCGCCAGACTCGGCAGCACCTGCTGCGCGCGGCCATTGAGCGCGGTCAATGAATGCACCAGCGCCTCGTGGTGGAACAGCTGCGCGCGGTCGTAGACGCTGAAACCGGCACCGCTGCGCAGGCGGATACGGGTGGCGCCGGCGGCGGCCTTGGCCACCAGTGCCGGGTCCAGCTCCACGTTGATGACGCGTGCGTCGAAGAAGTCGTCGAGATCGCTCTGCAACTGCAGCTGCAGGGCCACGGCCGACACCGGCACCCGTTCTTCCGGCGCCAGCAGTTCGTGGTCCAGCTCCTGCGCGATGTCGATGAAATGCCGCGCCGCCTCGCGCGTGGTCGGGCCGTTGCCGGGCATGACCTGCTCCGGTGTGCCGAACAACTGCGCCGACAGTGCATCGACCTCATGGGTTCCCAGAGCTTCCAGCAGACGCGCGGCCAGCTCCCAGCTGAGCGCCGAATCACGCAGATAGCAGCCCAGCGGATGCGAGGAATCGGCGGCAGCGGCAATCACGCCCAGCTCGCGCCGCGCATCGGCGAAATCATGCTTCGGGTAGTCCACCCGCGGCAGCACCGGGTTGCCGCGCGCCACACTGTCGAGGAACGGCGCCTGCGTCGATGCCGGCCAACTGGTCAGCGTCAACAACCTGATGCCGCGTACCGCCTTGACCAGCCGTGCATCGAGCGCGGCGTGGTGGACGATGGCCGGGTCGGAGGCAACGGCATTCATGTCCGCACCATACCGTAGGTCGGGGCCATGCCCCCGACGAGGAATACCCGAGGCAAGCGATGTGTCGGGGGCGTAGCCCTGACCTACTCTCCTACGCCTCGACGATTTGCCGACGACCATCGGTAGTGCCAGCCGAGGGAGGTCGGGCCTGCGAGGTCGCCGGCCAGCGGCCGGCACTATCTGCTTAACGCCGCTTCGGTTTCCCCGCCGGCCGCCACTGCGCGCCGCGCCCGGCGCTCCGGCGCTCGCTGGCCTGTTCGGCCTGCCGCTGCGCCAGCTTGGCGGCGGCCGCGGCCACTTCCTCGCGCAGCTTGAGGTAGTTCAACAGGCGGCTGTCGTCGATCTCGCCGCGCTCGATCGCCGCGCGCACCGCGCAGCCGGGCTCGCGCTGGTGCGAGCAATCACGGAACTTGCACTGTTCGGTCAGCGTCTCGATGTCGGCGAAGCCGCCTTCGGCCAGGGTTTCCTCACCGGTGGGCTTGAGCTCGCGCATGCCCGGCGTGTCGATCAGGCAGGCGCCGGCCGGCAACGGCAGCAGCGCGCGGTGGGTGGTGGTATGGCGGCCACGCGAATCACTGCCGCGTACCGCGCCGGTCTTCATCCGGTCATGCCCCAGCAGGGTATTGGTCAACGTGGATTTGCCGGCGCCGGAGGAACCCACCAGCACCACGGTGCGGCCCGGCCCCAGCCACGGCGCCAGTGCGGCGGCGCTGGCCGGGTCCTTGCCGTTGATCGCCAGCAGCGGGATGTCCTGCGCCACCAGATCCTCCAGCACCGCCAGCGCATCGGCGCCGTATTCGGTCTGGTCGGCCTTGGTCAGCACCACCACCGGCGCGGCGCCGCCGCTGCCGGCCAGCATCAGGTAGCGCTCGATGCGGCGCGGGTTGAAGTCCGCATCCAGCCCACAGACGATGAACACCGTGTCGATGTTGGCCGCGATCACCTGCTGGTGGTAATGCTCACCGGCCGCGCCACGCTTGATCGAGCTGCGCCGTGGCAGCAGCGCGACGATGCGCGATTCCTCCAGCAGCACCCAGTCCCCCACCGCCGCGCGCTCGTGGCTGGGGAAGCGCGGACGTTGCCACTCCGGCAGCGACTCGGCCTTGCGTGCGGCGTCGGCGGCATCGGCCACCACGTAGCCGGAGCGGTGCTGCTCGACCACCCGCGCCGGCCGTGCCGCGGGATGGGCGGCGAAGCCGGCCTGCCATGCCGCATCTTCCGGCGGGCCGGGCCAGGGCCAGCCGATGGGGCGCAACGCGGCGAAATCGATCATGTCCGTCATCGGCCAATTCTAAGCGGCACGGCGCCGCCGGCCGCCTGTCGCCGGCCACCCGGTTCCGCCCGGAACCAATGCCCCGCAGCGCAGCAATTCCGCTACCATGCGGCTTCCACGCCTGTACGGCCCCGCGCAAATGTCAAGCCCCAAACCGCTGTCCACCCGCGAACGCCTGTCCGAAGTGCGCTACGAGATCCGTGGCGAGCTGGCCCGGCGAGCCCGCGAGCTGGAGGCACAGGGGCGCAAGCTGATCAAGCTCAACATCGGCAATCCCGGCAATTTCGGCTTCCGCGCGCCGGAGCACCTGCAGCACGCCATCGCCGACGACATGGGCCGCACCGATCCCTACACCCACCAGCAGGGCCTGCCGGTGGCGCGCGACGCCATCGCCGCGGCCTATGCGCGGCGCGGCATGCCCGACGCGCAGGCCGAGCGCGTGTTCGTCGGCAACGGCGTGTCCGAGCTGATCGACCTGTCGCTGCGCGCCCTGCTCAACCCCGGCGACGAGGTGCTGGTGCCCTCGCCCGACTACCCGCTGTGGTCGGCCGCCACCATCCTCAACGACGGCCGCCCGGTGTATTACCGCTGCCGCCCCGAGAACGGCTTCCAGCCCGACCCGGTGGAGATCGAGACGCTGGTGTCCTCGCGCACCCGCGCCATCGTGCTGATCAACCCCAACAACCCCAGCGGCGCCAGCTACCCGCGCGAGCTGCTGGAGAAGATCGTCGCCGTCGCCCGCCGCCACAACCTGCTGCTGCTGGTCGACGAGATCTACGACCAGATCCTCTACGACGGCGCCGCCTTCCAGCCGCTGGCGCCGCTGGCCGGCGACCACCCGTGCCTGACCTTCAGCGGCCTGAGCAAGGTGCACCGCGCCTGCGGCTGGCGGGTGGGCTGGATGCTGCTGTCCGGCAATGCCGCGCAGCTGGGCGAGTTCCGCGCCGCGCTGGACCTGCTCAGCGCGCTGCGGCTGTGCGCCAACGTGCCCGGCCAGTACGCCATCGACGCGGCGGTCAACGGCCCAGACACCATCACCGCGCTGTGCTCGCCCGGCGGCCGCCTGTACGAGACCCGCCGCGCGGTGATCGACGCCTGCGCCGCGAGCGAACACCTGGAGCTGGTCGCCCCGGCCGGCGCGCTGTACGCCTTCCCGGCCGTGACCGGGCCGGCCGCGCAGGGCTTCGACGACCACGGGTTCGCGCTGGAACTGATGGACGACGAGGGCGTGCTGGTGGTGCCCGGCTCCAGCTTCAACGTGCCCTACCGCAACCACTTCCGGGTGACGCTGTTGCCCGACGCCGACACCATGCACGACGTGTTCGGCCGTATCGACCGCGTACTCGCGCGCCGTGCCGAACGGGTGACCAAGGTGGTGCCGCTGAAACCCCGCAGCGCGGTCGGCTGAGGAGCGAGGAGCGAATGGAAAGAAACGAGGAACGAGAGGAGACAACCGCCGCCGGGGCCCCGGTCCTTGCCCGTTCCTCGTTCCTCTCCACTCGTTCCTACCTGGCCCTGGGCGACTCGTACACCATCGGCGAAGGCGTGCCGGCCGCCGACACCTGGCCGTTCCTGCTGGCCGCGGCGCTGCGCGGGTGCGGCCTCGCGCTGGACGACCCGCAGGTGATCGCCACCACCGGCTGGACCACTGACGAACTGGCCGCCGCCATCGACGCCGATCTGCCGCAGGGAACGTTCGCGCTGGTGAGCCTGCTGGTCGGGGTCAACAACCAGTACCGCGGGCGGCCATTGGCCGAGTACCGCCAGCAGTTCGAGCAACTGCTGCAACGGGCCATCGCGCTGGCCGGCGAAAACGCACGGCGGGTGCTGGTGCTGTCGATTCCCGACTGGGGCGTGACCCCGTTCGCGCAGGCGCAGGCACGCGACGCCGCCACCGTCGCGCGCGAGATCGACGACTTCAACGCCGCCGCCCGCGCCTGCTGCGGCGACTACAACGTCGCCTTCGTCGACATCACCCCGGCCAGCCGCGTACACGGCGCCGAAGCGGCGATGCTGGTGGCCGATGGCCTGCATCCTTCCGCGGCGATGTACCACCTGTGGATGGAACAGGCGCTGCCGGTCGCGGCGGAGCTGCTGGCCGCCGCTCACCCCTGAGCCGACAATGGCCACCTTCCTGCCGCCCTCCCGGGCTGGCGCCATGACGAGAATTCCGTGAAAAAGACCTACCGCCTCGATATCGAAGGCAAGCATCCCGAGCGCCTGCTGGAAGCCGGCAAGCACGACATCCGCAAATACATCAAGCGCGAACGCGGCAAGGCGCTGCCGGCCGGTGCGGACTTCTGGGACTTCGACAGCAAGGCCGGCATCGACGAAACCAGCGCACAGCCGGTGCCATTCGCCGAGCTGATCCGCGCAGTGGACGCGCTGGTCGCCGCCGGCAATACGCAGTTCTACGTCGAAGTGCTGCGCAAGCCCGGCAAGCGCACCCCGCGCCCGGCGACCGAACCCACCGTGTCTGCGGAAAGCGATTTCCAGGACTGAGCCCTGCCCCGCCGTGGCAAAGGTCAGTTGCCTTGCAGTGCCGCAGCCGCAGCGCGCAACCGGTCCTTCCTGCTGGGCCGGCGGCCCTTGATGCCGCCGCTGCCATCGGTCGCCCGTGGCGTCGGCGTGGCCGTGTCCTCCGGCTCGAAACCGGGCCACACGACAAGTTCCAACTGCAGGCCATTGCGCTTGCAGATCAGCCGCCAGTGCGCCAGCCCGGCGGCATCGACGAAACTCACCGCCAGGCCTTTCCCGCCGGCCCGGCCGGTACGGCCGATGCGGTGCAGATAATCGGCTGGCGAGCGCGGCAGTTCGTAATTCACCACCACCGGCAAGCCGGCGATGTCGATGCCGCGCGCGGCCACGTCGGTCGCCACCAATACCTGCAACTCGCCGTCCTTGAACGCTTGCAGCGCGCGCACGCGGCGGCCCTGCGACAGCTCACCATGCAGCGCCTGCACGCCGATACCGCGCTTGCGCAGCACGCCTGCCAGGCGGTCGCCCTCGCGGATGCTGCCGACGAACACCAGCACCTGCCGCCATTGCGGGTCGTCCAGCAACGACAGCAGCAGTTCACCGCGGCGGCCGGCATCCACGCGGATGGCGCGTTGCTCGATGTCCGGCTGCGCCTGCGCGACGACCTGCACCCGCTGCGGCACATGCAGGCCGGCGGCGGCCAGTGCCTCGATCTGCCCGGGGAAGGTGGCCGAGAACAAGGCCGTCTGCCGCCGCGTGGGCAGTTCGGCGAGGATCTGCCGCAGCTCCTCGCCAAACCCCAGTTCCAGCAGGCGGTCGGCTTCGTCCAGCACCAGCAACTGCACCTGCCGCAACGACAACGCGTTGTGCGCCAGCAAGTCGAGCAGGCGCCCCGGGGTGGCCACCACCACGTCGGCACCGCCGCGCAATGCCATCATCTGCGGGTTGATCGATACCCCGCCCACCGCGCACACCACCCGCGGCTGCCGTGGCAGCTCGCGGCCCAGCGTGGCGAACACGTCGGCCACCTGCAACGCCAGTTCGCGCGTCGGCACCAGCACCAGTTGCCGCAGCACCCGCGGCTTGTGCGGCGGCGCGTCGAAGAAGCGTTGCAGCGCCGGCAGCACATAGGCCGCGGTCTTGCCCGAACCGGTCGGCGCCAGCGCCACCACGTCCCGTCCCTCCAGCAGCAGCGGCAGCGCCTGCCGCTGGATCGGCGTGGGTGCCCCATAGCCGGCCTGCCGCAATGCCCGCTGCAATGCCGGCAACGCGCCAGAAGACAAGCCGAGTGTGGAAAAAAGCATCGTGTGGCTCCGGTAGCGGCGGCGTGGCGGCGGCGAGTCTATGCCGTTTCCAGCGGCAGGCGCGCCCGCAGCCCACGCACCGCCACTTCCCGCAGCACCGCCTCGACGATGGCGACGTTGTGCCCATGCGCCGCACCTTCGTGCAGCAGCACGATGGCGCCGGGACCGAGTTTGCCGGCGATGCGCGCCACCGCCGTTTGCGGCGTACAGCCGACGCCGTCGAATCCGCGCGCGCTCCAGCCCACCCGCGCCAGCCCGTGCCGGCGTAGCGCGGCGGCGACGAACGGGTTGGTCATACCGACCACCGAGCGGTACCAGCGCGGCGGCGCGCCGGCAATGGCCGCCAGTGCCTGCTGGCAATCGCCGATCTCCCGCGCCATCGCCTTTGGCCCCAACGCCCAGAAGCGCGCCTGCAGGTGCGACTGGCTGTGGTTGCCCAGCCCGTGCCCGCGCCGCAGCACCTCGCGCACCAGTTCCGGCCGTGCCGCCGCCCGCGCACCGACCATGAAGAACGTCGCGCGGGCATCGTGCCGGTCAAGCGCATCGAGAATGGCGAGGGTGTCGTCCGACGGGCCGTCGTCGATGGTCAGCCACACCGCCGGGCCCGGCAGCCGCGCCAGCACCGGCGCGTAGAAACGGCTGTTGGGCAGGAACACCGGCAGCAGGAACAGCGCGTGGCTGGCCAGCAGCAGCGGCAACCCGGCCTTCCAGCCCAGTTGCCACCAGACCAACGCCACCAGCGCCTGCGACGCCAGCAACCACGGCACCCAGCGCCAGGGATGGGCCGGAATGCGATGCAGGGTTCCCGTGGCGGTCATGCCCCATGATGCCATGCAGCGTAGAATCGCTTTCTGTCTCCGACTACTTCCACGAGTTCACGATGTCCCTGGATCCCGCCCTGCGCACGCGCATCGAATCCCTCCTCGGCGCCAACCGCGCCGTCCTGTTCATGAAGGGCCAGCCGTCCATGCCGCAGTGCGGCTTCTCGGCCAAGGCCGTCGGCGCGCTGCAGGACCTGGGCGTGGATTTCGCCCACGTCAACGTGCTGGCCGACCAGGAGATCCGCGAAGGCATCAAGCTCTACGGCGACTGGCCGACCATTCCGCAGTTGTACGTGGATGGCGAGCTGGTCGGCGGCAGCGACATCATCCTGCAGATGGCCGGCAGCGGCGAGCTGAGCAACCTGCTCGGCCTGGCACCGCCGGACCGCACCCCGCCCAGCATCACCATCACCCCGGCCGCCGTGGAAATGCTCAAGGGCGCGCTGGCCGACGCCCCCGGCGCCGCGCTGCAACTGGGCATCGACGCCCGCTTCCAGCCGAACTTCCAGCTGGCCCCGTTCGACGCCAACGCCATCGCCGCCGAATCCAACGGCCTGCGCGTGCAGTTCGACACCGCCAGCGCGCGCCGCGCCGAAGGCATCACCATCGACTGGGTGGACGACATCCGCGGCAAGGGCCTGGCCATCGACAACCCCAACGCGCCCAGGCCGGTGCAGGAACTGGACGTGCGCAGCGTCGACGACCAGTTGCGCGCCGGCACCCTGACCGTGGTGGACGTGCGCCCGGCCGACGAGCGCGCCATCGCCGCCATCGCCGCGCCGTTCGAAACCTTCGACGGTGACAGCCGCGCCCGGCTGGAAGCCCTGCCCAAGGACACCCCGCTGGCCTTCATGTGCCACAAGGGCGGGCGCAGCGCGCAGGCCGCCGAAGAGTTCCGCACACTGGGCTTCACCCGCGTCTCCAACGTCACCGGCGGCATCGACGCATGGGCGCAGGAAGTGGACAACGGCGTGCCGCGCTACTGATCGCGGGCAGCCCCCGCACCACTGGAAGCGCCGGCGAAAGCCGGCGTTTTCGTTCCAATAGTGCCGGCATCCGCAACGGGTAGGCCGGGGCTACGCTTCCGGCGTCATGATTGCAGAGCTTCGGGGGAGTAGCTCCAACCTACCCGGCGAACCCGCCCTCGGCCAGGTAGTGCAGCTCCTCCGGTGTCGGTATCCGCCCCAGCACCGCGTTGCGGTGCGGAAAGCGCCCGAAGCGGCGGATGATGTCGCGGTGCAGTTCGGCAAAGCGCAGGTACTCCAGGTCGCCGAGTACCTCGAACATCGCCACCGAGCGCTCCTGGTCCTGCAGGTTCTCCGAGTGCTCGAACGGCAGATAGATGAAGGCGCGCAGCTGCGGCGTCAGCTCGCGGTCCAGCCCTTCTTCAATGGTGCGCATGGCGTAATGCCGCGCCAGCCCGTCGGTGGCGTAGGCATGGGCGGTGCCGCGGAAGCAGTTGCGCGGGAACTGGTCGAGCAGGACCTGCAGCGCCAGCGCGCCCTCGCCGCTGTGCAGCCAATCCTCGCAGCCGCGCTCGGCGGCAGTGAAATGGGCATCGAGGAAGCGCAGGCGGAATTCGTCGTCGAACGCGTCGTCGCGGGCAAACCACCGCCGTGGCCCCGCCGCACGCCAGAATTCCACCACTGCCTGTATCGCCTCCATCACACCGCCTCTCGTCGCCGGGCTCCGGCCATCCGGAACGCCGCGCAGCTTAACCCGGGCGGGGTACCGGCCGTCGCGGCCCGAGGGCCCGGCACGGCCCCGCATGGGCGCGCCGCCGGCCCCGTTTTCGGTTAGGGTTGCCGGTGGATACGAACCATCGGGGAGAACCGGCCATGCGCATCGGGATCGTCGTGGATTCGGCCTGCGACCTGCCGGCCGACTTCATCAGGGAACACAACATCGTGCTGCTGCCGATCACCGTCCGCATCGGCGAAGCGGTGCTGGCCGACCACCGCGAGGAAGATGCCACCCTCAACTTCCTGCATACCCACGTGGCCGAACGCGGCGCCGAAGCCGAAACCATCCCCTACAGCGTCAACCAGATCCGCGACCTGTTCCTGGGCCACCTGGTCATCGACTACGACCACGTGTTCTGCATGACCATCACCAAGACCCGCAGCCCTATCCATGACAACGCGCTGCAGGCCAGCTTCGCCATCCTCAACGAATACCGGCCGATCCGCCAGGCCGCCGGTCACAATTCTCCATTCGCGTTGCGCGTGATCGACACCCAGAACCTGTTCGCCGCGCAGGCGGTGACCGCGGTCGAGGCGGTGCGGCTGCGCAACGAGGGCACCGGCGTGGCGCAGATGCGCGAGCAGTTGGAGAAACTCGCCGGCAACGTCCACGGCTACATGATCACCCGCGACCTGTACTACATCCGCGCCCGCGGCCGGCACAAGGGCGACCGCAGCGTCAGCCTGCTCAGCGCCGCCCTGGGCAGCGCGCTGGACATCAAGCCGGTACTGCACGGCTACCGCGGCGAAACCGCGCCGGTGGCCAAGATCAAGGGCTTCGACAATGCCGTGCAACGACTGTTCGACTTTGCCAGCCGGCGCGTGATCCACGGACTGCTGACGCCGGTGGTGTGCGTCAGCTATGGCGGCCCGCTCGACGAGTTGCGTGCCCTGCCCGGCTACGCCGGCCTGCGCGACACCTGCGGCGCGGAGGGCGTGCAACTGCTGGAAAGCGTGATGAGCCTGACCGGCATGGTCAACGTCGGCAAGGGCGCGGTGACGATAGGGTTTGCCGACGAACCGCACGAATTCGACGCCTGAACCATGCAACGCGGGCGCCGCCCCGACGCTTTCCAGGAGAGCCCCACATGCCCGTGCATTACTCGATTTCGCTTCCCGACCCGGCCGCCGCGCGCGGCGCCGACCCGCGCCTGTCGTTCACCGCCAATGGCGCCGACACCTTCGCCGAGCAGTTGCAGGACGCGCTGCGTACACCGGCGTTGTTCGAGCGCTGGAAGGCCACCCAGGACGAGCCCGACGACGTCGACCCCGCGCTGGGCATCACCGACCCGGAGGCCACGGTGATCGGCCGGCAATCGGACCTGCGCATCGACCTGGTCGCCATCACCCGCATCCCGGGCGACATCCTCAAGCAACGCCTGCGCCTGCTGGCCGGGCGCCACTGGGAACTGCGCGACGTGCGCTGACCCGTGCTTCCGGTCCTGTTGTGCTGGAGTGGCGGCAAGGACGCGGCGTGGGCCCTGCACACGCTGCGCCAGCGCGATGACACCCGCGTCGTCGCGCTGCTGAGCACGCTCACCGAAGGCCACGGCCGCGCCTCGATGCAGGGCGTGCGCGCGGAGGTATTGCAGGCGCAGGCCGATGCCGCCGGGCTGCCGCTGCTGCGTGCGTGGATACCGCAGGCCTGTGACAACGCCATTTACCTGCAGCGCATGGCGCAGACCCTGGCGGCGGCACGGCAACGCTGGCCGGCACTGCGCACACTGGCGTTCGGCGACCTGCTGCTGGAGGACATCCGCCAATGGCGCGAGCGGCAGTTCGCCGGGCTGGGCTGGGACTGCCGGTTCCCGCTGTTCGGCCATGACACCGGCGCGCTGGCGCGGCGCATGATCGACGGCGGCCTGCGCGCGCACCTGTGCTGCGTGGACACGCAGTTGCTGGACGCCGGCTTCGCTGGCCGCGCCTTCGACCATGCCCTGCTCGACACCCTGCCCGCCGGCATCGACGCCTGCGGCGAGAACGGCGAATTCCACACCTGCATCGGCGCCGGGCCGATGTTCAATGCACCGCTGCAACTGCAACAGGGCGAAACCGTGCTGCGTGATGGGCGCTACGCCTATACCGATTTCACCCCGGCCTGACGGCCATCCCCCATTCCCTGTAGATACGGGACGCACCGTGCAAAACCGCTTCCGTAGATGCGGGGCTCGCCCCGCATGGGGCTTTCCCTGCAAAACAGCATGCGGGGCAAGCCCCACACCTACACGGATGCCGATGCCATGCGCACATCAGCCGCGCAATGCCGCAGCGTGGTGGACGATGTGCTCGCCGATGAAGCTGGCGATGAAGTAGTAGCTGTGGTCGTAGCCCGGCCGCAGGCGCAGTTGCAGCGGATGACCGGCGGCCGCGCAGGCAGCCTGCAGCAGCTGCGGGCGCAGCTGCGTGTCGAGGAATTCGTCGGCTCCGCCCTGCTCGACCAGCAGCGGCAGGCGTTCGGTCGCACCGGCAATCAGGGCGCAGGCGTCGTACTGCTTCCACGCCTCGCGGTCCTCGCCCAGGTAGGCGGCGAACGCCTTTTCGCCCCACGGCACCTGCGACGGCGCGACGATCGGCGAGAACGCCGACACGCTGCGGTAACAGCCGGGGTTGCGCAGCGCGATGGTCAGCGCACCATGCCCGCCCATCGAGTGCCCGCTGATCGCGCGCGCGTCACTGGCCGGAAAATTCGCTTCGACCAGCGCCGGCAGTTCCATGGCGACGTAGTCATGCATCCGGTAGTGCTTCGCCCACGGCTGCTGCGTGGCGTTGACATAGAAACCGGCACCCTTGCCCAGGTCATAGCCTTCGGCGTCGGCCACTTCGTCGCCACGCGGGCTGGTGTCCGGCGCGACCAGGATGATGCCGTGCTCGGCCGCGTAGCGCTGCGCGCCGGCTTTGGTGATGAAGTTCTGCTCGCTGCAGGTCAGGCCGGAAAGCCAATACAGCACCGGCAGCCGGTCGCCGGTTTCCGCCTGCGGGGGCAGGTAGACGGCGAAGTCCATCTCGCAGCCCAGCACCTCGGAGCGGTGGCGATACACGTCCTGCCAGCCGCCAAAGCAGGCGCGGTGTTCGATGCGTTGCATGGGAATTCCTCTGCTGTTCCCCTTCCCCCGCCTGCGGGGGAAGGAGCGGTGGGGCGTCAGAAGTGGACGACGCTGCGGATCGACTTGCCTGCGTGCATCAGCTCGAAGGCTTCGTTGATCTTCTCCAGCGCCATCGTGTGGGTGACGAACGGCGCCAGCTCGATGTCGCCCTTCATCGCGTCCTCGACCATCCCCGGCAACTGGCTGCGGCCCTTGACCCCGCCGAACGCGGTACCCATCCATTTGCGCCCGGTGACCAGTTGGAACGGGCGTGTGCTGATTTCCTGCCCGGCGCCGGCCACGCCGATGATCACGCTCTGGCCCCAGCCGCGGTGCGCGCATTCCAGCGCCGCGCGCATCACGTTGACGTTGCCAATGCACTCGAACGAATGGTCCACGCCCCAGCCGGTCATCTCCACGATCACCTGCTGGATCGGCTGGTCGTGGTCCTTCGGGTTCACGCAATCGGTGGCGCCGAACTGGCGCGCCAGCTCGAACTTGGACGGATTGGTGTCGATGGCGATGATGCGCCCGGCCTTCGCCTGCCGCGCACCCTGGATCACCGCCAGGCCGATGCCGCCGAGGCCGAACACGGCCACCGAATCGCCTTCGGCCACTTTCGCGGTGTTGTGCACCGCGCCGATGCCGGTGGTGACGCCGCAGCCGAGCAGGCACACGTGCTCCGGGTTCGCCTCCGGGTTGACCTTGGCCAGCGACACCTCGGCGACCACGGTGTATTCGGAGAAGGTCGAGCAGCCCATGTAGTGGTAAATCGGCTCGCCGTTGTACGAGAAGCGCGTGGTGCCGTCGGGCATCACGCCCTTGCCCTGAGTGGCGCGCACGGCGGTACACAGGTTGGTCTTGCCGCTCTTGCAGAACAGGCACTGCCCGCACTCGGCGGTGTACAGCGGAATCACGTGGTCGCCCGGCTTCACCGAGGTCACGCCCTCGCCGACCTCGACCACGATGCCCGCACCTTCGTGGCCGAGCACACAGGGGAACAGCCCTTCCGGATCGTCGCCGGACAGGGTGAAGGCATCGGTATGGCAGACGCCGGTGTGGGTGATCTTCACCAGCACCTCGCCGGCCTTGGGTGGAGCAACGTCGATCTCGACGATCTTCAGCGGTTCGCCAGCGGCGAAGGCGACGGCGGCACGGGATTTCATGGGATTCTCCTGTAGCGGTTGTTCATGTGTATGTAAGAGCGACGTCAGTCGCGATGGAGCTTTCCCAGTCAAAGGCCGTTGCAGAGGCATCCGCATGAAAGCCCCATCGCGACTGGCGTCGCACCTACTTGAGGTAGGAACGGATCAGGCCGGACATCTCGGCCACGCGCGCGCTGCGCTGCGCCTCGGACTGCGCCGGCTGGCCGAATTCCTCGCGCAGGTGCGCTTCCATCACCTCGGACATCAACCCGTTGACCGCGCCCCGGATGGCGGCGATCTGCTGCAGCACCGGACCGCAGTCGGCACCGGCTTCCAGCGCGCGCTCCAGCGCATCGCACTGGCCGCGGATGCGCCGCACACGCGCCAGCACCTTCTTCTTTTCCTCGGGGGAATGCGGCATACGCGCCCTACCCTGCATGTACTGGGGGGCAGTATATGGCAAGCCCCGCCATCCGCAAGCAAGCGGGTGCCCGGCCGCTCCCGGCCCCGCTGCGTCCGCTGCTGCCCATGCCCTAAAGTAAGCGCCCCATTCCGCGGAACCCGCCATGCCCTACATCGCCGATCCCGCCCGCTACGACGGGCGCATGCCGCAACGCCGCGTCGGCCGCAGCGGCCTGACCCTGCCGGCCATTTCGCTCGGACTGTGGCAGAACTTCGGCGGCGTGGACGTGTTCGAAACCGGCCGCGCCATGCTGCGCCGCGCCTTCGACCGCGGCGTCACCCATTTCGACCTGGCCAACAACTACGGCCCGCCGTTCGGTTCGGCCGAGGAGAACTTCGGCCGCTGGTACGCCGCCGACTTCGCCGCGCACCGCGACGAGCTGGTGGTTTCCACCAAGGCCGGCTGGGACATGTGGCCCGGCCCCTACGGCGGCCCCAGCGGCTCGCGCAAGCACGTCATCGCCAGTTGCGAGCAGAGCCTGCGGCGCATGGGCCTGGACCACGTGGACATCTTCTACTCGCACCGGGTCGATGCCGACACGCCACTGGAGGAGACGATGGGCGCGCTGGCGCACCTGCACCGCCAGGGCAAGGCGCTGTACGCGGGCATCTCCTCGTATTCGCCGGAACTGACCCGGCAGGCCGCCGCGATCCTGCGCGCCGAGGGCGTGCCACTGCTGATCCACCAGCCCAACTATTCCATGCTCAACCGCGACATCGAGGCCGGCCTGCTGCCGGCGCTGGGCGAGCTGGGCGTGGGCTGCATCGCCTTCTCGCCGCTGGCGCAGGGCATGCTCACCGACAAGTACCTGCACGGGGTGCCGGCCGATGCCCGGGCCAGCCGCAATGGTTCGCTCAAGCAGGACATGCTCGGCGAGGCCAACCTGGCGCGCATCCGCGCGCTCAACGCCATCGCCGCCGCACGCGGGCAATCGCTGGCGCAGATGGCCATCGCCTGGGTGCTGCGCGATGCGCGGGTGAGCTCGGCGCTGATCGGCGCGCGCAACGTGGCGCAGCTGGACGATTCGCTGGATGCGGCGGCGCGGCTGGACTTCAGCGCCGAGGAACTGGCGCGGATCGAGCAGCACACCGGCGACGGCAACGTCGATATCTGGCGGGTGTCCTCATCCATCGGCCGCGACGGGGGCTGACCCCATCGGCAGCGCTCGCCGATCCGTGCCGGGCAAGCCCGGCACCTACGCGAAAACATCGCTCGTGGATGCGGGACTTGCCGCGCATGCCCCTCAGTAGGCGAATTCGCAGAACAGCGGATCGACACTGCCGTACCACTCGCCGTGGAACAGCTCCAGCTTGCGCTCGGCGGCGGTCTTGCCGGAATCGACGATTTCCTGCAGCACGTCGAGGAAGCGGGTTTCGTCCTGGCCGTCGGCATTGAGCGCGGCACGGCGGCGCAGGCCCTCGCGCGAGATTTCCAACGCGCGCCGCGCGAGGTCGCGCACCGTGCCGTCACGGAACGGCAGCTTCATCGCCTGCTTCGGCACGCCATCGCGCAGGGCGTGGCGCTCGGCCATGCTGAAGTCCTTGACCAGATCCCACGCCGCGTCCAGCGCCACATCGTCGTACAGCAGGCCCACCCAGAACGCCGGCAGCGCACAGATGCGACTCCACGGGCCGCTGTCGGCGCCGCGCATTTCCAGGTACTTCTTCAGCCGCACTTCCGGGAAGGCGGTGGTCATGTGGTCCGACCAGTCGCGCAGCGTCGGCAGCGCGCCAGGCAGCACGTCCAGCTCGCCGCGCATGAACTTGCGGAACGACTTGCCGCTGGCGTCGATGTAGCGGCCATCGCGGTAGGAGAAATACATCGGCACGTCGAGCAGGTAATCCACGTAGCGCTCGTAGCCGAAACCATCGGCGAATACGAAGTCGAGCATGCCGGTGCGGTCGGCGTCGGTATCGGTCCAGATGTGCGAGCGGTAGCTCAGGTAGCCGTTGGGCTGCCCTTCCGTGAACGGCGAATCGGCGAACAGCGCCGTCGCAATCGGCTGCAAGGCCAGCGACACGCGGAACTTCTTGACCATGTCCGCTTCGCTGGCATAGTCGAGGTTGACCTGCACCGTGCAGGTGCGGGTCATCATGTCCAGGCCGAGCGCGCCGACTTTGGGCATGTAGTTCTTCATGATCTGGTAGCGGCCCTTGGGCATCCACGGCATGTCCGCGCGCGCCCACTTCGGCTGGAAGCCCATGCCGAGGAAGCCCAGCTGCAGCTCGCCGGCCACCTGTGCCACCTCGTTGAGGTGGGTGCCGGTTTCCACACAGGTCTGATGGATGCTTTCCAGCGCCGCGCCGGACAGTTCCAGCTGCCCGGCCGGCTCCAGCGTCACCGAGGCACCGTCGCGCAGCAGGGCGATGGTGTTGCCATCCTCTTGCACCGGCTCCCAGCCGAAGCGGGTCAGGCCAGCGAGCAGCGCGTTGATGCCGCGCGCGCCCTCGAACGCCGGCGGGCGCAGGTCGTCCAGCCTGAAACCGAACTTCTCGTGCTCGGTGCCGATGCGCCATTGCACCTTGGGCTTCTCGCCCGAAGCGATGTTCTGGACCAGTTGGTCGCGGTCGGTGATGGGGGTATCGGCGACGTGGCTGGGGCTGGACAAGGGCGATCTCGCGTGGATTCGGATGGAGCTGGATGTGGGGTTGCAGTCCCTTCACCGCAAGCCGGAACTATATCGCGCAGCCCGGCGCGCCACGTTGCCGGCCACGGATTTCAGCATCCTACCGGCGCCGGCTTGACCCGCATTCGCAGGCACGGCTGCATGTCATTCCACCATGGCCCTGCACCTGTTGCCTAAACTGCCCGGCATGCAACGACATCGCCACAAGCACAAGGAAGCGCACCGCTCCGAACGCGCCGGCTGGCTGCGCGCGGCCGTGCTCGGCGCCAACGACGGCATCGTCTCGGTGGCCGGACTGGTGGTGGGCATCGCCGCCAGTGGCGCATCGGCAGCCACCGTGCTGGCCACCGGCGTCGCCGGCACCGTGGCCGGGGCCATGTCGATGGCCGCCGGCGAATACGTCTCGGTGCAGTCGCAGGCCGACGCCGAGCATGCGGACCTGGCGATCGAGCGCCGCGAGCTGCACGAGGACCCGCACGACGAACTGGAGGAACTGGCCGGCATCTACCGCCGCCGCGGGCTGTCGCCGGAACTGGCGCACGAAGTGGCGGTGCAGCTCACCGCGCACGATGCGCTGGCCGCGCATGCACGCGACGAGCTGGGCATCACCGACGAACTGCGCGCACGCCCGCTGCAGGCCGCCGCCGCCTCGGCCAGTGCCTTCGTCGCCGGCGCGGCGCTGCCGGTGCTGACCTCCCTGCTGGCCCCGGCCCCGCTGGTCACGGCCGCCACCATCGGCTCCACCTTGGTCGGCCTGAGCATCACCGGCGCATTGGCTGCCCATGCCGGCGGTGCCGCACCAGTACGCGGTGCGGTGCGCGTGGTGTTCTGGGGCGCACTGGCGATGGCCGCGGCCACCACCATCGGCCGGTTGTTCCATGTCGCGCCCTGAGCCGGTGGACATTCGCGCACGGCACCGGCCTGCGGCAACCAACGGCGGTGCGGGCCGCTGAACCGTGGCGTGAGCGGAGGATTGCCAGCCAGCCGGGACTACAGCCCCAGCCAGCCTCCGATCACCGCGCGGGCCTCCTCCACACCCTGCTTCGACTCGCCGGAGAACGCCTGCACGCTCACCGTGTCACCGAACGCGGCGGACAGCTCCTTGCGCACCTTCTGCAGGGTCTGCATCTGCTGGCCGCGGCCGAGCTTGTCGGCCTTGGTCAGCAGCGCGTGCGCCGGCAGCCCGCGCTGCACCGCATAGGCCAGCATCTGCCGGTCGTAGTCCTTCAGCGGGTGGCGGATGTCCATCACCACCACCAGCCCCTTGAGCGCCTCGCGGCTGCGGAAATAACTGTCGATGAAGGCCTGCCAGTGCGCCTGCAGGTCCTGCGGCACCTTGGCGTAGCCGTAGCCGGGCAGGTCGACGAGGTGGGCGTCGGGGGTGACCTGGAAGAACACCAGCTGCTGGGTGCGGCCGGGGGTCTTGGAAACCCGGGCCAGCGCGTTCTGCCGCGTCAGCGCGTTGAGCGCGCTGGACTTGCCGGCGTTGGAGCGGCCGGCGAAGGCCACTTCGGCACCCGCGTCCGGCGGCAACTGCCGGGCGTTGTGGGCGGAAAGCTGGTAGCGGGCGCGTTCGAGGAGTTGTGACATGCGCATAGGATCGCATGCCGGGCCGGCGCGCGCCGGCCAGCGGGCATCCGTCGCCGGCCGTTTCCGCCGGTTTTCACCACTCCGATCGGATTTTGTTGCAGCGCTGCGTTGACCCTGCCCTGAATCGGCGCCGATAATTCACGCGATGCCGGCCGAAACCCGCCCGGCCCGGTCCACACGGAGCTTTCCGCATGCGCCACGTTCGCGCTCTTGCCATCACCGCAATAGCGGCCCCACTCATCGCCATCGTTGCGTATGCGCAGAGCTCGGTCACCCCGATGCCCGAAGAAGCGCAGGTACAGGTAGCGCCGCTGGAGATCGACCTGAGCAAGGCCCTGCCCGGCGATGCCGCGGCCGGCGAGCAGAAGGCGCAGGTCTGCGCCGCCTGCCACGGCGCCGACGGCAACTCGGCCATCGAGATGTACCCGCGCCTGGCCGGCCAGAGCGAGCGCTACATCGCCCAGCAGCTGGCGCTGATCGCCAGCGGCCAGCGCACCGAGGGCATGGTCGCGGTCATGCTGCCGTTCGTCGAAGGCATGACCCCGCAGGACATGCGCGACCTTGGCGCCTATTTCGCCACGCAGAAGTCCGGCGCCGGCGTCGCCGACGATGCCGAGGTCACCGACGGCGCGTATGCCGGCATGAAGTTCTACGAAATCGGGCAGGCGCTCTACCGCGGCGGCGACGCCAGCCGCGGCATCCCGGCCTGCCTGGCCTGCCACGGCCCCAACGGCGCCGGCAACCCCGGCCCGGCCTATCCGCACATCGGCGGCCAGCACGCGGCCTACACCGCCCAGCGCCTGCAGCATTACCAGGCCGGGCAGACGCAGGAAACCGACCCGACCCACTTCCGCATCATGGAACAGGTCACCCATTCGCTGACCGAACAGGAAATCCAGGCATTGTCCAGCTACGTGCAGGGCCTGCACGCCCGCGCCGACGATGTCGACGCTGCGCCCGCGCAGCCCTGAGCCACCCGTCGCCGCCGCAACCGGTGCGCATGCCGTCCCGGAAACGCCGGCCCCCGTGGCCGGCGTTTCCATTTCCGCTGGAGCTTCCCCGATGAAATTCGCCTCGCGCCTGATGACCCTGCTGCTGGTCCTGTTGCCGCTGGCCGCCTGCGCCGCCTCCCCGTCCGAACCGGTGGAAGGGCGGGACTACGACCTGATCGCCAGCCCCGGCCCGTTCGCGCCGCTGGCCGGCAGGATCGAGGTGGTGGAGGTGTTCGGCTACCCCTGCATCCACTGCGCGCATTTCGAGCCGCTGCTGGAGGCATGGGCCGCCAAGCTGCCGCGCGACGTGCGTTTCACCGCGGTGCCGGCCGCCTTCGGCGGCCATTGGGACGCCTATGCCCGCGCCTACTACGCCGCCGAGCAGACCGGCGTGCTCGCACGCAGCCATGCCGACGTGTTCAAGGCGCTGCACGAACAACGCAGCCTGCCGATGCAGAACGTTTCGCCGCAGGAGCTGGCCACGTTCCATGCCGCCTATGGCGTGGAGCCGCAGGCCTACATCGACGCACTGCGCGGCGAGCAGGTCGAGGCCAGGGTCAAGGCCGCGCGCGAGTTCGCCATGCGCACCCGGGTACCGGGCACGCCGGCGCTGATCGTCAACGGCAAGTACCTGGTCAAGGGCAACAACTTCCAGGATCTGCTGCGCAACGCCGACGCGCTGATCGCCCGCGAGCGCGCCGCCGCCCGCCCCTGAGCCGCCCACCGCGCGCCACCGGTTCAGCCGGGCCGGTGCAAAGTGGCATCATGCGCACCGGCCGCCGCCCGGTGGCCGCCGTACCGACGAATCCGCTGGAGATCCCCCGATGAAGATCCGCTTCGCCCTGGTCCTGACGGCCCTGCTGCCGCTGATGGTCGCCTGCACGCCGCAGGACGGCTCGGCCGACGCCACCACCGCACCGGCCACGCCGGCCGCCACCGCCCCCGAGGCCGCACCGGCCGACGCGGCCGCCACTCCGGCCGATGAAAGTGCGGCCCCTGCCGCGGAGCAGGCTGGCGAAGCCGCTGCCGCTGCCGCCGAGGACAAGGTCCCGGTACCGGCACAGGCGCGCCTGGTCGGCCCCGAACCTGTAGCCGGCGCCGACTACGTGGTCATCGAAGGTGGTCAGCCGATCCAGCCGGCCGCCGGCAAGATCGAAGTGACCGAGGTTTTCAGCTACGTCTGCCCGGCCTGCGCCCGCTTCCAGCCGATGGTCGCCTCGTGGAAGGCCGGCCTGCCCTCTGACGTGAATTTCGTCTACGTTCCGGCCATGTTCGGCAGCTACTGGGACGACTATTCCCGCGCCTACTACGCCGCCGAGGCGCTGGGCCTGCAGGAAAAGACCCACGACGCGCTGTACGCGGCCATCCACATCGAACACTCGCTCAACGGCGAGCTGGGCAGCCACGATTCGCCGCAGGACATCGCCAACTTCTACGGCAAGCATGGCGTCGATGCCAAGACCTTCCTCGACACGATGGGCAGTTTCTCGGTGGTCGCCAAGGCCAACCGCGCCAAGCAGTTCATCCAGCGCAGCAAGATCACCGGCACCCCGTCGCTGATCGTCAACGGCAAGTACCTGGTCAAGGGCAAGAGCTACGAGGACATGCTGCGCATCGCCGACCACCTGATCGCCCGCGAACGCGCCGCCAACGCCCGCTGACGAGAACCAACCCGGGCCCCGCCCCGCGCGAGGCCCGGCCGCATGCCGTGAAC
The DNA here is from genome assembly GCA_900078405.1 of uncultured Stenotrophomonas sp. NCBI lineage: Bacteria > Pseudomonadati > Pseudomonadota > Gammaproteobacteria > Lysobacterales > Lysobacteraceae > Stenotrophomonas > uncultured Stenotrophomonas sp. Next base: position 3,159,313 of record FLTS01000001.1, on the reverse strand, counting down.
GCTCCCACCCGAACCCTGCGACTGCTGACGGCCAACATCCAGGCCGGCTCCAGCACACGCCGCTACAGCGACTACGTGACCCGCAGCTGGTCGCACGCGCTGCCGGCCGGCAGCAAGCGCTCCAGCCTGGACGCCATCGCCAAGCTCGCCAGCGACCGCGACATCGTCGGCCTGCAGGAGGCCGACCCGGGCAGCCTGCGCTCGGGTTTCACCAACCAGACCCACTACCTGGCCGAGCGCGCCGGCTTCAACTACTGGAGCCACCAGCCCAACCGGCGCATGGGCGGCGTGGCCTCCAGCGCCAATGGCCTGCTCAGCCGGCTGGAACCGGTGGAAGTGCAGGACCACGCCCTGCCCGGCCGCATCGGTGGGCGCGGCGTGTTGCTGGCACGCTTCGGCGATGACCGCAAAGGCCTGACCGTGGCGGTGGCGCACCTGTCGCTGGGCGTCGGCTCGCGGCTGTCGCAACTGGACTTCATCGCCGACCTGTTGACCGACCACCCCAACGCGGTGCTGATGGGCGACTTCAACTGCAAGGCCGAGCGCCCGGAAATGCAGGTGCTGTACCGCAAGACCCGGCTGCAGCCGCCAGGCTGCCTCGTGCCGACCTTCCCCAGTTGGCGCCCGGACCGGGCCATCGACCACATCCTGGTCAGCAGCAATCTGCACCAGCGCTCGGTGGAAGCCGTACCAGCCGCCTTTTCCGACCATCTGGCAGTGGCAATGTCGATCGACGTGCCAGCCAACGCACTGCGCTGACGGTAGTTACCGGTACGCGCCATCGCTGCGCGCTGCCAGTCACGCGGCAGCCGCCGCCTTCGACCGCCGCGCGGTGAGCGTGCTGCCCGCCGAAGCCAGCACCGTGCAGCCGATTGCCAGCCATTGCAGGCTGCCGAGCCGCTCGTGCAGCAGCAGCAATGCCCACAGCGCCGTCACCGCCGGCTCCATGCTGATCAGGATGCCGAAGGTCTCCCTGGGCAGGCGCTTGAGCGCCATCATCTCCAGCGATATCGGGATCGCGCTGGACACCACCGCCACCACCGCCCCGGCCAGCAGCACCCGCGGTTCCAGCAATGCCATGCCGGCGTGGGCCACGCCCACCGGCACCACCACCAACGACGCCGCCAGCAGCCCCAGCGACACGCTGTGCCCGGCATGCAAATGCCCGGCGCGCTTGCCGAACACGATGTACAGCGCCCAGCATGCTGCCGCGCCCAGCGCGTACAGCACGCCCGCCGTATCCAGTGCCGGCCCACCCGCCAGCGGCAGCAGCAACAACAATCCGGCCACCGCGCACCCGACCCAGACGAAGTCGATCGGCCGCCGCGAGGACAGCATCGCCACCGCCAGCGGCCCGGTGAACTCGATGGCCACCGCGATGCCGAACGGAATCGTGTCGATGGCCATGTAGAACAGCAGGTTCATCAGCCCCAGTGCCAGGCCGTAGCGCAGGATCGCGATGCCGTCCGCACGGCTGGCATGCCAGCGCCACGGCCGCCACAGCGCCAGCAGGAACAGCGCCGAAAAGCCCACGCGCAGCGCGCTGGTGCCCTGCGCGCCGATCAGCGGGAACAGGTGCTTGGCATAGGACGTGCCGATGGCCAGCGCCGTCACCGACCCCAGCACCGCCAACACCGGCAGCAGCGGTGCGAATCGGGAAGTTTGCATCTGCGCATTCTAGGCGCGCCAGGCAACCTCCGGCTCCAGCAGCGGCAACGATCCCGTTCATCTCGGGGTCGGGCCTGTACCGCGGCGTTGACAGTGGCCCGGCTATGCTTTGCCGATGAAACGACGCACCCCACTGCTGCCGTTTGCGGCATCGCTGCTGCTGGCCGCCACCGGCGCCTGCGCACAGGACCTGGACGCCCGCCGCCCGCTGATGCGCATGGCCATCGACAACGCCGAACGCGGCCAGTTCGACGCCGGCACCGCGGCCACGTTGCGCGACCACCCGTTGTACGGCTGGCTCGAATACAGTGCCCTGCGCCGCGACATCGACAACCTCGACAGGACGCGGGCAAGCGATTTCCTGCGCCGCCGTCAGGGCCAGCCGGTGGCCGAAACTTTCCGCGCCGCATGGCTGGCGGAGCTGGCGCGGCGCCAAGACTGGCCGGCCCTGCTCGCCAACTGGCAGCCCAGCCGCGCCCCTGCGCTGCAATGTGCCGAACTCAACGCGCGGCTGGCCACCGGCAGGGCCGATGCACAGTGGACCAGCGACGTGCAGGCGCTGTGGCGCGGCAGCGGAAAATCGCTGCCCGACGCCTGCGACCCGGTGTTCGCCGCGCTGGCCGAACGCGGTGGGTTGCCGCCCGCGCTGCGCTGGGAACGCATCGACGCGGCCGCCGTCTCGCGCCAGCCAGCGGTGATGCGCGCCGCCGCGCGCGGCCTGCCCGCCGCCGAACAGGCGCAGGCCAACGACTACGCCGTCTTCGTCGGCAACCCCGACGCGCGCGCGTTGAACTGGCCGAAGAACGAACGCAGCCGCCGCATCGCCACCGATGGCCTGGAGCAGCTCGCCAAGGCCGACCCGGACGCGGCCGAGCGGCAACTGCCGCAATACGCGCAGGCGCTGGGCCTGAGCGACGAACAGCAAGCACGCGTGCGCTACCAGATTGCACTGTGGACGGCGGCCTCGTATCTGCCCGACTCGGCGCGACGGCTCGCTGCGGTGCCGGAATCGGCCTACGACGAGCGCCTGCACGAATGGCGCACGCGCGAGGCGATGGCGCGCGGTGACTGGCCGGCGGCACTGGCTGCCATCCGCAAGATGCCGGCGTCGCAACGCAACGACTCGCGCTGGCGCTGGTTCGAGGCGCGGCTGCTGGAAAAGACCGGCAAGCCCACCGACGCGCTGCCGCTGTACCGCAGCGTCGCCAACGCGGCCACCTTCCACGGCTTCCTCGCCGCCGACAAGCTGCAGCAGCCCTATGCGCTGTGCCCGTGGACGCCAAATGACGACGCGCAAGCACGCGCCGCCGTGGCCCGCGACCCGGCGCTGGTACGCGCACTGGAGCTGTTCAAGATCGACCGCCCGGCCTGGGCCGCGCGCGAATGGGCCGACGCCCTGTCGCGCTTCGACGACACCCAGCGCTGGCTGGCGGTGGAGGTGGCCGCCGCGAACGGCTGGTTCGACCGCGCGGTGTTCACCCTGAAAGGCGCGCAGGAAATGCGCCTGTACGCACTGCGCTTCCCCTTGCACCACGGCGATGGCATCCGCCGCGAGGCCGCGCACAATGCGCTGGACCCGGCGTGGGTGGCAGCCGAAATCCGCGCCGAAAGCATCTTCAACCCGAATGCGCGTTCGTCGGCCAACGCGATGGGGCTGATGCAGGTGCTGCCGGCCACCGGCGCCAGCGTCGCAAAATCCATCGGCCTGAGCGGCTACGGCGGCGCCGCCAGCCTGTTTGATGCGGACACCAACATCGCCATCGGCAGCGCCTACCTGCGCCAGCTGCTGGACAAGTACGGCGGCCTGCCCTACGTCACCATCGCCGCCTACAACGCCGGGCCTACCCCGACCGCACGCTGGCAGTCGCAACGCCCCGGCTTCGACCCGGATTTCTGGATCGAGACCATCAGTTACAAGGAAACCCGCGAATACGTCGCCCGCGTGCTGGCCTTCAGCGTGATCTACGACTGGCGCCTCAACGGCAAGGCGGTGCCGCTGGTCGAGCGCATGCAGGGCCGGCTCGAAGCGCCGGCCAAGGCGTTTGCCTGCCCCATGTAGAAGCGGCATGCGGCTTCACCGGGAAAGCACCATGCGGGGCAAGCCCCGCATCTACCTGTACGTTTTACCATCACGGCCCTTCCCCGCATCATGTCGCGCATGAAGACCTATCTCGTCGGCGGCGCGGTCCGCGACTCCCTGCTGGGCCTGGCCCCGGGCGACCGCGACTGGGTGGTGGTCGGCGCCACCCAGCAGGAAATGGAAGCGCAGGGCTTCAAGGCCGTGGGCCGCGACTTCCCGGTATTCCTGCATCCGCATACCGGCGAGGAACATGCGCTGGCGCGCACCGAGCGCAAGAGCGGGCGCGGCTACCGCGGCTTCGTGGTCGATGCCGATCCATCGGTGACGCTGGAGGAAGACCTGCAACGCCGCGACTTCACCCTCAACGCCATCGCCCGCGATGAAACAACCGGCGAATTGGTCGATCCGTGGGGCGGCGTGCGCGACATCGAGCGGCGCGTGCTGCGCCACGTCGGCCCTGCCTTCGTCGAAGACCCGCTGCGGGTGCTGCGCGCGGCACGCTTCATGGCGCGCTTCGCGCCGCTGGGTTTCACCCTCGCCCCGGAAACCGCCGCGCTGATGCGGCAGATCGCCGCCAGCGGCGAACTGGATGCACTGGTGCCCGAGCGCATCTGGCAGGAGCTGCGCAAGGCGCTGCGCGCGGCGCGGCCGTCGGCGTTCCTGCGCACGCTGCACGACACCGGGGCGCTGGGTGCGATCCTGCCGGAGGTGGAAGCGCTGTATGGCGTACCACAGCGCGCCGAATTCCACCCGGAGGTGGACACCGGCGTGCATCAGGAAATGGTCAGCGACATGGCCGCGATATTGGCCCCCGGCGACGATCTGGTCGGCTTCGCCGCGCTCACCCACGACCTCGGCAAGGCATTGACGCCGGCGGACGAACTGCCGCGCCACGTCATGCATGAGCAGCGCGGGCTCAAACCATTGGCCGCGCTGTGCGAACGCCTGAAGCTCCCGGCCGACCACCGCCTGCTCGCCGAGGCCGTGTGCCGCGAGCACCTCAACGTGCACCGCATCGACGAACTGCGCGACGCCACCGTGCTGGAGCTGATCGCGCGCTGCGACGGCCTGCGCCGTCCCGAGCGCATCGCGCAGATGGCGCTGGTGTGCGAGTGCGACAAGCGCGGCCGGCTCGGATTCGAGGACAGCGACTACCCGCAGCGCGCGACCCTGCTGCGCCTGCATGCCGCCACGCTGTCCATCAACGCACGCGACATCGCCACCGCCGGATTGCAGGGCCCCGCCATCGGCGAGGCACTGCGCAAGGCGCGGATCAAGGCGATTGCCGATGCGCGCACCAGAACCCCATAGATGCGGGGCTTTCCCCGCATGGGGCTTTCCCGGTGAAGCCCGTGCCGGGCAAGCCCGGCACCTACGTGGCGTGGAATCCGGTGTGGATGCGGGATAAACCCCGTACTTACGGCTGCACGGTCTCGACGATCTCCAGCCCGTAGCCGGCCAGTCCCACCTGCCGGCGCGGGGTGCCGAGCACGCGCAGCTTGCCCAGGCCGAGGTCGGACAGGATCTGCGCGCCGGCGCCGTTGCGGCGCCACTGGCCCACGTCCTTGTCCTTCCCGGCCGGGCGCACTTCCGGCTCGCGCCGCAGCCGCGCCAGCAGCGCATCGGTATCGCGCGGCGCGGACAGCACCACCATCACCCCCTGCCCTTCGGCGGCGATGGCGCGCAGCGCGTCGGTGGCGGCCACGCCGAAATCGTCGCGGCGCCAGTGCAGCAGGTCGGCCAGCGGATTCTCCACCTGCACCCGTACCAGCGTCGGCACGTCGCGCTGCGGGGTGCCGCGAACCAGCGCGAAATGCAGATCGTGGGCGATGCGGTCGCGGTAGGTGAGCAGCCGGAACGCGCCGAACTCGGTGTCGATCTCGCGCTCGTCCACGCGCTCGACGGTGTGCTCGGTGGCCAGCCGGTAGGCGATCAGGTCGGCGATGGAGCCCATCTTCAGCCCGTGCGCGCGCGCGAACACCTCCAGCTCCGGGCGGCGCGCCATGCTGCCGTCGGGGTTGAGGATCTCCACCAGTACGCCGGCCGGCTCCAACCCGGCCAGCATGGCCAGGTCCACGCCCGCCTCGGTGTGGCCGGCGCGGGTCAGCACGCCGCCCGGCTGGGCGATCAGCGGAAAGATGTGGCCCGGCTGGTGCAGGTCCGACGCCCTGGCGTTGGGCTTGACCGCGGTGCGGATGGTGTGGGCGCGGTCATGCGCGGAAATGCCCGTGGTCACGCCTTCGGCGGCCTCGATGCTGACGGTGAAGTTGGTCTGGAACTGCGCGGTATTGGCCTGCACCATCGGCGCCAGGCCCAGGTCGGCGGCGCGCGCAGGGGTCAGCGGCAGGCACACCAGGCCGCGGCCGTGGGTGACCATGAAGTTGATGTCGCTCGGCTTGACCAGCTCGGCGGCCATGATCAGGTCGCCTTCGTTCTCGCGGTCCTCGTCATCGACGATCACCACCATGCGGCCGGCACGGATTTCTTCCAGTAGTTCGGGGACGGGGGCGAAGTTCATGCGTTGGCTCCTTGGCCGGGTAGATGCCGGCCGTTGGCCGGCATTCCGATGAGTTTTTCCACGTAGCGCGCCACCAGATCGATTTCGAGGTTGACGGCGTCACCGACGCCGGTGTGGGCGAAGCGGGTATGGGCGACGGTGTGCGGGATCAGCGCCACCTCGAAGCCCTCGCCATCGGCTTCGTTGACGGTCAGGCTGACGCCGTCGACGCAGACCGAACCCTTCTTCGCGATGTATTTCAGCAGCGCTTGCGGCGCGGCGAAGCGCCAGCGCTGCGCGCGGGCATCGTCATGGATGGCCAGCACCTTGCCGATGCCATCGACGTGGCCGCTGACCAGGTGCCCGCCGAGGCGGTCGCTCGGGCGCATCGCGCGTTCGAGGTTGATCGCCGCACCGATGGGCAGTTCGCCCAGCGTGGTCAGGCCCAGCGTTTCGGTGGAGGCATCGGCATGGAAACTGTTGCCATCGGAGGCGACCACGGTCAGGCACACGCCGTTGACCGCGATGCTCTCGCCGAGCCGCACGTCATCGAACGGCAGGCTGCCGACATGGAAGGTGAAGCGGGCATCGCCGCCGAGGGGTTCGCGCGCGGCCAGTTGGCCGACGCCTTCGATGATTCCGGTAAACAAGTACGTTCTCCGCAGTAGTGAGCGAAAAACGCCGCAAGGCATGCAGCCGCACGCACGGCGTGAGCCGCACGCGGGCCGTCTTCTTTCATCCGGACTATGACCGTCGGCCATAGCAGTACGTCTTCAGGGCAGGCACATCTTCTTTCATCCGGACTATACCGTCGGCTCCGGCATCGGACCGGATCTGCTGACCCTCGGCCAACCGGAGCGCGCATCGTGATGCGCAACCCCGTCAGCCTCGGCGCTCGCGGGCTCGTGCGTCCATTCCATCGGAAAGACCGCACCTACCGCCGGTGGGGAATCGCACCCCGCCCTGAAGACGTTCGTGGTTGCCGGCGAACCGGCCCGGGCATTGTACCAGCCCGGTCCGGGCGGGCCTGTCCGGCAGCTGGATGCAGTGTTGCAGCGGCAGGGCCGGTGGACGCCCGGCAGGCCTCCGCAGGTGCCTGGCTTGCCCGGCACGGAGCTTCGCCGGGGCGACGAGACAGGCTGGAGCTATGCCCCCGGCGACACGTGCGCGAAACGTCGGGGTGCAACCCCGACCTACACCCGGCCGGGACGCAGCAGCAGGCGCAGGTCCTTGCCGACACTGCGCAGGTCGGCCATTTCCAGCGGCAGCGCCTGCGCCATCGTGTCGATGCCCAGCCCGGCCAGCAGCGGGCGGGCGCCATCCCCCATCAGCAGCGGCGCAAGGTACAGCAGCACTTCATCGGCCAGCCCGGCCCGGAGCAGGGCGCCACACAGGGTCGGCCCGGCCTCGACGTGGACCTCGTTGATGCCGCGCCCGGCCAGCAACGCCATCACCGCATGCAGGTCGAAACGGCCATCGGCCTGCAATGGCGCGGCGGCGAATTGCGCATCCTCCAGCACCGGCGGCACCAGCGCCGGATCGTGCAGGTACAGCGTCGGTGCGCCGCCTCCACGCACCCGCGCGCGATCCAGCGTGCGCAAGCGGGCGTCCAGCACCACCCGCAGTGGCGCCAGGAACTCGTCGACCTGTGGGCGCGCGGTCAATGCCGGGTCGTCGGCCAGCACCGTCGCCGCGCCGGTCAGGATCGCCCCGGCGCGGGCGCGCCAGCGCTGCACGTCGGTACGCGCGGCCGGCCCGGTGATCCATTTCGATTCGCCGCTGGCCATCGCCGTGCGCCCGTCCAGGCTGGCGGCCAGCTTGACCCGCACGAACGGCCGCCCGCGCTCGACCCGCGACAGGAAGCCGCGGTTGAGTTCGCGTGCCCGTTCTTCCATCAGCCCCACCGCCACTTCGATGCCGGCCTGCCGCAGCAGCGCGAAGCCGCCGCCATCGACGTCGGGAAACGGGTCGCCCATCGCCGCAACCACCCGCGCCACGCCGGCCTCGACCAGCGCCAGCGCGCACGGCGGCGTGCGGCCGTAATGCGCGCAGGGTTCGAGGGTGACGTAGGCGGTGGCCCCGCGCGCGCGTTCAGCGGCGGCGCGCAGCGCGAAGACCTCGGCATGCGGGCCGCCGGCGCGCTGGTGGAAACCCTCGCCGACGACCTCCCCGCCACGCGCGATCACGCAGCCGACCATCGGGTTGGGCCGCGTCGTCCACGCGCCGCGCTCGGCCAGGCGCAACGCACGGGCCATCAAGCGGTGGTCGGTGGCGGTGAAATCGGGCATGGAAAACCTCGCGGGAACGGCATGGCATGCCACCAGCCGCGGCATGCGTCATCGCCCTGCAGTATAGATACCGGCGGCACGGTCATTGCCCGCGCCGGCAAGGTCAGCGGGCAGGCTTCCCGCGCTGCCGCCCGCCACCGGCATCCAGCAGCGACAACTGCCCTTCGTCGGCGGCATGGTCGCGCTCGAGCTTTTCGATCTCGTCGCGGAAATCGGCAACGTCCTCGAAGCTGCGGTAGACCGAAGCAAAACGCACGTAGCCGACGTGGTCGAGCTTGCGCAGCTCGTCCATCACGAACTCGCCGACGCGGATCGACGGCACCTCGCGCTCGCCGCTCATCCGCAGCTGGTGCACCACCGCGCGTACCGCCGCCTCGATCCGTTCTTCCGACACCGGCCGCTTCTGCAATGCACGGTCGAAGCCGACCCGCAGCTTGCGCGCGTCGAACGCCTCACGCCCGCCGTCGCTCTTGATGATGACCGGCAGCTTGAGCTCGATGGTTTCCAGCGTGGAAAAACGCTCGCCGCAGGCCTCGCAGCCACGGCGGCGACGGATGGTCGCGCCATCCTCGGAAACACGCGAGTCGATGACGCGGGTATCGGTGTGCTGGCAAAAGGGACAGTGCATCAGGCGGGAACGAGTGAAGAAGGGTCAGGAACGAGAGTGAACAGCGCAGGCACAGGATCAGACATCGGGGTGGAATGACGAGAAAGTGAGGGCACGCATCGCAGCTTCGGCTTCCACTCGTGCCTCACTCCTCTTCACTCGTTCCTCGCCTTCAGCCGTACACCGGGTACTGCCTGCACTGCGCGCTCACCGCCTCGCGCACGCGGGCGATGACCGCCTCGTCGCCCGGCGCATCGAGCACGTCGGCGATCCAGTTCGCCAGCTCCACGCAGTCGGCTTCCTTGTAGCCGCGGGTGGTGACGGCCGGAGTGCCCAGGCGCAGGCCCGAGGTCACGAACGGCGAGCGCGGGTCGTTCGGCACCGAGTTCTTGTTGACGGTGATGTGGGCCTTGCCCAGCGCGGCCTCCGCGTCCTTGCCGGACACATCCTTGCCGATCATGTCCACCAGCATCAGGTGGTTCTGCGTGCCGCCGGACACGATCTTGTAGCCGCGCGAAACCAGCGTGTTGGCCATCGCCTGCGCGTTCTTCACCACCTGCTGCTGGTAGGCCTTGAACGCCGGCTCCAATGCCTCCTTGAAGGCCACCGCCTTGGCCGCAATAACGTGCATCAGCGGGCCGCCCTGGATACCGGGGAACACGATCGACTGCAGCTTCTTCTCGATCTCCTCGCCGGCGCCCTTGGCGATGATGATGCCGCCGCGCGGGCCGCGCAGGGTCTTGTGGGTGGTCGAAGTCACCACGTGCGCGTGCGGCACCGGGCTCGGGTAGACGCCGGCGGCGATCAGGCCGGCCACGTGCGCCATGTCCACGAACAGGTACGCGCCGACCTTGTCGGCGATGGCGCGGAAGCGCGCCCAGTCGATCACCTGCGAATACGCCGAGAAACCGGCCACGACCATCTTCGGCTTGTGTTCCACGGCCAGCCGCTCGACTTCGTCGTAGTCGATCAGGCCCTGTTCGTTCACGCCGTACTGCACGGCGTTGAAGATCTTGCCGGAAGCATTGACCTTGGCGCCGTGGGTGAGGTGGCCACCGTGCGCCAGCGACATGCCGAGGATGGTGTCGCCCGGCTGCAGCAGCGCGAAATACACCGCCTGGTTGGCCTGCGAGCCGGAGTGCGGCTGCACGTTGGCGTAGTCGGCGTCGAACAGCTGCTTGAGGCGGTCGATGGCGAGCTTTTCGGCCACGTCCACATATTCGCAACCGCCGTAGTAGCGCTTGCCCGGGTAGCCTTCGGCGTACTTGTTGGTCAGCTGGCTGCCCTGCGCTTCCATCACCAACGGGCTGGCGTAGTTCTCGCTGGCGATCAGCTCGACATGGTCTTCCTGGCGCTGGCACTCGGCGGCAATGGCCTTGGCCAGTTCGGGATCGTAGGACTCGATACGGGCATCACGCGGGAACATCGACGGCTCCTGGGGGTGGGCGGGGGAATGGCCGATTGTAGCGCTTCCTCCCTGCCCCGGCCGCAGGCGCCGGCGCGGCCGGGGGCCTGTCCGGAAACGACGAAGGCGCCCGTCGGGGCGCCTTCGCGGCGGGCATCGTGGCCGGCTCAGTGGTGCAGCACGATGTCGGCGATGATGCCGGTGGCGATGGCCACCATCAGCAGGTTGCCGCGGTCGTCGCGGATCCAGCGGTGGCCATGCGGCGGACGGCGCAGATGGTGCCGGCCGTAGTCGTTGACCACGTACACCGGGCCGCCGTAATAGTTGCTGTAGCGGTAGCCGCGCTCGAAGCCGTACGGACGGTAGACCACCCGCGGCGGCGGGGCATGGTAGCGGCGGTCGTTGTGGCGGGCGTCGCGGTAGCCCTCCCGGTAACCGGCGTTGTAATGGCGGCGGTCGTCACGCCGGTCGTTGTGGCCGCGGCCACGATCGCGGTCGTTCCAGCCGTGGTGGCCTCGATCATGGCCTCGATCATGGCCGCGGTCGCCCGCAGCAAAGGCCGGGGCAGCGGCGCCGAGGGCAAGCAGGGTGGTCATCGCGGCGACAACAAGTCGGTGCATCTTCATGGTGGCCCTCACGGTGTGGGTTGGCGATTTCCATCATGCTCACGCGGTCTGAACGGATTCCGGCTGGAAACGGTTACGCCGGGCGCCATTCACCTGCCGGCAAGCCAATGGCGGCGGCCCGGCCGCGACGGGCTTGCGGCTATAATTGCCCATTTCCTTTTGCCCTGGGCCTGTCCGCCATGCGGACCGGGCACGGGCGTGCGCTACGGAGACGTCATGTCCTCGCAATACATCTACACCATGAACCGCGTCAGCAAGGTGGTCCCGCCCAAGCGGCAGATCATCAAGGACATCTCGCTGTCGTTCTTCCCGGGCGCCAAGATCGGCCTGTTGGGCCTGAACGGCGCCGGCAAGTCCACCGTGCTCAAGATCATGGCCGGCGTGGACCAGGACTTCGAGGGCGAGGCCCGCCCGCAACCGGGCATCAAGGTCGGCTACCTGGCGCAGGAGCCGGAGCTGAACCCGGAGCACAGCGTGCGCCAGGCGGTGGAGGAAGGCGTCGGCGACGTGCTGCAGGCGCAGGCCGCACTGGAAGCGGTGTATGCCGCCTATGCCGAGGAAGGCGCCGACTTCGACGCGCTGGCCAAGGAGCAGGAGCGGCTGGAGGCGATCCTCGCCGCCGGCGACGCGCATACCGTCGAACAGCAGCTGGACGTGGCCGCCGACGCGCTGCGCCTGCCGCCGTGGGACGCGGTGATCGGCAAGCTTTCCGGTGGTGAAAAACGCCGCGTCGCGCTGTGCCGCCTGCTGCTGCAGAAGCCGGACATGCTGCTGCTCGACGAACCGACCAACCACCTCGACGCCGAAAGCGTCGAATGGCTGGAGCAGTTCCTGCACCGCTACACCGGCACCGTGGTGGCGGTCACCCACGACCGCTACTTCCTCGACAACGCCGCCGAGTGGATCCTCGAACTGGACCGCGGCCGCGGCATCCCGTGGAAGGGCAACTACACGCAGTGGCTGGAGCAGAAGGACGAGCGCCTGAAGCAGGAAGAGAACCAGGAAAAGGCCCGCCAGAAGGCGATCCAGAAGGAGCTGGAGTGGTCCCGGCAGAACGCCAAGGGCGGCCGTTCCAAGGGCAAGGCGCGCCTGGCGCGGCTGGAAGAGCTGCAGAGCGTCGATTACCAGAAGCGCAACGAGACCAACGAAATCTTCATTCCGCCGGGCGAGCGCCTGGGCAACTCGGTGATGGAGTTCAAGAACGTCTCCAAGAAGTTCGGCGACCGTCTGCTGATCGACAACCTGTCGATGATCATCCCGCCGGGCGCCATCGTCGGCATCATCGGCCCGAACGGCGCCGGTAAATCGACCCTGTTCAAGATGATCACCGGGCAGGAGAAGCCGGATTCGGGCGAGATCGTGATCGGGCCGACGGTGCAGCTGTCCTACGTGGACCAGAGCCGCGAGAAGCTGGAAGGCAACCACAACGTCTTCCAGGAAATCTCCGGCGGCCTGGACATCCTCAACATCAACGGCACCGAGATCCAGTCGCGCGCCTACATCGGCCGCTTCAACTTCAAGGGCCAGGACCAGCAGAAGATGGTCGGCAGCCTGTCCGGTGGTGAGCGCGGGCGCCTGCACATGGCCAAGACCCTGTTGCAGGGCGGCAACGTGCTGCTGCTCGACGAACCGTCCAACGACCTGGACATCGAGACCCTGCGCGCACTGGAAGACGCGCTGCTGGAGTTCCCCGGCAACACCTTCGTCATCTCGCACGACCGCTGGTTCCTGGACCGCATCGCCACCCACATCATCGCCTTCGAGGGCGATTCGCACGTGGAGTTCTTCCAGGGCAACTACCGCGAGTACGAGGAGGACAAGAAGCGCCGCCTCGGCGACGACGCCGGCCCCAAGCGCCTGCGTTTCAAGGCGTTGAAGTAAGCAGCACCCGGACGGCCGCAGCGATGCGGCCGTCCGCTTTTCAAAGCCCATCCCAAGCTGCTTCAGCCCTTCCCCCGGCGGGAGAAGGGCTCCCTCCCCGGCATCCCGAACCCCTCCCATGTCCCTCCTCGACCGCCTGTTCAAGCTCCGCCAGCACGGCACCAATGCCCGCACCGAGGTGCTGGCCGGGCTGACCACCTTCCTGACGATGTCCTACATCGTCTTCGTCAACCCGGACATCCTCGGCACCACCGGCATGGACCCGGGCGCGGTGTTTGTCGCCACCTGCCTGGCCGCGGCGATCGGCTCGACGGTGATGGCGCTGGCGGCGAACTTCCCGGTCGGCATGGCGCCGGGCATGGGCCTGAACGCGTTCTTCGCCTTCACCGTGGTCGGCGCGGCCGGGCTGCCGTGGCAACAGGCGCTGGCGGCAGTATTCATTTCCGGCATCGTGTTCCTGCTGCTGTCGCTGAGCGGCATCCGCGCGTGGCTGGTGGCCGGCATCCCGACCTCGCTGCGTTCGGCGATCGTCGCCGGCATCGGCCTGTTCCTGGCGATCATCGCCTTGCAGAAATCCGGCGTCATCGTCGCCAACGCCGACACGATGGTCACCCTCGGCCCGCTCGATGCCGCACCGCCGTTGCTGGCGCTGGCCGGTTTCCTGCTGATCGCGGTGCTGGAAGCGCGCAAGGTGCATGGCGCGATCCTGATCGGCATCCTCGCCGTCACCGCCGCCGGCTGGCTGTTCGGCGACGTGCGTTACCACGGGCTGATGTCGTTGCCACCGAGCCTGGCACCGACCTTCCTGCAACTGGACCTGCCCGGCCTGCTGCACCACGACGGCGGCGCGCCGCTGGCGGTGCTGCTGCAGGTGGTGCTGGTGTTCGTGCTGGTGGAAGTGTTCGACGCCACCGGCACCCTGTACGGCGTGGTCGGCCGCGCCGGGCTGCTGGAGCTGGCCGATGGCAAAAAGCGCTTCGGCCGCGCGCTGCTGGCCGACAGCAGCGCCATTGTTGCCGGCTCGCTGCTCGGCACCAGTTCCACCACCGCCTTCGCCGAGAGCGCCTCGGGCGTGCAGGTCGGTGGCCGCACCGGCTTGACCGCGCTGGTGGTCGCCGCGTTGTTCCTTGCCGCGCTGCTGTTCTCGCCGCTGGCGGCGATGGTGCCGGCCTACGCCACCGCGCCGGCGCTGCTGTTCGTGGCCGGGCTGATGCTGCGCGAACTGGTCAACGTGGAATGGGGCGACCTGACCGAATCGGTCCCCGCCGCACTGTGTGCGCTGGCGATGCCGTTCACCTATTCCATCGCCAATGGCCTGGCGTTCGGCTTCATCGCCTACGCCGCGCTGAAGGCCGGCACCGGCCGCTGGCGCGAGGCACGCCCGGCGCTGTGGCTGGTGGCCGGATTGTTCGTGCTGCGCTTCGCGCTGGAGTGAAGCCGCACTTCCCACGCACCGGATTCAGGCAGCGGCGGGAAGACCGAAGACTTGCCGCAAATAGGTCAGGTAACCGGGGTCGTCACACATGCTCTTGCCCGGCGAATCCGACAATTTCGCAACCGGCTGGCCGTTGCAGCGGACCATCTTGATGACGATGTTCAGCGGCGTGGGGCCGAGGTCGTTGGTCAGGTGGGTGCCGACGCCGAAGGCGACCTGGCAGCGGCCGCGGAAATAGTCGTACAGCCGCATCACCTTCCCGATGTCCAGCCCGTCGCTGAACACCAGGATCTTGCTGGCCGGGTCGGTGCGGTTGGCCTTGAAGTGCGCCAGCATGCGGTCGCCCCACGCGAACGGGTCGCCGGAATCGTGGCGCACGCCGTCGAACAGCTTGCAGAAGTACATGTCGAAATCGCGCAGGAAGGCATCCATGCCGTACACATCGGACAGCGCGATGCCGAGATCGCCGCGGTACTCGCGCGCCCAGGCCTCCAACGCCGCCACCTGCGAATCGCGCAGGCGCGGGCCGAGCGCCTGGAAGGCCTGCAGGTATTCATGCGCCATCGTGCCGTGCGGGGTCATGTCGTACAGGCGCGCGAAGTGCACATTGCTGGTGCCGACGAACTGCGGCCCCAGCGCCTGCCGCAGCAGTGGCAGCATGTGCCCGTGCCAGTGGCGCGAATAGCGGCGGCGGCTGCCGTAGTCGGCGATGCGGCAATCGGCGAAGCCGGGCGTGTCGCGCAGCAGCGCGGCCTTGGCCTGCAGGCGGCGCTCGCCCTCGGCGAAATCCGCAGTGCTGGTGTTGCGGAACCAGACCTCGTTGATGATCGCCAGCAGCGGCACCTCGAACGGAATGGTGTGCAGCCACGGTCCGCTGATGTCCAGTTCGATCTCGCCGGGCACGCTGGCCGACGGGCGTAGGTCGATGTACTTGCGGTCCAGTTGGAACAGGCCGAGGAAATCGACGAAATCCGGCTTCAGGTAACGCAGGCCGCGCATGTAATCCAGTTCTTCGGCCGTGAAGCGCAGGCTGCACAGGTGATCGATCTCGGCGCTGATCTGGTCGATCCAGCGAGCCAGGTCGATGCCGGGCGTGCGGCACTTGAAGCGGTACTGGACGATGGCACCGGGGTGCCGGTGCAGCACCGCCTGCATCATCGTGAATTTGTAGAGGTCGGTGTCGAGCAGGGACGGGATGATCATGGCGGCATTATGCGCCGCCCCACCCGGTGGCCGGCCCGTGCCCGCCACCGGCGCGGGGAAGCAGCCCGCGTACGGTCACGGGCACGCCCGGCATCCGCTTACTCGCCGGTGGCGTAGGGCGAGCGCAGCGTCTGTGGCTGCCTTCCCAGGCCCGCGCCGAGGCGGTCGAGCAGGAAGCGCAGGTACAGGTTGGTGCCGAACTGGCGGTAATCGCGGGCATTGTTGAACTCCATGCGCCCGCCCAGGAACAACTGCGAGGACAACTGCCACTCGGCCGCCGCACTCAGGTTGTAGGACACCCCGGTCTTGGTCTGGCCGGCATGGACCGGTTCGATGTAGCCCCGGGTCAGGCCCAGCAGCGCCGCCAGCGAGGCCGCGTCGTAGGCTTCCTGCTGCATCGCCGGGTCCAGCGGGAAGTAGTCCGCCGGGTCTTCCTTGAAGTTCTGCACGCCGACGCTGGCGTCGACCTGCCAGGCCAGCCGCTGCGTGGCGTTGCGCCCGTTCCAATGCAGCGGCACGCTCACGTCCACGTAGCGCTGCGGGCTGAAATAACCGCCATGACCGTAGGTGAAGCCACTGAGGTTGCGCTCGTACTGCAGCGCGGTCAGGTTCAGGCCCGCGGTCAATGACTGGCTGTCCGTCTCCAACGCATGCACGTAGATCCCGGCGCCCAGTTCGCGGCGGTCATTGTCGGCCACATGGGTGCCCTGCAAGCTGTGCCAGGCCAGCCCCGCATAGCCGCCGAGCAGGCCGTTGTCGACGGTTGCGGCCAACCGCGCACCGGTTGCGGTGACCCCGCCCCACTGCAGCCCATTGCGCGGGTCGCTCACCCCGGCGAAGGACAGCAGGCTGTCGCTGACCGCGCGCCGCGAGGCCTGTCCCGACCAGGTCAGGGCATCGCCGGCCCGACCGCGGTAGCCGATGCCGCCGACGATGCTGGATTCACCGAAACCCAGCGGCGTGGTGCCGATGTCGGCGCTGAAACCGCCCTGCTGGAAGCCCACCGACATGCCGGCACCGCTGGCGTCCTGTGATCCCAGCCGCCGCGCACCGGCGGCGTTGGCGACCATCGCGTACAGCGTGTCCTGGAAGGCCAGCGGCGTCTGCGACGCGCTGCTGCCGCCGGCGAGCGTCTTCAACTGCGCCTGCTCGGCTGCACTGAGTCCACGCAGCAACGCTGTGTTTCCCAGTACCTGGCGGGCGATGTCGGCGATGGGCGTGTTGCCCAGGTCGCGGCCGAGCATGTAGTCCGCCAGCGGATCGGCATACAGCAGTTCCAGCGTGGCCTGGCGACGCTCGGCCGTGGTCAGCGTGGCGTCGGTCTGGTTGAACAGTTCCTGGTAGCGACCGTTGTCCAGCGCGCGTTCGTAGATCAGGTTGCGGGTGGCGGTGCTGGCGCCGTCGGTGAGCAGCGTCTGGTACAGCGACGACCCGATCAGGTCGTCCACCGGGGCGCGGTCGGCGGCCAGCGCCCCGGACAGGGCCAGCTGCGGGCCGGCACCGAAGCGGCTGGCGCTGGCATAGCCGTCGTCGGCACGCCCGGCATCCAGCACCGTGGGTGTCACCGATACCAGCAGCTTGCCGTCACCGAGGCCGAAGCGGGCTTCCAGCGGTACCTGCAAGTCATCCAGTTGGCCCAGCCCGGCCTCGCCTTCGCGGCTGCGGTAGGCGGCACCGGCGGCCAGTGCGCTGCTGCTGTCGGCACGCAGTTCGCGCAGTTCCTCGACCACGCCGCGTACCGGTGCGGGCGCAGCGGCGACGGGGCCGGCACGGCGCGAAACAAGCGCAGGCGCCGGCAGCGCAGCGGCGGCCACGGCCGGTGCCGCCAGCACCGGCGCAGGCAGGCCATCGGCATCGACCTGCGGCGCCGTCGGCAGGGCGCTGGCCAGCGGCGCTGAGGCCAGGGTTGAGACCGCGGCCGGCAGCGGCACCGGGCCGGCATGGAGCGGGGCTGGCCCGGTGTTGCCGCGGGTGATGCCGGCAAAGGGGTTGAAGGCGCGGCCGTTGGCGGCCAGAGCAGTGCTGGCACGCGGGTAGCCGTTGTCAGGTTGCCCTGCGCCACGCGCGGCGGCGGCCAGCGCGGCCTTGAAATAGCTCTCTGCACGCCGGTTCTTGCCGGCGGCGCGGTAGACACGTCCTGCCGCGGCCAGCACCTCCGGTGATTGCGGCGCCAGCGCCAGCGCCTGCTCCAGATAGTGCTCGGCAGTGCCCAGCTCGCGCATCGACGCCGCGCTGCCGGCAGCGGCCAGCATTGCATCGACGTCACCCGGCGCCAGTTGCAGTTGTTGCTGGTACAGGGCCAGCGCCTGCCCATGATCGTCGGCGGCGGTATACAGGCGCGCGAGCGCGGCAATGGTCTGCGGGTCCTGCGGTTGCTGCGCCAGCACCGGCGCCAGCACATCGTAGGCACCTTCCAGGTTGCCGAGTTCGCGCAGCGCGTCCACTTGCCGCAGCACGTAGCCGCTGCGCAGTTCCCGCAGGCGCTGCTGCTGGGCGACGGTCAGATCGGCCTGCCCCAGTTGCCGCAGCAGCGCTGCCAGTTCGGCATCCTGATGCGCGCGCAGCAACACCTGGCCGTATTGCAGGCGGCTGTCCACGCTCGGGTTGCCCTGCACCAGCCGTTGCGCCAGCGCCAGCGCGCGCTGCTGGCTGCCGATGTCGGCGTAGGCGCCGGCCAGTGCGGCGGCGGTGTCGGGCCGGGTTGCGCGCTCACCCAGCGCCGATTCGGCGCGGGCCAGCAGCAGTTGCGCCTCGCCGACGCGGTTGCCCTGCACCAGGGTACGGGCCTGCGCGGCCTGCAACTGCACCCAGGCGGTGTCGTGCAACGTCGCCATCTCCGCATCGCGCGCCGCTGCGGGAATGCGCTCCAGCACGGCCCAGACACCGTTCCAGTCGTTGCGTTCGCGGGCGAACAGCGCCTGTGCGAACAGCGCCTGCGCCGAATCGTCATCCTGCGCGCGCAGGCCCGCCATGATGCCGTCGGCCTGATCCGGGCGCCCTTGCCGCTGGTAGAGCCGGGCCAGTTCCAGCCTCAGCCACGGATCGCGCGGCTGCTGCAATACCGCGTCCTCCAGTTCGATCTGCGCCATCTCCAGGCTGCCGGCGGCAATTGCCTGCTGGGCACGGGCGCGGGCCAGATTGGCGCGCAGCACCGCGTCGCCACCGGCGCGCTCGCGCTGCTCGGGGGTCAGCCGGTCGAACAACGCCGCGGCCTCGTCGGCGCGCCCCAGCCTTCCCAGCAGCCCGACCAGCCCTTGCAGGGCACCGGCATTGCCGGCATCCAGTTCCAGCGCCTTGCGGTAGCTGGCCTCGGCTGCGGCGGCATCGCTGCCGCCGAGCAGGTCGCCCAGCAGCACGTGGCCGGTGGGTTCCTTCGGCTGCAGGGCGATGGCCTCGCGCACCTGCGCGAGCGCCTCCTGCCCGGGCTGCCGGCGTGCTTCCTGCAAGGCCAGCCAATAGCGGGCGGCGTTGGCCGCATCGCGCCACTTGCCGTTGACTGCCGCCGCCGGGCGCAGCAGTTCGACGGCCTCGCCGAAGCGCTCCTGGCGCAGCCGCACCGAACCCAGCCCGCCCATTGCCTCGGTATTCTTCGGCTGGCTGCGCAGCACCTGGGCGAAGCGCGCCTCGGCCACGTCGAAAGTGCCTGCCTGCAAGGCGCGGAAGCCCTCGCCGAGCAGGCGCTGGTACGGATCCGGCGCTGCTTCGGCGCGTGCGGCCTGATCGCGCAGTTGCGCTTGGCGTGCGGCCACTTCACGGTCGCCCGGCTGCTGGTCGAGGAAGGCCTGGAACAGCGGCGCGTCGGCCCGCGTGGCATTGAGCCACAGCAGTGCCTGGCGCCAGGCGCTGCGCGCCGGACCGGCGGTGTCCTGGCGCTGGCTGAGCGCGCGCAACTGGGCGATGCCCTCGCGCCGGCTCGGCTCGCGATAAGTCAGCACCTGCGCCAGAGCGAGCGCGGCGGCGCCATCGTTGCGGTCGGCGGCCACCCGCCGGCGCAGGCCGTCGCGCGCGCGCGCCCAGCCGTCCCGGGTGCCGGCCAGCACCTGGTAGTACTCCAGCGCGAGGTTGTCCGGCGGACCACCGGCGCCGAACACCTCGTCGTAGGCCTTGATGGCCTCGTCATAGCGGCCGGCCGCAGCGGCGTTGCGCGCCACCTGCAACGTGCCGCTGCCGCTGCTGCCACCGGCCAGCGCAGCGCGCAGGCGGCTGGTCTGCACCGCCGACGGGTGCTTGGCCTGCAACTGCTGCAGGCGCAGCTGGGCATCGGTGCGGCGGCCCTGGTTCAGGTCGATCAGGCCCAGACCGAGCAGAGCGTCGGGCTGCGCGGGGTCGGCGGCCAGCAACTTGCGCCACGCATCGGCCGCCAGATCCTCGCGCCCCTGGTCGAGCCAGTAGTTGCCCTGGTTGACCAGTTGCTGCGTGGAGGCGGAATTCTGGCTCCATGCCGGCGCGGTCAGCACGCACAAGCCGACTAGGCAAAGGGGGGTCAGGGTTTTGCGGAACATGTCGAACTCCACGCGGGCAGCAGATGCCCATTGGCAGCGATACGGAAACGGCGGTCCATCCAGCCACGCCCGAACAGCAGCAGGACGCGGTCGTAGTACCCCAATGCCTCGGCGGCGGCGCCGGCCGGGATGCGGTTGGCCTGCGCGGCGGCCAGGGCTGGCTGACCCAGTGCCGACAGGTAGGGCAGCAGCGCGGCGGAGAAGCCCGCCGGCGCGATGCCGCTGCCGGCGCCCGTGCGCGTCTGGATCTTTTCGGCGAAGCCGGCCTCGGCACGCAGCCACCTGGCCGGCCCCGGCAGCGCATCCAGCAAGTCCCGGCGCAGCGGTTCGCCGGGGTTGGCCATGCCCGCCCACAGGTAGCAGCGGATGGCATCGTAGCTGCCCACGGCGCCCTTGCCGGGGTCGGGCACGAAGGCCTTGCCGTTCCAGGCAATCCAGTCCGGCGCGAAGCCGCTGGGCGAGGCCGCGCGCAGCATGGCCACACTGCGTTCGGCCAGCCGCGCCCAGGGCCCGCGCGGCTCGGCCGCAGCGAAACGGCGCAGCACGAACAGCGGCAGATAGCTGGGGTTGAGGATCCAGCGATCGCTGTGCACGAAGCCGCGGGCACCGGGCAGCAGCATCGGCCCGAACCCCGGCAGGTCCGCCACCTCGGCGCCGCGCATCAGCGCCAGTACCTGGCGGCCGGCCTGGGCCAGCCCCGGGCGGTTCCACAGCCGCCCGGCCTCCAGCAGCGCATAGGCGATCCACAATTCGCCATCGGAGGCGGTGTTGCCGTCGAGCACCCGCCATTGCCCGTCGTCCGCTCGCCCCCACAGCCAGGCCGGCAGGTTGAGGTCCGGGCGCCCGCCGCACAGGTGGCGGCGGGTCCACGCCAGGATGCGGTCGAACAGCACCGGGTCGTTGTCCACCAACGCGAAGAACAGCGCATAGGACTGCGATTCGGAGGTGCTGCGCAGGTCGGCATGGGCATGGTCGATGACCCTCCCGTCGTCCTGCACGTGACGCCGCACGAAGGCCTGCCAGTCGCCCCAGGGGCTGCAGCAAAGGGCATCGACCGCCCACGCCGGGCGGGCGGCCAGTGCCGCTGCGGCCGCCATCAGGCCCAGCACCCGGCGCCTGGGCAACATGGGCGCAGTGCCCCCGTGCATGCTCAGTCCGCCACTTTCAGGCGCGCGCGCGCATGCCGGCGCAGCAACCAGGCGGCCAGCAGCGCCAACAACACGCACATCAGCCCCACGCCCAACGCCAGCCACAGCGGGTGGTGGGCGAAGAACCAGCGCAGGGCCAGCAGCGGCAGCAGCTTGCCTACGTAATAGGTCTGGTTGCCGGCCAGGCTGCGCACCTTCTCCCCGTGCAGCAGGACCACGCTGCCCTGGAAATCGCGCAGGCGTTCCGGGTCGAACCAGGCCTCGAACAGGCGGCGGGCATGGCCCGGCTCGTCGGCCATCAGCGCCACCACGCTGCGGCCCTTGCGCAGAGGTGACTGGAAGCCCATCAGCAACACGTCGCCCGGCTCCGGACGCAGCCCGACCTCGGCCACCGTCGGCAGGTCGGTGCGGCGCGCATCCGCCGAAAGGAAGGCCGGCACCTTGGCCAGCAGCCAGTCGGAAAGGCGGAAGCTGCGTGCCTGCGTGCCGTCGCCGATCGGCATTGCCGCGGCCCAGCGCTCGAACAGCGGCTGGCTGCGGCGCGAGCCGAGCACCAGCAGGTCCTGGTCGGCGTGTTCGTCGACCTGCCGGGCCTGGATGACGCGCGTGCGCAGCGCCGGGTAGCCGGTGGATGCGCCCATGCGGCCCAGCAGCGTCAACGCGTTGGCCGCGTCGTCGGCATTGGCCTCGTCCGGCATCACCAGCGCGCTCTCGGACAGGTCCGCCAGGCGCGTGAACGGAAAGCCGGCGTTGCCGAACGCGGCCAGGTTCGGCATTGCCATGTAGTGCGCGAAACCGCTCAGGTCGATGGTGGAGGAATCGTCGATCGCGGCCGAGACGTCCGGGAAGGTGTTCTTGCATTCCTCGGCGCGCGGGCGGTCGAAGAAGAAATGGAAGCGCAACTGGCTGCTGGCCGACAGCGGCCCGGTCGGCAGCAGCAGCGGCTGGCGGATCGGCATGGCGCCCTGCGTACCCAGCTTCTGCCACATCCGCCCCGGCACGGTGGTGGCCCGTGGCCGCCCGTTGAGCGGCAAGGTGGTGACGAACGCATCGTTGATGCTGATGTTCAGCGCCGACTTGTCCGCGCCTTCGGGCAGGGTGTAGCGGTAGCGCAGGTCCACCGGGATACCGTCCTTGCGCCACACGAACAGGTCCGGCGGCAGTTGCAGGCCGATGCGGATCAGGTCGGGGTGGTAGCCAACCACGTTCAGTTCGCCGGTGTTGCGGACCAGTTCGGAAAAGCGCACCGGGCGGTCGCTGGGCACCCAGTTCGGGGCGTCGTAGGGCTGGCGCGGCTCGGCCTGCCTGACCTCGCGCAAGGTGGCGCTGGCGCCGGACAGCGGTGCGCCCAGCACCAGGGCGGTAGCCGCCGCGCGCAGTTCGCCATCATCGCGGCCCAGCACCAGCAACAACTTGCCATTGGCATCGTTGGGATTGGTAGCCACGGCCAGCGTCGGCCCCGACACCTCCAGCGCTGCCACCCCGACCGGCAGGTTGCGCGGCGTGGCCACCACCACGGCATTGCCGTGCAGGGGCAGCGTGCCGGTCGAGACCGGGAACAGTGCGCCCCGGTAGCCGGCCAGCGCACCGAACCACGACGACACGATGCCGGCGGCCTGCAACTGGCCATTGGCCGGCTGCCCGGCGAACACGAACGGCAGTTCCAGCCGGCGGGTGTCGCGTGCATCGAAGAACGGTACCGGCAGCAGGGCCAGGTCATTGCTCAGCGGCAACGGCAGCCAACCCAGTTCGAGATAGCTGGCGCTGTCGATGTTGGCCCACAGGCTGGTGTGGTCCGGGTCCTCGCATTCGCGGGTGTAGTGGCCGATCAATTGCAGGTTGACGCGGTTGTAGTCGGTCACCAGCCGCGGGTCGATGGCGACGTCGCGCTCGACCGGTCTGCCGGCCTCCTCCGCCGACACCGGCAGGGTCGCCACGGTCACGTCGTTGACGGTGACGCGCAGGTGCGACAGGTCCGGCAGCAACGCTGGCGAATAGGTGTACTTCAGGTGCAGCAAGGCATGGTCGACGACCTGGTCGCTGCGGATCGAGAACGGGATGCCGGCCGTGCCCTGGATGCCGCGCAGCGTCACCTCGTAGTCCAGCCCCAGTTGCCTGAGCGTGGAGCGGCTGCGTTGCAGCGGCAGGCTCGTGACCGGCGCCGCTGCCGCGTCCTGCGCCACGGGCGGCGGCGCACTGGCTGGCGCCTGCGCGTGGCCGGCGCCGGCCAGCAGGGTCAAGGCGAACGCCAGCCAGGCCCAACGCGGCCGCAGAGCGGGGATCGACGGTGTATGCAGGCAATGCTTCATGCGGTTTCTCCGGGAGCAGGCTGGGCATGGCCGTCATGCCGCCCCCTCGTGATGACGAATCGGCCCAGGCGGTGGAAGCCGCGCAAGCTGGCGCGGAGCACGTCCGACAGCGAGCGCAGGAAGGTGTCGCGCTCGTGCCGGCCCCACAGCGAGACCCAGATGTCGGCGCGGGCGAAGGTGGAAGCGATCAACCAGCGTTCCTGCTCGATGCTCAACTCGCCGAACTGCAGGCTCAGGCCCTGTGCATCGCGGTCGTGGCGCACCACGGCCGGCAGGCGCTGGCTGCGCTGGCGATGGCGCAACTCGATCTCCACCGGCGTGTCCGGCTGCACCGGCTGCGGCTGGTCCAGGCGGATGGCCATGCCACCGGTGGAGAAATCAACCGTGCTGCAGGCCAATGCCTGGCCGTCGGCCAGGTGCAGCACCGCCTTCATCTCCAGCGGTACGCGGTGGGAGCGGCGGATCTGGCGCTGCTCGCTGCAGGTGGCGATCACTGCACCGAGCATGATCATGTTGTAGAAGGTCCAGCCCAGGTTGAGCCAGATGGTGTTGACCTCACCGCTGGTGTCGGCCATCACCAACCTGGCGATGCCGGCCACCACACCGACCAGATTGAGCAGCAGCAGGAACAGATACGGGCGGGCAACCTGCGCATCGAAATAGCTCCGGTGCACCAACCCGCCCTTGGCGGTGACGTTGAACTTGCCCAACCGAGGATTGAATACCGCCATCAGCGTCGGCCGCAGGATGTACCAGGCCAACGCGGTCTCGTAGACCTCGTTCCACAGCAGGTGCCGGTGCGCGCCCTGGATGCGCAGGTTGGCCAGGCTGGCCTGCGCCAAGTGCGGCAGTGCATAGGCGAAGATCATCAACGCCGAGGCATGGATGACGTGTGCGCCGAAGAACAGGAAGGCCAGTGGCGCGGTCAGGAAGATGATGCGCGGCAACCCGTAAAAAAAGTGCAGCATCGCGTTGGTGTAGCAGATGCGCTGCACCAGGCTCAGGCCGCGGCCCAGCATCGGGTTGTCGACGCGGAAGATCTGCGCCATGCCGCGCGCCCAGCGCGTGCGCTGGCCCACGTGCGCCGACAGGCTTTCGGTGGCCAGGCCCGCGGCCTGCGGCACCGGGATGTAGGCGCTGCGGTAGCCGGCGCGGTGCAGGCGGATGGCGGTATGCGCATCCTCGGTCACCGTTTCCACCGCCACGCCGCCCACTTCCTCCAGCGGCGCACGCTTGATCACCGTGCACGAACCGCAGAAAAAGGTGGCGTTCCACGCATCGTTGCCATCTTGCAGCAGGCCGTAGAACAGCTCGCCCTCGTTGGGCACCTTGCCGAAGGTGCCCAGGTTGCGCTCGAACGGGTCGGCGGAGAAGAAATAGTGCGGCGTCTGCACCACCGCCAGCCGGCTGTCGCGCAGGAACCAGCCCATCGACATCTGCAGGAAGGAACGCGTCGGCACATGGTCGCAATCGAAGATGGCCACGTATTCGCCATCGGACTTCTTCAGCGCGGCGTTGATGTTGCCGGCCTTGGCATGGTGGTTGTTGGTACGGGTGACGTAGTTCACCCCCACTTCCTCGCAGAACGCGCGGAACTCCTCGCGGCGGCCGTCGTCGAGCAGGTGGATCTTCAGCTTGCCCGCCGGCCAGTCCATCACCGTCGCCGCCAGCACGGTGGTGCGGACCACCGACAGCGGCTCGTTGTAGGTGGGAATGAACACGTCCACCACCGGCCACAGCGACTGGTCCTCCGGCAGCGGCAGCGCGCGGCGGTTCAACGGCCAGGCCACCTGGAAATAGCCCAGCACCAGCACCACGAAAGCATAGACCTCGGCCATGACCAGGCCGAAACCCAGGGTCAGGTCAACCAGGCTGCCCATGCCCATCGTCTCGGTCAGGCGCCACCACATGTAGCGGCTGGACATGACCAGCGACAACCCCATCAGCACCAGCGGCACGGTGCGGCTGCGGGCACGCCGCAGGCACAGGCCGATGGCGAACACGGCCAGCGAGAACAACAACTGCCGGGTCACGTCCAATGGCACGGTCACGACGAACGCGACGCACAGCCCACCCACCAACACCAGCGCAGCCAAACCCAAGCGAGCGAGGGTCTGGGAGCCCTCGGGCCTGATCGAAAGTTTCATGGATTTTCCCCTCGGGACCGCCCCGTCGAGGCGGTCATTCCGGCCGGGCCCGCCATCACGGCAGCCCCCCGGTGTTGGTGCCCCATCGCCTATTGCTTGCGCAACCGGACCAAGGGGCTGTCATCCGGAATCGCCTCGCCCACCTCGGCAAGCCTGCGGAACAGTTGCAACAGTGGCGTATCCACCGGTGCCGAGGCTGCGACCGCGGGCACGGGGGAAACCTCGGGCTCGTGCGGTAGCGCCGGCTCTGCATCCACTGCCGCGGGCTTGCGGACCAAACGGGCCGCCGCAGCGATCGGGGGAGGAAGGGTCGCTTCCGAGAAATCCCGGTACCCCGGCCGTCCCTTGCCGTCACCAAGCTTCGTGAACAAGGCAGCCACGTCGTCATCGCATCCCGGCGAGCCCGCCAGTCGATTCTTGCTCATGCCACACACACCTTGACCATCAGAACACCCGCGCAACAGTGAAGATCGAAAGGTCGCGGTTCTCCGTCGCCACATGGCGAACATCGAGAACAGCCAACATGCCGGCGCCGCGCAGCCAGTGCCGGTACGCGCCCTCGAGGAAACCGTGGTGCCAGCCATTGTCCGGCCCCAATGCCACGGCCAGCGGCGAGCCGGCATGCACGATGCGCAGGTGGTCGGGGCGTTCCTCGAACACCGCCCAGCCCCATTCGCATTCGGCCCAGACGGCATTGGCCGACGCCGCCAAGGCTTCGACCGTGGCCACCGACGGCAAAGCGTGGACATCGGCAAACCGCTGACCAATGCGCACCATCAGGCGGGCCGATTCCTCGTCCGGCAAGGCTTGACCGAACTCGGTCGCCATCGCCTGCAGGAAACCGCGCCACTGCCGGGCGCAGGAACGATCACGATACCCCTCGAGCAATTCCGCCGAATTCACCGGGCCATCCCCGAGTGCACCAGCCCCCTGCCTACGCCATCCATGCCGCCCTCGCGCTGAATTCAATCACGTAAACCGTGAATTAAATCACACTTTTCATCGGAAAATGAAATTTCCGGTGCCAACCCGTTCCACATGGCGACCTGGCCCCATCCTTGCGGGAGCGGAACAGATGACCACACGACCGTAAGAAACTCCCGTCAGGATGACGCCGTTCCAACAACGTGGCGGCACCGGCCCCGCTGCGGGAAGTCATGCCCGCGCACGCCGCGAAGACGGCGTCAGCGCCCCAGCAGCAGCCGCGGCACCTGCACCAGCGCATGCGCCCAGATCGCGCACCACACGCCGATGCGTACCGGCAGGCTGCGCTGCGGCGCTTCGAACTTGCCGAAGTAACGCCACAGCCCGCGGTGCTTGTGCCATTCGACGAAGAACGGCCGTGCGCGGCTGGACACGCCGCGCACGTGCAGCACCTTCAGGTCGTTGGCGATGGCGACCGTGGCCCCCGCTTCGCCCGCGCGCCGACACAGGTCCAGGTCTTCGGCATGCAGCCGGTAGCCGGCGTCCCAGCCGCCGAGACGGTCGAACAACGCGTGCGGCATCAGCAGCAAGGCACCGGACAGGGCCGGCACCACCTGCAATGGCTGCGCCGGATCGGCCGCCAGCGCCAGCCGCGAACCGCCGGCGGGGTTGCGCAGCATTGCCGCGAAATCCGGCTCGCGGCGGCGCACTGCGGCATCGGCCCTGCCCTGCTCGTCCACCTGCTCGACGCCGAGCAGGCAATCGCCCAGTGGCTGGCCGAGGTCACGCAGGCGCGCCAGCGTGTCCGGCTCGACCATCAGGTCCGGGTTGACGAAAACCAGCCACGGCGCGTCGCAATCATGCGCCCCCTGGTTGCAGGCGGTGGCGAAGCCGGGGTTGTCGGGGTTGGCGATGAAGCGTACCCGCGCATCGGCCAATGCATGGCGCTGGACGATGGCCAGCGAGCCGTCGCGCGAGGCGTTGTCCACTACCCGGATCTGCGCCACGCCGTGCGCAGTACGCAGCCGTTGCAGGCATTCGTCCAGCGTGTCTTCGCTCTGGTAGCTGACGACGACGGCGGCAATCGGGTCACTCACGGCTGCCCCTGCTCCGGGGCCATGCCGGCATCGAACAGGTCGCGCTGCGGCTCCGCCGATGGCGCCTGCGCATATGCCTGCTGCAGTTGCAGGCGGTGCGCGTGCAGCGGATCGTCCATCAGGAATTCCGCCAGCCGCGCGGTCCAGGTCGGCCAGCGGTTGGCCAGCAGTTCCATGTCGCCATCGGCGGGCCGGCCCTCGTCGCGGCGGCCGACGAAGGCGTTGTCGCACAGCACGTTGCGCCAGCCCAGCCCACTCATGCGCAGGCTCAGGTCCACCAGCGCCGCATACCACGAGCCATAGCTGTGCGTGTCCAGGCCACCGGCGCGGGCACGGGCGCTGCCACGGATAAGCACCGCGTGGGTAATGGCCGAGGGCAGTTCCGGATGCAGCAGCGGCATCGCCGCGCAGGCGCGCGCCAGTTGCTCGACGTCGGCCGGTGCCGGGTTCAGTTCGCCGGCGCGCGGCCACGCCACGGTTTCGCCTGCATTGCTCCACGGCGTGGCGGTGGCAATGGAGGCATCGCGCGCGAGGCAGTCGGCCAGTTGCTGCAACCAGCCCGGCAGCGGCAATGCATCGGGCGCCAACACCGCCACGTCGGCATCGCCGCAGGCCCGCAGCATTTCCTCCAGATGCGCCGATTCGCCGATGGCACGCGGGCGCCGGGTGTACTCGGCCTGCAGGCGGGTATGTGCCAGCCAGTGCTCGATCACCGCCTGTACCCGCGGGCCGCCCTGTGCATCGTCGGCCAGCCAGATCGGCGTACCGGCCGGTGTGGCGGCTTCCAGCGCGGCGAGGCAGGCATCGAGCGCAGCGTCGTCGACACCCACCGGCAGCAGGATCACCGGCAGGGTCATGCGTGCGTCCTGCGTGGAACGGGAGATGCGGGAGTGGTCACGGCCGGCGTTGCCCTTGTGCTGACACATCGAACTCTAGCAGCGGGCAGCCACCCTGCAGGGGAATTCGCTGCGCCGGGCTGGCCCGGCGCCTGGGGTATGGCTCAGCCGCACCATACCCGCGCGTTGCGGAACATGCGCAACCACGGCGAATCCTCGCCCCAGCCCTTGGGCGCCCAGCTCAGGTTGATGCTGCGCGGGGTGCGTTCAGGGTGCGGCATCAGGATGGTGACGCGGCCATCGCGGGTGGTCAGGCCGGTAATGCCGTCCGGCGAGCCGTTCGGGTTCAGCGGGTACTGCGTGGCCACCCTGCCGTCGCCATCGACGTAGCGCAGTGCGATGTTGGCGGCGGCCTGGTCGATCGCACCGTCGAACTCGGCACGACCCTCGCCGTGCGCCACCGCCACCGGCAGCCGCGAGCCGGCCATACCGCGCAGCAGGATCGACGGCGATTCCACCACCTCCAACAGCGCGGTGCGGGCCTCGAACTGCTCGCTGCGGTTACGCAGGAAGGTCGGCCAGTGCTCCGCGCCGGGGATGATGGCCTTGAGCTGGCTCATCATCTGGCAGCCATTGCACACACCCAGCGCGAAGGTATCCGGGCGCGCGAAGAACGCGGCGAACTGCGCGCGCAGTGCCGGGCGTTCGAGGATGGACGTGGCCCAGCCACGGCCCGCGCCCAGCACGTCGCCGTAGCTGAAGCCGCCGCAGGCAGCCACGCCGCGGAAATCGGCCAGTTGCACGCGGCCTTCGATCAGGTCGCTCATGTGCACGTCATAGGCATCGAAGCCGGCGCGCTCGAAGATGTTGGCCATCTCGATCTGGCCGTTGACGCCCTGCTCGCGCAGGATCGCCACCTTCGGCCGTTCGCCGCTGGCGATGAAGGGCGCGGCGACATCCTCGGCTGGATCGAACGCTGGCTTCGGCTTCAAGCCCGGCGCGTTGAAGTCGCGTGCAATCGCGCGTTCCTGCTCGGCCGCTTCCGGGTTGTCGCGCAGCTTCTGCATGGCATGGGTCACCGACCACCATGCGTCGAACAGCTCCTCCCAGCGCCACTCGACCAGGCTCTCGCCGGCCAGTTGCACGCGCACCACCGGCGCGGTGGTCGGCCGCGCGATGCGCTGCGCGCATTCGGTCAGCGCGTGGCGCTCGACCAGATCGGCGAAGGCGGCGCGGTCGTCGTTGGCAACCTGCACGATCGCACCCAGCTCCTCGTTGAACAGGCTGCGGAACGGGTCGTCACCCCAGGCATCGAGCACGATGTCCAGGCCGCGGCGCGAGGCGAAGGCCATCTCACACAACGCGGCGAAGGCGCCGCCGTCGCTGCGGTCGTGGTAGGCCAGCAGCAGGCCGGCTTCACGCGCGTCGCGGATCAGTTCGAAGAACGCGCGCAGGCGCTGCGGGTCGTCCAGATCCGGTACTTCACCGCCGAATGCCGGCAGCGCCGAGTGGTCGGCCTGGGTCTGCGCGAGGATCGAACCGCCCAGCCGCTGCTTGCCGCCGCCGAGGCCGATCAGCCACAGCTCGCTGTCGGCCTCGCGGTCGAGCAGCGGCGTCAGCTGCCGGCGCGCATCGACCACCGGCGCGAACGCGGAAATCACCAGCGACACCGGCGACACCGATTTTTCGGTCGCGCCATCGGCCTGCCACTGCGCCTGCATCGACAGCGAGTCCTTGCCCACCGGGATACTGATGTCCAGCGCCGGGCACAGTTCCATGCCCACGGCCTTCACCGCGTCATACAGCAGCGCGTCTTCGCCACCGTGGCCGCAGGCGGCCATCCAGTTCGCCGACAGCTTCACCGTGTCCAGCGACGCCACCGGCGCGGCACACAGGTTGGTGATCGCTTCGCCCACGGCCATGCGCGCCGAGGCGGCGGCATCGAGCAGCGCCAGCGGGGTGCGCTCGCCAATGGCCATCGCCTCGCCGGCATAGGTATCGAAACCGGCCAGGGTGATGGCGACATCGGCCATCGGCAGCTGCCACGGGCCGATCATCTGCTCGCGCGCGGTCAGGCCGCCGACGCTGCGATCGCCGATGGTGACGAGGAAGCTCTTGGCCGCCACGGTCGGATGCGCCAGCACCCGCAGGCCCGCCTCGCGCAGGTCGATGCCGGCGGTCTTCAGCTGCGGCCAGCGCGGCGCGGCCGGGTGCGCGGTGTCGCGGTGCATCTTCGGCGCCTTGCCGAACAGCACGTCCATCGGCAGGTCGATTGGGTGAGGATGAGCCGCTTGCGCGGCACTGCCGTGCGGCTCGTCCGAACGCCCGGCGCGCTGCGCCGGGCCGGGGGTATCAGTCGCGGCAGCGCTGCCATAGACACTTTCAACCGTTGCGCCATACCCCACGACCAGCCGCTCCTCGGCGGTGGCGACGCCCACCGCGGCGAACGGGCAGCGCTCGCGCGCGCAGATCGCGGCGAATTCGTCCAGCCGTCCGGCCGGGATGCCCAGCACGTAGCGCTCCTGCGATTCGTTGCACCACAGCTCCAGCGGCGACAGCGAGGGGTCGTCGGTGGGCACCTTGCCCAGGTCGATCACGCCGCCCACGCCCGAGTCGTGCAGCAATTCCGGGATCGCGTTGGACAGGCCACCGGCACCGACGTCGTGGAAGAACTTGATGGGGTTGCCCTCGCCCATCGCCACACAGCGGTCGATGACTTCCTGGCAGCGGCGCTCCATTTCCGGGTTGTCGCGCTGCACGCTGGCGAAATCGAGGTCTTCGGCACTCTCGCCGGAGGCCACCGACGAGGCCGCGCCGCCGCCCAGGCCGATCAGCATCGCCGGGCCGCCGAGCACGATCACCACGTCGCCGGCCTGCAGCTGCAGCTTGTCCACCTGCACGCGATCGATCGCGCCGAGACCGCCGGCAAGCATGATCGGCTTGTCGTAGGCACGGGTGATGCCCTCTTCCGGCAGCTCGAAGCTGCGGAAGTAGCCCAGCAGGTTCGGGCGGCCGAACTCGTTGTTGAATGCGGCGCCGCCGAGCGGGCCGTCGAGCATGATGTCCAGCGCCGGCGCCATGCGCGGATTCAGCGCGCGCGGCGCTTCCCAGGGCTGCGGCAGCGTCGGGATGCGCAGGTGCGACACCGAGAAGCCGGTCAGGCCGGCCTTGGGCTTGGAGCCGCGCCCGGTCGCGCCTTCGTCGCGGATTTCGCCGCCGGCGCCGGTCGAGGCGCCGGGGAACGGTGCGATCGCGGTCGGGTGGTTGTGGGTTTCCACCTTGATCTGGAACGCGCTGGGTACCACCGCTTCGCTGCGGTAGCGGCCGCTGGCCGGGTCCGGGCGGTAACGCGCGGCCGGCTCGCCCTCGATCACCGCCGCGTTGTCGCTGTAGGCGCTCAGCGTGTGCTGCGGGGTCTGCTGGTGGGTGTGCTTGATCATGCGGAACAGCGAGCGGTCCTGCTCCTGCCCGTCGATGCTCCAGCTGGCGTTGAAGATCTTGTGCCGGCAGTGCTCGGATTTGGCCTGCGCGAACATCATCAGCTCGACGTCGGACGGGTCGCGACCCAGCTCGGCGTAGCGCTGGCGCAGGTAGTCGATCTCGTCGTCGGCCAGCGCCAGGCCAAGGCGCTTGTTGGCGCGCTCCAGGTCGGCCAGCGCGATGCGCTCCAGCGGCTTGCGCGCCGGGCTGTCGAACAATGCCTGCGCCTGTGCGATGTCGGCCAGCAGCGACTGGGTCATCGGATCGTGCAGCAGCTTGGCGACGGCGGACTGCTGCGCCGGGTCGGACGGCCAACCCGTCAGGTCGATGCGGGTACCGCGCTCGACGCGCTGGATCGGCAAACCGGCGCCACGCACCAGTTCGGTGGCCTTGCTCGACCACGGCGACAGCGTGCCCAGCCGCGGCACCACGTAGCGCGACACCGCGCCGGCGGCGCGGTCGGCCGGCTGCGGCTGGCCCTGCAGGATGCGGCCGAGCGTGGCCTGGTCGACGGCCGCCACGTCGGCGGCCCGGGTGAAATAGACGTGCCAGGCCCCGGCAATGCGCAGATCGGCGGCGATGGACTGCAGGCGGGATTCAAGACGTTCGCGGCGGAACGACGAAAGGGCGGCTGCGCCCTCGAGGACGATCATGTCCGGCTAACTCATGTGGGAGTCGGGCCGGTCATTGTACCGGAGCCGGCGCCGTGAGCTGGAACACCCGCCGGCGACATCTTGCAGGTGCGGGGCTTGCCCCGCATGGGGCTCTGCCGGGAAAACTTCATGCGGGGCAAGCCCGCATCTACGGGGAAGGCGCCTGGCAGGCTTGCCGCCGCCATCGCCCACCGATGGCCCGAAGGATTGCCGCCACCGATGGCGCAACCCCCAACAGCATCACCCGGCCGCCGTTTCCCGGCTCAGGGGCTGCCGGCCGCGCCGGGCAGCTTTTCCAGCGCCGCCTTGAGCTGTGCCGGCGGCAGGTAGCCACCCAGCTGCGAGCCGTCGGCGGCGAAGATCGCCGGGGTGCCGCTGATGCCCAGCTGCTGGCCGAGGTTGTACTGCATCGCCACCGGGTTGGTGCAGGATTTGGCCGCCACCGGCCGGTCGGCCTTGGCCGCGGTCAGCGCCGCCTTGCGGTCGTCGGACAGGCTGCGCCAGGTCATCGAGGTGCGCGATCATCCGGTGCCCGCGGCCACGGCGTCGGTCTGCGCCGCCTTGCGGTCGTCGGCGCACCAGACCGAGATCATGTCGGTGTAGTCCTTGCTGCCCAGGCCCATGCGCGGGAAGGCAAGGTACTCGACCGCAATGCCCTGCCGGTTCAGCTCGGCGATGTCCTGGTGCAGCTTGCGGCAATAGCCGCACTCGATGTCGGTGAACACGCTGATGGTGTACTTGGCGTTCGGCGGCGCGAACACGATACGGTCGGCATGCGGCAGCGAGGCCAGCAGCGTGCGGCGGTGGGCCAGCAGGCCGGTGCTGGTGGCCATCGCCCGCTTCTCGATGTCGTAGGGCTGGGATTGCATCAGGTAGCGGCCGTCGTCGGTGACGTACAGCACCTGCCCGGATACCACCACTTCGCGGAAGCCGGGGAATGGCGCGGCGCCGATGTAGTCCGGCGCGAAGTTCGGGTCCAGCTGTTTGAGGGCCTCGCGCACGCGCTTGTCTGCGGCGCTGTCGGCGGCCGGCGCGGCAGCCCCGGCCACGGGGGATGCGGGCTGCTGCGCGCAGGCGGAAAGGCTGATTGCGCCCAGCAGCGCGGCAATGGCAAGTCGGAACATCGGCAACCCACGGTGGAGGAACCGGCGGATTCTCGCATACCGGAGGTGCCGGGACGGTCCACCGTTCATCACCGGCGCGCGAAAGCCTTATCCTCGCGCGATGACCGATTCCTCCCTTCCCGCCCCGCGCCCCTTGCCACTGCTGGTCCGGCGCCTGCTGTCGCTGTTCTACGATTTCTGGCCGTCGCTGGCCCTGTGGATGCTCGTCGCGGTGCCGTTCGTGCTGCTGGACGTGGCCGTGAACGGCGGTGATACCCACCACAACATCGCTCCCTACAGCCTGCTGGGCTGGCTGCTGTGGCTGTGCTGCTGGGTGGCGAGCGGGCTGTACGCCACCTTCAGCTGGAGGTTCGGCGGCCAGACCCTGGGCATGCGCCCGTGGCGCCTGCAACTGCGCATGGCGGACGGGCAGGCGCCGACGTGGACCATGCTGTGGAAGCGCTACGCGATGGGCACGCTGTCGCTGCTGTGCGGCGGGTTGGGGTTCTGGTGGGCACTGTTCGACCGTGACAGGCTGACGTGGCACGACCGGTTCAGCGGAACCTGGCTGGTACGCATACCCAAGGAAAGTTGACCTCGCCGGTTTTCGCAGGAGCGATGTAAGTCGCGATGGGCTTCCCCGGGAAAGCCTCGGTCGCGACTCACGTCGCTCCTACGACAATATGCGGATTCGTCAGCTCGAGCGCCGCCGGAACAGCCACCCGGACACGGCCAGCATCACGATCGGCGGCAACGCGTAGGCAATGCGGTAATCGAACTTCAACGCGCCGGCCATGCGCCCGAAGAACATCTGCAACAACAGGAAGCCCAGCGCGAACAGCATGCCCAGGAACAGGCGCTTGCCCATGCCACCGCTGCGCAGCGATCCGAACGCGAATGGCACCGCCGCCAGGCACAGCGCCAGCACGTTGACCGGATAGAACCAGCGGCTCCAGTAGGTGTCTTCGTAGTCGCGGGCATCCAGGCCGTTGCGCTTGCGGTATTCGATGTTGCTGCGCAGTTCGGCGGCACTCAGGCTGCGCGGCTTGACCAGCCCGGAAGCCAGCGCAGCGGCGTCCAGCCGCGAATCCCAGCGCTCGCTGGCCACCGTCTGCCGCGTCGCCGAACGCTCGCCGAAACGGTCGCGGCGCACCTGCTCCAGCGTCCAGCCGTTGGTGTCGTGCCGTGCGGTGGCTGCATGGGTCAGGCTCGCCAGGCGGCCGTCGGCATCCAGCCGGTACAGGCGCACGTCGTGCAGCAGCAGGCGGCTCCTGCCGCCTTCGTCCAGTTGTTCCTCGCCGGTCTGCGCATTGAGGAAGGTGTTGCCCTCGCGCGCCCACAGGCCCGAATAGCGGGCCACCGCCATGTCGGTCTCGTACTTGGCGCTGCCCTTGAGCAGGTCGGCCTTTTCCTGCGCCCACGGCGCCAGGGTTTCGCCGTTGACCACCATCATCGCGGTCAGCAACGACAGCGCGATGGCCACCGACAGCGCGATGCGCCGCCGTGACAGGCCAACCGCGCGCAGCGCGGTCAGCTCCGAGGTCGCCGCCAGCTGGCCCAGCCCCATCAGCGCGCCGATCACCGCCGCCATCGGGAACAGCGTGTAGGCGCGGCGCGGGACGGTATAGGCGGTCCACGCCACTGCATGGCCGAAGGTGTAGCTGCCGGTGCCGATATTCTTGGCCTCGCCGGACAGCGCCAGGGTCGCGTCCAGCCCCAGCAGCACCAGCCAGACCACCAGCACCGTGGCCAGCACGTTACGGCCGACGTAGAGGTCGTGGATGCGCGGAGCGAGGGCCAGCCTCATGCGCCAGCCCTCGCCCGGCGGCGGCGCAGGCGGCCGTCGCGGAAGTACAGCCACGTCGCCAACGCCAGCAACGGCAGCGTCAACCACCACAGCCCGGCCTCCGGCGGCAGCTTGCCGGTCGCCAGCCATTGCCGCCCGCTGATCATCATGCTGACGCCCACCACGTAGGCCAGGAAGGCCAGCATGATGCTGCCGTAGCGCTGCTGCCGCGGTGCGCTGCGCGCCAGCGGCAGGGTCAGCAGGGCAAAGCCCAGCGCCAGCAGCGGCGGGGTGATCCGCCAGTGCAGCTGCGCCTGCGCCGCCGGGCGCTCGTCGCCAAACAGGCGCGTGGTCGGCAGCATCTCCGGGTCGTCCTGGTTGCGCGGCTCGTCACGGTCGGGCAGAGCCACCTCGTTGCTGGCATAGCGCATCAGCCGGTAGTCCAGCTCGCCATCGGCCGGGCCTTCCAGCCGGTAGCCGTCCTCCAGCCGCAGAAAGCGCTGGCGCTCGCCCTCGAAGAACATGGAACCGCGATTGGCGGTGACCACGTCGATGCGCCCGTCCTTCTGCCGCTGCATGAATATCTTGCCCAGCGCCAGGCCGTCCTCGCTGAGCGAGGACAGGTAGACGATGCCGCCGCCGGACAACTGGGTGAACTTGCCCGGCTCCAGCCCGGCCACCACCACGCTGCGGCTGGCGTTCTCGACCATCGTCTCGGCGCTGCGGTCGGCCCACGGCCCCAGCCATAGCGAGCAGGCGCCGATCACCGCCACCACCGGCAGCACCAGCATCAGGATCGGCCGCAGCAGCCGTTTCGGGCCGACGCCCACCGCGGTGAGCACGGCCATCTCCGAGTCGCGGTACAGCCGGGCGATGGCCAGCGCCAGCCCCAGCAGCAACGCCAGCGGCAGAATGATCGGCAGGTAGACGATGAACTGCAGGCCCAGCTGCGACAGCAGCAGACCGGCGGGCAGGCGGCCATCGGCGATGCGGCCGAGGATGTCCACCAGCACCCCGCCCACGCTCACCACCAGCAGCACGGTCAGGGTGGCCAGAAAGCTCTGGACGAAGTCGCTCAGCAGGTAGCGGTCAAGCTTCGACATGGGGGCGGTGGTTTAAACTCCCGGTTTCGTTCGCGGCGCGCCCGGCCGGCCCGGCTGGGTGGAAACAGTCCGCGATTGTACGGATTTGGCAATGGAATCTGATCAATGTCTCTGCAATTCACCCTGAACCACGCCGCCCCGGCCGCCGCCGGCTTCGATTGCATCGTCGTCGGCGCCTTCTCCGACAAGTCGCTGTCGCCGGCCGCGCAGGCGCTGGACGCCGCGTGCGGCGGCCGCATCGCGGCGCTGGTGGAGCGCGGCGACGTCGGCGGCAAGACCGGCAATACCGCGCTGTTGCACGACCTGCCGGGCGTGGCCGCGCCGCGGGTGCTGGTCATCGGCCTCGGCGACCCGGCCAAGTTCGGCGTGGCGCAGTACCTCAAGGCGGTCGGCGACGCCGCCCGCGCGCTCAAGACCGGCGCCACCCGCAGCGCGCTGTTCACCCTGTCCGAGCTGGCGGTGGCCGGCCGCGACACGGCATGGAACATCCGCCAGGCAGTGATCGCCGCCAACCATGCCAGCTACCGCTACACCGCCACGCTGGGCAAGAAGAAGCCCGACGCCCCGGGGCTGGAGTCGCTGGCGATCCACGGCAGTGACGAAACCGCGCTGGCGCAGGGCCAGGCCATCGCCGCCGGCGTCGAATACGCGCGCGAGCTGGGCAACCTGCCGCCGAACCTGTGCACCCCGGCGTATCTGGCCGCCTCCTCGGTCAAGTTCGCCGCCGAACACGACGGCGCCGAGGCCGAAATCCTCGACGAGCAGCAGATGGAAGCCCTCGGCATGGGCTCGCTGCTGGCCGTGGCGCGCGGCTCGGCCAACCGGCCGAAGCTGGTGGTGCTGAAGTGGACCGGCTTGCCACAGGCAAGCGGCGGCGACGCCAGGCCCTACGTGCTGGTCGGCAAGGGCATCACCTTCGATGCGGGCGGCATCTCGCTCAAGCCCGCCGCCACCATGGACGAAATGAAGTACGACATGTGCGGCGGCGCCAACGTCATCGGCACCTTCGTCGCTGCGGTGAAGGCGAAACTTCCGCTGAACCTGGTCGTGGTCGTGCCGGCGGTGGAGAACGCCATCGACGGCAACGCCTACCGTCCGTCCGACGTGATCACCTCGATGTCCGGCAAGACCATCGAAGTCGGCAACACCGACGCCGAGGGCCGCCTGATCCTGTGCGACGCGCTGACCTATGCGCAGCGCTTCGAGCCGCAGGCATTGATCGACGTGGCCACCCTCACCGGCGCATGCATGGTCGCACTGGGCCACCAGACCGCCGGCCTGATGAGCAAGCACGACGACTTGGCCAACGAACTGCTGGCCGCCGGCGAGCACGTGTTCGACCGCGCCTGGCGCCTGCCGCTGTGGGACGAATACCAGCCGATGCTGGATTCCAGCTTCGCCGACGTCTACAACATCGGCGGCCGCTGGGCCGGCGCCATCACCGCCGGCTGCTTCCTGTCGCGCTTCGCCGAAGGCCAGCGCTGGGCGCACTTGGACATCGCCGGCGTGGCCAGCGACGAAGGCAAGCGCGGCATGGCAACGGGCCGCCCGGTGGGCCTGCTGGCGCAGTGGCTGCTCGATCGGGTTGCGTGAAGCAGGGGATGGGGAGCCGGGAGTGAAGGTTTTCCGCACCGGTTCCCCAATCCAGCCTCCGCACCGTCATTCCCCGCCCCCTGTTCCCCGTTGCCCGCCCTGATGACCATACGCGCCGACTTCTACCTGATCGCCAAGCCCCGCTTCCTGACCGAGCCGCTGAAGCTGGTCTGCGAGCTGGCGCGCAAGGCCAACGACGCCAGCCAGTACACGCTGGTGCTGGCGCGCGACGCGGCACAGGCCGAGGAACTGGACGAACTGCTGTGGTCGTTCGACCCGGACGCCTACATCCCGCACCAGATCGTCGGCGAAGACGTGGACGAGGAAGAGGCCATCGTGCTGATCGCCGCGCTCATCACCGATGCACCGACGCGCCCGCTGGTCATCAACCTGCGCGACGAGCCGTACCTCGGCGCCTGCGAGCGGGTGCTGGAAGTGGTGCCGGCCGACCCGTCCGCACGCGAACCGCTGCGCGAGCGCTGGCGCCAGTACAAGGCCGCCGGCCACGCGCTCACCAAACACGACATGTAACGGCGAGGAACGAGTGGAGAGTAACGAGGAACGAGATTCCTCCGGACCCCACTCGTTGCTCGTTACTCTCCACTCGTTCCTCGATCCCGCCATGACCCAACTCGCCTCCAGCTACGACCCCAAATCCTTCGAAACCGCGCTGTATGACGCGTGGGAAAAGGCCGGCCACTTCAAGCCGTCCGGCAAGGGCGAGCCCTACACCATCCTGCTGCCGCCGCCGAACGTCACCGGCACCCTGCACATGGGCCATGCGTTCCAGCAGACGCTGATGGACGCACTGATCCGCTACCACCGCATGCGCGGCTACGACACGCTGTGGCAGGTGGGCACCGACCACGCCGGCATCGCCACCGAGATGGTGGTCAGCCGCAACCTCGCATTGGAAGGCAAGGGCGAAACCCGCGACTCGCTGGGCCGCGACGGCTTCATCGGCAAGGTGTGGGAGTGGAAGGCGCACTCGGGCAACGTGATCGAAGGCCAGATGCGGCGCCTCGGCACCTCGGCCGACTGGTCGCGCAGCACCTTCACCATGGACGAAGGCCCGAGCGAGGCGGTGATCGAGGCGTTCGTGCGCTGGTTTGATCAGGGCCTGATCTATCGCGGCCAGCGGCTGGTCAACTGGGACCCGGTGCTGAAGACCGCCATTTCCGACCTGGAAGTGGAGAGCGTGGAGGAAGACGGCTTCCTGTGGTCGATCGCCTACGCGCTGGAAGACGGCGCCAGCTACGAGCACGTCGAGGTCGATGCCGACGGTGTTGAAACCCTGCGCGAAACCCGCAATTACCTCGTCGTCGCCACCACCCGCCCGGAAACCCTGCTCGGCGACACCGCGGTGATGGTGCATCCGGAGGACGAACGCTACGCCCACCTGATCGGCAAGCGCGTGACCCTGCCGCTGACCGGCCGCAGCGTGCCGGTGATCGGCGACGACTACGTGGACAAGGCGTTCGGCACCGGCGTGGTCAAGGTCACCCCGGCGCATGATTTCAACGACTATCAGGTCGGCGTGCGCCACGGCCTGCCGATGATCAACCTGTTCACTCCCGAGGCAAAAATCATCGGGGACCCCAATGACTCCACCTACGGCAGCATTACCAGCAACATGCACGAGGCTCTTGAAGCCGGCATTAGAGATGGCAGCTGGGTAAATACAATCCCCGCAAAGTATTGGGGTCTCGATCGCTATGAGGCGCGCAAGGTCGTCCTTGCCGAGCTGGAAGACCTCGGCATTCTCGTCGAAACAAAGGCGCACAAGCTGCAGGTGCCGCGCGGCGACCGCACCGGCCAGGTGATCGAGCCGTACCTGACCGACCAGTGGTTCGTGAAGATGGATGCGCTGGCAAAGCGCGGCCTCGAACTCGTCGAGAACGGCAGCATCAAGTTCGTCCCCGCCAACTGGATCAACACCTACCGCCACTGGATGGAGAACATCCAGGACTGGTGCATCAGCCGCCAGCTGTGGTGGGGCCACCGCATCCCGGCGTGGTTCGACGACGCCGGCGCCTGCTACGTCGGCCGCAGCGAAGCCGAAGTACGCGTAAAGCACGGGCTGGGCGATGACGTCGCATTGCATCAGGACAGCGACGTGCTGGAAACCTGGTTCTCCTCGCAGCTGTGGCCGTTCTCCACGCTGGGCTGGCCGAACGAAGCGGCGATGGCGCAGCGTGGCTTCGACCGCTATCTGCCGTCGAACGTGCTGGTCACCGGCTTCGACATCATCTTCTTCTGGGTGGCGCGCATGATCATGGCCACCGACAGCTTCACCGGGCAGATCCCGTTCAAGGACGTCTACATCACCGGCCTGATCCGCGACGCGCAGGGCCAGAAGATGTCCAAGTCCAAGGGCAACGTGCTCGACCCGCTGGACATCATCGACGGCATCTCCATCGACGACCTGGTCGCCAAGCGCACGCACGGGCTGATGCAGCCGAAGATGGCCGAGAAGATCGAGAAAGCCACGCGCAAGGAGTTCCCGGACGGCATCATCGCCCACGGCGCCGACGCGCTGCGCTTCACCATCGCCGCGCTGGCCACCCACGGCCGCGACATCAAGTTCGACATGGGACGCGCCGAGGGCTACAAGAACTTCTGCAACAAGCTGTGGAATGCCAGCCGCTTCACGCTGATGAACACCGAGGGTGCCCGCTTCGCCGGTGCGCCGCAGCCGCGCACCGATGCCGAACGCTGGATCCTGTCGCGGCTGGCCAAGGTCGCGGCCGAGGCGCAGCAGCACTTCGCCGACTACCGTTTCGACCTGTTGGCGCAGGCGCTGTACGAATTCGTCTGGAACGAGTTCTGCGACTGGTTCCTCGAACTGACCAAACCCGCGCTCAACGGCGACAACGCCGAGGACGCCGCCAGCACCCGCCACACCCTGCTGCACGTGCTCGAAGCCGTGCTGCGCCTGCTGCATCCGCTGATTCCGTTCGTCACCGAGCAGTTGTGGCAGCAGGTCGCCCCGCGCCTGGGCATCGCCGCCGACACGCTGTCGCTGCGCACCTACCCGACGGCAGAGGAATTCGCCGGCGACTACGCGCAGGCCGAAGCCGACGTGGAATGGTTCAAGACGATGGTCAGCGCGCTGCGCCGCGTGCGCAGCGAACTGAACGTGCCGCCGTCCAGACAGGTGCGGCTGCTGTTGCAGAGTGGCAGCGAAGCCGACCGCGCGCGCGTCGAACGCTTCGCCTCGCAGTTGCGCTTCCTGCTGAAGCTGGAAAGCATCGACTGGCTGGCCGGCGACGCGCAGACCCCGCCGGCCGCCACCGCCATCGTCGGCGAACTGAAGCTGCTGGTGCCGCTGGAAGGCCTGGTCGATCTGGACGCCGAACGCGCGCGGCTGGACAAGGAAATCGCCCGCGTCAGCGCCGAGAAGGAAAAGAGCGCAACCAAGCTGGCCAAGTTCACCGACAAGGTGCCGGCGGCGGTGGTCGAGCAGGAGCGCGTGCGACTGGCCGACTGGAACAGCCAGCTGGCCGGCCTGCAGGAGCAACGCGGCAAGCTGTGACCGCATGCCCGGCGGGTGCCGATATTGCTCGGCACCCGCAGGTCGGGGCTATGCCCCCGGCACTTCCGTGCACGTCGCCATTGGAGGGCGTAGCCCCGGCCTACAGCGGCGGCATCGTGGCGATGTCCGCGTCCACCAGTTCCATCGCCATCACCAGCGCATCCTCGCGGCCGTTTTCAGCCGGGTAGTAACGCGGGCGGCGGCCGATCTCGTTGAAACCCTCGCTGTGGTACAGCGCGATGGCCGCAAGGTTGGACGGGCGCACTTCGAGGAATACCCGCACCGCGTCACGCTGGCGCGCCAGCCGCACCAGTTCGCGCAGCAGGCGCCGGCCCAGCCCGTGTGATTGGCGATGCGGATCGACGCAGACATTGAGCACGTGCGCTTCGTCGGCGGCGATGCTCAGCATCGCATAACCGACAAGGCCGCCATCCAGTTCCAGCACGCGACCGGAGTATCCGGCGCGCAGGCAATCCTGGAAGATGCCGCGCGTCCACGGGAACGGGTAGGCGCGGCGCTCGACCTCCATCACCGCGTCCAGGTCGCCCTCGTGCATCGGGCGCAGCAGCGGGGCCGGCGCCACCGCCAGCGCGTTCATTGCCGCTGCTTCCGCCGCAGCGCGCGCAGCTGCGGCCACAGTGCGCGCTTGGCCGCCGGGTTGGCACGCAGCTCGCCCAGCGGCCAGCCTTCCATCAGCGCACGGGTCTGCGGATCGTTCGGATTGCAACCGGAAGCCCGCAGCAGGGCAATCTGCAGGCGGTCGGGCAGGCGCGGGCCACCACCCCGGCGCGGCGGTGCGGCGCGCGTTTCCGGCACGGTGACCGGTATATCCGGCAAAACCCGCGGGGCCGGTTCGCGGCGCGCCGGCACACGCGGGCGCCCGGGCGCGGCATCGGGCGCCACCATCGCGGGCACCGCGGTCTGCACCGCTGGCAACGCATCCAGCGCGCCGCCCTCCAGGTACACCGCATACCCCATCGCCTGCAGCCACGCCTGCTGCGCTGCCGACCACACGGGCACGGGCGATGCGCCGTTCATTCCACCGCGGCCGGCTGGCGCCAACGCTGCCACAGCCACATCGCCGGGCCGGACAAGGCATAGATCACGCCGACGACGAACAGCACCCGCGGCGGGTCGGTCACCATGATGGCGATGATGATCGGCACCAGCGCCAGCACCATGAACGGCACCCGCTCCGAGCGTGCACCCTTCCCGCTGCCGCCCTTGAAGCTCCAGAAGCGGATGCGGCTGACCATCAGCAGCGCGGCAAGGATGGTCACGCCCAGCGCCACGTAGCGCAGTTCCTCGCCGTTCCAGCCGAGGCTGCCATCGGCGAAGGCCCAGACGAAGGACATCATCAGCCCCGCTGCCGCCGGGCTGGCCAGGCCGACGAACCAGCACTTGTCCACCACGCCTACCTGGGTGTTGAAGCGCGCCAGCCGCAGCGCCGCGCAGGCCGCGTACAGGAAGGCGGCCGCCCAGCCCACCCGGCCCATCACGTCGCCATCGAATTTCAGCGAGGACAGCGCCCAGTGGTACATCACCAGCGCCGGCGCCATGCCGAAGCTGACCAGGTCGGCCAGTGAGTCGTACTGCACGCCGAACTCGCTGCTGGTGCCGGTCAGCCGTGCCACGCGGCCGTCCAGGCCATCCATCACCGCAGCCACGAACACGGCGATGCTGGCGTTGACGAACTGGCCGTTGGCCGCGGCGATGATCGCGTAGAAGCCGGCGAACAGGCCGGCGGTGGTGAACAGGTTGGGCAGCAGGTAGATGCTGCGCGAACGTGGCGGTGGGCGGTTCTGATCCATGTCCGGAAGTTTAATCGACTTGCATGACGAGTCACCGGATGCTGCAATCGGCCGATCCCAAGCACCCGGAGCCGCCATGCGCGCCCTGCCCAGCCTCTGCTGCCTGCTGCTGTTGACCAGCGCCACCGCCGTGGCCGGCCCCCTGTACAAGTGGAAGGATGCCAACGGCGTCACCCAGTACTCCGAGCGTCCGCCG
This sequence comes from uncultured Stenotrophomonas sp., assembly GCA_900078405.1. Lineage (NCBI taxonomy): Bacteria > Pseudomonadati > Pseudomonadota > Gammaproteobacteria > Lysobacterales > Lysobacteraceae > Stenotrophomonas > uncultured Stenotrophomonas sp. Next base: position 3,115,400 of record FLTS01000001.1, on the reverse strand, counting down.
GAAGGGCAGAAATACGAAACCCGACGGATCACCAGCAACGGCGATCCGGTGGTCGAGGCCGAGCCGGCCAAGGCCGAGGAATCCCCGCAGTGCGCCTCGGCGCGCAACAACCTGAAGCTGCTGGCCGGCAGCGGCCCGGTGATGCAGGACACCGACGGCGACGGCAAGCCCGACGCGGAACTGGACGAAGCCCAGCGCGCGGCGCAGAAGCAACTGGCCGAGGCCGCCGCGGCGGTCTATTGCAAGTAACGGCAGGGTTTGCCCTGCCGGCAGAGTGCAAAGCCTGCCGGGCGGGGTCCCGGCAGCAGCCGGCAAATTCCCATGCCCCGCCGGGGCTTCTGGCAAAATGGCCGGCCCGCCGTTTCGCGAACCCCCGCCCATGCGCCTTTCCCGTTTCCACCTGCACACCACCAAGGAAACCCCCGCCGACGCCGAGCTGGTCAGCCACAAGCTGATGCTGCGCGCGGGCATGATCCGCAAGCTGGCCTCGGGCCTGTACACGTGGTCGCCGCTGGGCCTGCGCGTGCTGCGCAAGGTGGAGGCCATCGTCCGCGAGGAAATGGACCGCGCCGGCGCGGTGGAACTGCAGTTGCCGACCATCCAGCCGAAGGAGCTGTGGGAGGAAACCGGGCGCTGGGAGAAATTCGGCAACCAGCTGCTGAAAATCCGCGACCGCAAGGAGCAGGAATACTGCTACAGCCCCACCGCCGAGGAAGCCATTACCGACTTCGCGCGGCAGGAGCTGTCCAGCTACAAGCAGCTGCCGGTCAATTTCTACCAGGTCCAGACCAAGTTCCGCGATGAGATCCGCCCGCGCTTCGGGGTGATGCGCGCGCGCGAGTTCCTGATGAAGGACGCCTATTCCTTCCACTTGGACGACGCCAGCCTGTTTGCCGAATACGAGAACATGAAGGCGGCCTATACCCGCATCTTCACCCGGCTCGGGCTGGAGTTCCGCGCGGTGCAGGCCGATTCGGGTGCGATCGGCGGCGATGCCTCGCAGGAATTCCACGTGATCGCCGATTCCGGCGAGGACGCGCTGGTGTTTTCCACCGGTTCGGATTACGCGGCCAACGTCGAGGCTGCCGTCGCCGCCGACCCGAGCCCGCGCGCGGCCGCCGGCGAGGAAATGCGCAAGGTCGAGACTCCGACCCAGAAGACCTGCGAGGACGTGGCCGCATTGATGGGCATCGCCCTGCCGCGCACGGTCAAATCGGTGGCGGTGATGACCGCCGAAAATGCTTTCGTGCTGGCGCTGGTGCGCGGTGACCATGACGTCAACGAAATCAAACTGGCCAAAGTCGCCGGGCTGGCCGATTACCGCATGGCCAGCGAGGCCGAGATTGCCGAATACCTCGGCAGCGAGCCGGGTTTCCTCGGCCCGCTGAATCCGCGCAAGGCGATCCGCGTGGTGGCCGACCGCGACGTGGCGGCGCTGGCCGATTTCGTCGTCGGCGCCAACGAAACCGGTTTCCATATCGCCGGGGTCAACTGGGGCCGTGACCTGCCGGAGCCTGAAGTGGCCGATATCCGCAACGTCGTGGCCGGCGACCGCGCCCGCGACGGCGGCGAATTGAAAATCGCGCGCGGCATCGAGGTCGGCCACGTGTTCCAGCTCGGCCGCAAATACGCCGAGGCGCTCAAGGCCACGGTGCTGGACGAGAACGGCAAGGCCGCGGTGATGGCGATGGGCTGCTACGGCATCGGCGTGTCGCGCATCGTCGCCGCGGCGATCGAGCAGAACCATGACGCTGCAGGCATCGTCTGGCCGGCGGCGATGGCGCCGTGGCAGGCGGTGGTGTGCATGATCAACCCGAAGCAGGACGCGGCCATCACCGCCGCTGCCGAGGCGTTGCTGGCCGAACTGCAGGCCGCCGGCATCGATGCCGCGCTGGACGACCGCGGCCTGCGCCCCGGCGCGATGTTCGCCGACATGGAGCTGATCGGCATCCCGCACCGCATCGTCGTGTCCGAACGCGGGCTGGCCGCCGGCACCTTTGAATACCGCGCCCGCAGCGACAGCGAGGCGGAAAATCTGGACAAGGCGGCGATACTGCGGAAAATCGCCGGTTAATCCACGAGGCCGGGACAATACCCCGGCCTTTTCATGCCAACCTTGCTTTCCGAAATACAAATAGGTTTGTAAAACGCGCCCCGATGCCGTTATGCTCGCGCCGCCGCCACGGAATGGCGATACCCCTGTCCCATTATCCGGAGCAACCCATGAGTATTGACCTGAGCGGCCTGTCGGCCAAAGAACTGGCCTCCCTGATCCGCGACGCGCAGAAGCGCAAGAACGTGGTTGCCAAGCGCCAGCCCATCACCAAGGTCCGCGCGCAGTTGGTGAAGGCAGCGCAAAAGGCCGGTTACAGCATCGACGAGTTGTTCGGTACCGGCGCCCCCCGGGCCGCCCGCGCGCCGCGCGCGGCCAAGGCGGCCAAGAACCCCAACAAGGGCACCAAGATCGCCCCGAAGTATCGTGACCCGGCCAATGCCGCCAATACCTGGACCGGCCGTGGCAAGCAGCCGCGCTGGCTGGCCGAATACACCAACAATGGCCGCAAGGTCGAGGATTTCCTGATCCAGAAGTGATCCGGGGAATACCGCGATGAGAAAACGCCGGCCAATGCCGGCGTTTTTTTTTCGGGACTGGATCCGGCAAGCCAGCCTGCAGGAGCGACGTCAGTCGCAACCGGGTTTTATCGGGAAAACTTCATCGCGACTGACGTCGCCTACAAATGCGTTGCCGACTTTCAGAGATTCTTCCGCGCCGGAATCAGCAGGTTGCCGAACAACAACCCGGCCACCAGCGCCATCACCACATTCGTCACCGTCAGCAATGCAGATTCGCCTGCGTTCACGTTCTGCTGCTGGACCAGGCTCAACACCCCGCGCAGGCTGATGCTGCCGGGCACCAGCATGATGATGCCTGGAAGCCGCACGATGGCGCCGGGGCGCTGTACCACGCGACCGAACAGGTTGCCGGCCGCGGCCAGCGTCATTGCCGCCAGGAATATGCCGACCGGGACGCCCCATTGCTGGCCGCCGTACCGGGAAATGGCATAACCGGCCAGCGAGGCGGCCATCACCCACGGATAATCGCGCCACGAGGCGCGGAACAGCATCGCGAAGGCGAAGGACGCCAGCACCACCGAGCCCCATTCCACCCATTCCGGCTGCGGCCGCAGCGCACGTATCTGCGGCTCCAGTCCCAGCAGCCGGGTAATGGTCACCGCAATCATCGCGCCGACGGTGAGCTTCATGATCGTGGTCAGCGCACCGGCGAAGCGCGCCGTGCCCGACACCCAGTGCTGGCTGGTCAGCTCGTTGACCGCGTTGGTCAGCGACATGCCCGGCACCAGCACCACCAGCGCGGCGATGATCACCGAGTTCTGGTTCAGCGGGCCGATGAAACTGGCCACCAGCACCACGACGAAACCGGCCAGCACCGCGGCCAGCGCCTCGCCGGCCTCGCGGGTGGCGACGCGGCGGTCGGCATAGAACAGCAGCACCCCGATCAGCAGTCCGGTGACACCGGCGGTGATCACATCCAGCCACGGCAGCCGCCACATGCCGGCCACGCCGGCCGAGCCGAGGCCGAAGGACAGCAGCATCTGGGTGTTGTCGCGCCAGGTCGGGTCGCGGTCGAGCTGGCGCAGCGCGGTATGGCCCTGGGCGATGCTCATCTGCCCGCTGGCCACCGCATCGGCGATCTGGTCGGCCATCGCCAGCTTGTGCAGATTGTTGTCGCCCGGCCCGAGCCGGATCACGCGGGTGATGTCGCTGGAACCGATGGCCTGGGTCGGGTCGCTGAAACTGAGGATCAGGCCGGTCGGGTTCGACCACGGTTCGCAGTCCAGGTCCAGTTGCTGCGACAGCGCCACCACCGCTGCTTCCAGCCGCTGCGCAGTGGTGCCGTAACTGTGCAGGCGACCTGCGATCTCCGAGACGAACGCCACGCGCTGGGCGTAGGTGGCACGGTTGGGAAGAATGGCGGTCGGGTCGGCGGACATGCGCGTTAGTATCACCCGGAAGCGGCCGCCATACTCGCCCACGGACAATGGAACGACAGGTTATGCTCGGCCACGGATGCCCGCGATGAAACAGCCCCGACCGCCCCATTGCGCAATGGACCCCGATGCCGACGGCCAGCTCAGGTTGTCCGGCAACTGGACGCTGTCCACCGCGCTGCAGTCGGCGCAACTGCTGCGCGCGCTGGACACCCCGCCACAGGCACTGGACGCGCGCGGCATCGACCAACTGGATTCAGCCGGCGTGCTGCAACTGCTGCGCTTCGCGCACCGCACCGGGCTGCCCGACGAGGCGCTGCTGTTTCGCGACGAACACCGTGCGCTGGTCTGCACCATCGAGGAAGTGGCCGACGAGCGCCCCAAGCCGCAGCGCGACTACGGCGTGGCCGCGGCGCTGGAGCGGCTGGGCCGCTCGATGCACGCCATCGGCGGCAACGTCGTGGTGCTGCTGGGCTTCTTCGGCGAGAACCTGGCCAAGCTGGCGCGGCTGCTGCGCCAGCCGCGGCGCCTGCGGCTGACCGCCACCGTGCACCAGATGGAGGAGGTCGGGCTTGACGCGGTGCCTCTGATCGCGCTGCTGTCGTACCTGGTCGGCGCGGTGATCGCCTTCCTCGGCTCCACCATCCTGCGCGATTTCGGTGCGGAGATTTACGTGGTGGAGCTGGTCAACATCGCCTTCCTGCGCGAATTCGGCGTACTGCTCACCGCCATCGTGCTGGCCGGGCGTACCGCCAGCGCCTTCACCGCGCAGATCGGCGCGATGAAGGCGCGCGAGGAAATCGACGCCATCCGCACCCTCGGCCTGGACCCCGTCGACCTGCTGGTATTGCCGCGGGTGCTGGCGCTGCTGGTGATGCTGCCGCTGCTGACCTTCATCGCGATGATCGCCGGCCTGGCCGGTGGCGTCACCGTCGGCGCGTTCGACCTCGGCATCCCGCCACAGATGTACATCGCGCGCATGCACGACACGATGGAAGCACGGCACTTCCTCGTCGGCCTGTCCAAGGCGCCGGTGTTCGCGGTCATCATCGCCCTGATCGGCTGCCTGGAAGGGCTGAAGGTGGAAGGCACCGCGCAATCGGTGGGCGAGCGCACCACCTCCAGCGTGGTGCAGACCATCTCGCTGGTCATCATCCTCGACGCGCTGGCCGCGTTGTGGTTCATGCACATGGATTGGTGACGATGAAGCCGGGAACGGGAAACGGGGAACCGGGAATGGAAACGACTGGCACCGTGGCGGCCGCCGGGACTGGCACTGCATCTTCCATTTCCCGTACTCCGTCCCCTGTTCCCGATGACGGCAACACCGCCATCAACGTGCGCGGGCTGGTCAACCGCTTCGGCAGCCAGACCGTGCACGACGGGCTGGACCTGGACGTGCGCCGCGGCGAGATCCTCGGCGTGGTCGGCGGCTCGGGCACCGGCAAGTCGGTGCTGATGCGCTCCATCCTCGGCCTGCGCCGGCCCGACGCCGGCCGGATCGAGGTGCTGGGCGAGGACGCGCGCTCGGACGAACCCGCCGCGCGCCTGCACATCGAGCGCAACACCGGCGTGCTGTTCCAGGACGGCGCGCTGTTCTCCTCGCTCACCGTCGGCGAGAACGTGCAGGTGCCGCTGAAGGAGCACTACCCGGAACTGCCCGAGGCGTGGCATTACGAACTGGCGCTGCTGAAGGTGAAGCTGGCCGGGCTGCCGGCCGACGCCATCAACAAGCTGCCCTCGCAGCTGTCCGGCGGCATGCGCAAGCGCGCCGGGCTGGCGCGGGCGCTGGCGCTGGATCCGCCGCTGCTGTTCCTCGACGAACCCACCGCCGGTCTCGACCCGATCGGCGCGGCCGCGTTCGACCGGCTGATCAAGGCTCTGCAGGAGGCGCTGGGGCTGACCGTGTTCCTGATCACCCACGACCTGGACACGCTCTACGCCATCTGCGACCGGGTCGCGGTTCTGGCCGACCACAAGGTGATCGCCAACGCCCCGCTGCCGGAAATCGAACGCCTCGACCACCCGTGGATACGCGAATATTTCCACGGCCCGCGCGCGCGCGCAGCGCGCGAAAGCGGGGAACGGGGAACGGGGCAGCGGCAATGAACCCTTCCCGTTGCCTCGCCTTCATCACCCTGCTGCAATCTTCATCCCCCGACACATCCAACGCCGCCACCCAACGTCATTCCCTTCCCCTGTTCCCGGCCGTGACCTCATGGAAACCAAAGCCAACTACGTCCTGATCGGAGCCTTTACCCTCATCGTCGGGCTGTCGCTGCTCGGCTTCGGCCTGTGGGCAGCCAAGTATTCCTCCGACCGCACCTGGCAGGAGTACCGGGTGGTGTTCGACGAAGCCGTCACCGGCCTGTCGGTGGGCAGCCCGGTGCAATACAACGGCATCGCCGTCGGTTCGATCACCGAGCTGACGCTGGCGCCGGACGACCCGCGCAAAGTCATCGCCAAGGTACGGCTGAACTCCACCACCCCGGTCAAGACCGACACCCGCGCCAAGCTGGCCATCACCAGCCTCACCGGCCCGTCGATCATCCAGCTCAGCGGCGGCAGCCCGCAGGCGCCGGCACTCACCACCGCCAGCCGCGAGCCGGTGCCGACCATCCTGACCACCCCCTCGGCGCTGCAGAACATCACCGACGTGGCCAACCGCGTGGTCGAGCGCATGGACGAACTGCTCAGCGACGACAACGTGGGCCGCATTTCCAATACCCTGGCCCACCTGGAAACCATCAGCAGCGGGCTGGCCGACCGCGACCAGGGTACCCAGGCGCTGCTGGTCGAGGCACGCGACGCCGCGCGCAACCTCAACGCCACCCTCGCCACCGCCAACGGTACCCTCCAGCACCTGGACCAGAACATCGTGCGGCAATTGCCGGCCACGCTGGAAAAGCTCGACGCCAGCCTGGGCAAGCTGGAATCGGCCGCCGGCAATGCCGATGCCATCCTTGGCGAGAACCGCGCCGCCATCAACAGCTTCGCCAATGATGGCCTGGCCCAGCTCGGCCCCACCTTGACCGAGCTGCGCGGGCTAATCCGCGACCTGCGCCGGGTCAGTGATCGCCTCGAAAACAACCCCGTGCGCTACCTGCTCGGCCGCGATGCCCCCAAGGAGTTCGAACCGAAATGAAGCGCTCCCTGCCGACACGCCTGCTCACCCCGTTCTGTCTGCTGGCACTGGCCGGCTGCTCGCTGCTGAGCAGCAACAACCGCGACCCCATCACGATCTATGCGCCGCAGGCGCGCATCAGCGCCGACCCGGCCTGGCCGCAGGCGGAATGGCAACTGGCCATCACCAAGCCGGCCGCGGCGCGGATGGTGGACAGCCCGCGCATCAACGTGCGCCCCACCCCTGCGGAACTTGAGGTCTACCGGGGCGCCACGTGGGCGCAACCAGCCACCGACATGCTGGAGGACGCCCTGCTGCGCGGCTTCGAGGATTCCGGCCGCATCACCGCGGTGGCGCGCATCGCCAGCGGCATCCGTGCCGACTACAAGCTGGCCATCGACCTGCGCCGCTTCGAGTCGGACTACGCGGGCAACGAGCGGCCGGCGGCGACCATCGAACTCAACGCCAAGCTGATCCACAGCCTCAACCAGCGCGTGGTGGCCTCGCACACCTTCCTGCTGGCCGAGCCGGCCGCCGGCACCGAGGTGGCCAGCGTGGCGGCGGCATTCGAAACCGTGCTGGGCAAGGCCACCACCGAACTGGTCGGCTGGACCCTGGCCGCCGGGCAGACAGACTGGCAGGCCAGCGCCGACGCCCACTGAACCGGCGGGCGGGCCCCGCGCTCATCCCGCCACCGTCCATTGCGCATGCCATGCCGCATATGGCTCACGCTTGGAAGGGAACCGCGACGATCACAACGTGCCGCCAACGCGCGCATGCCACGCATCACGTCAATGCCGACGTGGATTCATAGGGCAACGGGCGCAGGCCAAGCCCGGCGATGGCCGGGCCGGCGACTTCCAGCACCTCCGGTTCGCCATCGACCACAACCAGGATGTTGCCCGCCTCGATTTCGTCATCGAATGCCTGCCGCACCGGATCGGGCACAGTCGCGCCCAGCAGCGCCGACGCCAAGCTGCCGATCATTGCCCCGGCCACGCCGACGGCCGCCGCGCCAGCCAGGGTGACGCCCAGCGGCGGCACCGCCACAGCGACCAGGCCCGCCAGCAGCCCGGTGGCAGCGCCATAGCCGGCACCGCGGCCGGCGGCAGTGATCAGATCGGTGTCGGCCATCTTGCGCTTGTCGGGGATCACGTATTTCTCGATGTCCGAGCGCGCCACCAGCAGGATGCCGTCGTTGTCCACGCCGGCCTGGCGCGCGGCCACCACCGCCGCCTCGGCCATCGGCAGGCTGGATGCACTGAATACATGCCGCTTCTTCATGGCGATACCTCCTCAGTCGGATACGCCGCCAGCGGGCGGCTGTCGCGGGTCGCCGGCCGCGCGGATGCCTCAGTCCCGCGGCTCCTCCGGTTCCTGCTCCCGGTCCAGCATCCGCTGGTCGTGCACGTCCTTCTGGTGGCTCGGTTCGGTGCGCGAAGCCTGCCGCGCCGGATTGGTCCGGCGCTGGTCCTCCACGCCGGGACGCGGCTGTTGCCGCACCTGGTCGGTCTTGTGCTGGCGGGTCATCTGCAGTCTCCACGACGCGGCACGTGCCGCATGTCCAGCTTCCACCGGCAGCAGTTAGGGCGGCGTGGCCTTGCGTGGCGGAATGGATACAAAGATGACCGCGTGCCCACTGCGGGCTTCCCTTTCGTGGAATACGGCAGGAACCGGCGCAAGCCCGTGTGCTGCCGCTACCCTAATGGCATCAAGACACCCCCTGTGCCCTGCTTTCTCGATGAACACCGACCACCGCGTCCAAGGCCTCGACAACGACGAGGTGCCCGCCGACTGGCCCGCGATCAGCGAACGCGAGATTGCATGGCTGCGCGGGCGATTCCCGCAGCTTGAAGGCGCCAGCACCGCCCTGTGGCACAGCCCGCGCCCGATGTCGGCAGCCGCCATCGTCGAAGGCGCGGCGGGGCAGGTCTTCATCAAGCGCCATCACCACGATGTGCGCGGCGTGGCGAGTCTGGGCGAGGAGCATCGCTTCATCGCCCACCTTGCCGGCGCGGGCGTGCCGGTGGTCGATGTGCTGCGTGACCGCGACGGCGCCACCGCCATCGAGCATGGTGACTGGACCTATGAACTGCACACGCTGGGCGACGGGCAGGACCTGTACCGTGACGTGCCCTCGTGGACGCCACTTGCCGACCACGGCCAGGCACGGGAAGCCGGCAGGATGCTGGCCACGCTGCACCGGGCTTCGGCGAACTACAACGCTCCGCAGCGCAGCACCCACGTGCTGGTCGCGCGCGACGATCTGATCCGCGCCGCCGATCCGATCGCACTGCTCGAACGCGACTTCGGCGAACGCCCGGCGCTGGCCGACTATCTTTCACGCAAGCCGTGGCGGAACGACCTCCGGCAGACCGTGCTGCCGTGGCACGCGGGCCTGCACCAGCGCCTGCAATCCGAGCCGCGGCTGTGGGCGCACAACGACTGGCACGTTTCCAACCTGCTCTGGCGCCGCGAAGACGATGTCATGCGCGTGGCGACCGTGCTCGATTTCGGGCTGGCCTCGCCCACCAGCGCCCTGTTCGATCTGGCCACCGCGATCGAGCGCAACGCGGTGGCGTGGCTGGAGCTGGAACGCGGCATGCAGGCCGTGCACACGGATACCGCGCTCGCCCTGCTCGACGGCTATCGGCAGGTGCGGCCGCTGTCCGCCGCGCAGGTGCACCTGCTGGCCGACTTGCTGCCGGTGGTGCATTTCGATTTCGCACTGTCGGAGGTCGAATATTTCCACGGCGCCACCGGCTCGGTCGCCAATGCCGACGTGGCGTGGCACACCTTCCTGCTGGGCCACGCCGCATGGTTCGGCACCCGCGCCGGGCAGGCCTTGCTGGCCGCGCTGCACGCTGCCGCCTGAACGCGCACGCGGGGCAAATCCGTACCGTTTATGGTCAAATACACCCCTGAAGCGGGGGTGCCTGGGCTTGTCCAGGCTGAGAGAGTCCCTTGGAACCTGATCCGGTTTGCACCGGCGTAGGGAGCTTTGAGCAGCAGGCACACCGCCTTCGAGGCCGGTCGCGCGTGCACGCCTTCGCTTCGTCTCCCCCCACGGCTGATGACGAAACGAATGAACCGCTGCCACCGAATCCCGCTGTTGACCGCCGCGCTGGGCGCGGCCCTGCCGCTGCACGCCAGTGCCTTCGACACCACCGCCGACCGCTCGCCCACCGAGCTGGCCGCCGTGCGCGTGCAGGCCAAGCAGCCCGGCGCCAGGGACACCCAATCCAGCAGCTTCGGCAGCGGTGACTGGAAGAACACCCCGGCCTCGGTCAGCGTGCTGGACCGCAGCCTGCTCGACAGCCGCCACGTGCGCACGCTGTCCGAGCTGGCCAGCAACGACGCCTCGCTGGGCGACAGCTACGCACCGGTGGGCTACTACCAGAACATCGCCATCCGCGGCTTCGCGCTGGACACCGCCACCGGCTACCGCTTCAACGGCCTGACCATCGCCGGCGAACAGCGGCTGGCGCTGGAGAACGTGCAGCAGGTGGAGATCCTCAAGGGCGAGGCCGGCCTCGCCGCCGGCGTGATCGCCCCCGGCGGCGTCATCAACTTCGTCGGCAAGCGCCCGGCCGAAGTGCGCAGCGTCACCCTCGGCACCGATTCGGAGGGCTCGCGACTGGCCGCCGTGGACGTGGGCCACTGGCTGACCCCGCGCATCGGCCTGCGCTTCAACGCCGCATGGGAAGACGGCAACTCGTATGTCGACCATGCCGACGGCCGCCGCAATTTCTATTCGCTGGCCAGCGACTGGCTGCTCGGCGAACGCGGCAAGCTGGAAGTGGACGCCAACTACCAGACCAGCGCGCAGCGCTCGGTCTCGGGTTACCAGTTGCTGGGCGCCACCACCCTGCCGCGCAACGTGGACCGCAAGCAGATGCTCGGTTACCAGCGCTGGCAGCAGCCGGTGGGCATCGACAGCACCAACCTCACCGCCCTGCACACCTACGACTTCAGCCCGGCGTGGCAGTCGCGCGTGTCGGCCAGCCACAGCCGCTCGGTGATCGACGACAACGTCGCCTTCGCCTATGGCTGCTACTACGCCGAATCCTGCTGGGACGGCAGCGTGCCGGGCAACTACTTCGCGCCCAACGGCGACTACGACATCTACGACTACCGCAGCCCGGACGACACCCGCCGCAACCAGCAGCTGCGCGCCGAACTGCGCGGCCGCTTCGCCACCGGCACGGTGGAGCACCAGCTGATGATCGGCGCGGACTATTTCCGCCGCGGCGTGGACAAGCGCCGCAACGTCAACGAGTACGTCGGCACGGCCAACATCCACGACCGGGACGTGCCGCAGTTCGATCCTTCCCCACTGGATCCCGGCCCGTCCGTGCGTCGTCTGGACAGCCGGCAGAAGGCCCTCTTCGTGCTGGATCGGGTGAGCTTCGCCGGCAACTGGCAATGGCTGGCCGGCGGCCGCTTCGTGCAGTTGGACGAACGCGCATGGGACAAGCGCGGCAACCCCGAACGCGAAAGCCGGGTGTCGCACTTCCTGCCGCAGACCGCGCTGATCTGGAGCGCGACCGGCCAGCTCAACGTGTACGCCAGCTACGTGCGTGGCATCGCGCTCGGGCAGGAAGCGCCGTTCTGGACCAGCAATGACGGCAACTTCCTGCCCTCGGTGCTGTCGCGCCAGATCGAAGTAGGAGCCAAATACGCACCATCGGATTCGCTGACGCTGGGCGCCGCGCTGTTCCGCATCAGCCGGCCGTTCCAGTACGCCAGGCCTGACGACAGCGATTACGGCTACACCTTCGTGCAGGAAGGTCGGCAGACCCACACCGGCCTGGAACTGAGCGCGCGGGGACGTGTCGGCGAACGCCTGCAACTCACCGCCAGCGCCAGCGTGCTGCGGGCACGCGCGCACGATACCGGCACGCCTACCTACGAAGGCCACCCGCTGGTCAACGTACCGACCACGCGCGCAAGCCTGCACGCCGACTACCAGCTGCCGTTCGCCCCCGACCTCGGCATCACCGGCCGCTGGCGCTACGCGTCCTCGAACGTCGCCACCGTCGATGGCCGCGTGCGCGCGCCCGGCTACAGCGTGGTGGGCGCCGGCCTGCGCTTCCGGCATGAGCTGCGGGGGCATGCGTTGGACTGGAACCTGTCGGTGGACAACGTCTTCAACCGCTTCTACTGGCGCGACACCGGCAGCAGCGCCGGCGACTACTACCTGTTCCCCGGCGCCCCGCGCCAGGCGCGCCTGTCGGTGACCATCGCGCTATGAACCCCGCGATCCTGGAATGGTCGGCCGTCGCCTTCAGCATCCTCGGCGTATGGCTGATGGCGCAGCGGCGGATGCTGGCCTGGCCGGTCGGGCTGGTTTCCGTCGGCCTGTACGCGCTGGTGTTCTTCGAGGCCCGGCTGTATTCGGACACCCTGTTGCAAGGCGCCTTCGCCGCGTTCCTGCTCTACGGCTGGATCAACTGGCACCGGCAGGACAAGCCCGACGGCCGCGTCGTCATCGCGCCGCTGTCGTTCAACGGATGCGCGCGCGACCTCGGCCTCGGCATGGCCTTCGGCCTCGCCCTCGGCGCGGCCATGCACAGCTGGACCGACGCCGCCCTGCCATGGCTGGACGCGATGCTCGCCGCACTCAGCCTTGTCGCGCAATGGTGGCAGGCGCGCCGCCACGCCGCCGCCTGGTGGCTGTGGATCGTGGTGGACGTGGTCTACGTGGGCATGTACGCGGTGAAATCGCTGCATGCCACTGCGGTGCTGTACGTGCTGTTCGTCGGCCTGGCTGCGATGGGGTTGCGGACGTGGAGGAAGGCGCATGAGCGGAAAGCCGTCTCCCCATAGCCCGCCATCGGCCAGCACTTCCGATCACCCTCGCGATTGCCAGCCAGCAACCGGCATTCCCGCCGACTTCACCCGGGAGTCGTCGACGCTCATTGGCAATGCCTGCAGAAAGCACCTGTACACAGTCGAAATCTGAGGGACACAGCTTCCCCCGGGCTTGGGCGTGAGGAACCTGAAGCCGGAATCAACCGGCTCCCCCTGCTTTTCCAGTGCTTGAACGCCATAAAAATGTGATGATAGTCACGTTATTAACAATTTATTTGTAAATAACTAGCTGAACCTTGACTTAAGGTAGCGACCGGCATGACTTTGGTAACGCATGAGCAAGATCGTGCCGCCGACCATCCATTACCTTTTTGGGGAGTAACAAAGTCGTGAAGAGAAGCCACTTGCGTCACCAGTTCCGGCATAAAGCGTTGTGCGTTGCACTCGGGATGTGCTTTGCAGGTGCAGCCTTGGCCGACACCGGCGGCTTGCGCATCGCCATCAATGACGCCAGCGGCCAGCCCTTGGCCGGCGCCACGGTGAAGGTCAGCTCCCCGGACAGCCTGATTTCCAGAAGCGGCGTGACCGACTCGACCGGCCGTGTCCGCCTCAATGGCCTGGATCCCGCGACCAACTACACCGTCGAGATCGAGGCTTCCGGCTACAACGACTTCACGGCCAGCAACGTGGCCGTGGTCAGCGGCAAGGAACTGAGCCTGGGCTACATGCTGAGTGGCGGTGCGGCGGCGGCCTCCGACACCACAACCCTCAACACCGTGACCGTGACCGGCACCAGCCTGGCCGCAATCGACACCACGTCCGCGACCGTCAGCAGCGTGCTGACCCTCGAGCAGGTGGAATCGCTGCCCACCGGCCGCAGCTACCAGAGCTACCTGCAACTGGTACCCGGTGTGAAACCCAGTGCCGGCGGCAACCCCTCATCGAAGTCGGGTGTCAACTATTCGGACATCGGCGGTGCCACCGGCACCTCCACCGACAACGTCTACCTGCTGGACGGCGTGGACGTCACCGACCCGACCTCCGGCACCTTCGGCGCCAACTTCAACTCCGAGATCATCCAGGAGCAGCAGGTCATCACTGGCGGCGTGCCCGCCGAATATGCCGGCGGCTCCGGCCTGATCGCCAAGGTGGTCACCAAGTCCGGCTCCAACGAGTGGCATGGCTCGCTGAACTATTACCTCCAGAACGACAACCTGGTTGCCGACAACAAGCACAACACCGCATCCGGCTTCTCCACCTACGACACCGCCTTCACCCTCGGCGGCCCGATCCTCAAGGACAAGCTGTGGTTCTTCGCGTCGTACCAGAAGAAGTACCGCGAGACCGACGTGGTCAACGCCCAGACCGGCGAATCCATGCGCACGGTGGACAACGATGCCGAATACGGCTTCTTCAAGGCCACCTGGCAGGTCACCGACAATGACCGCCTGACCGCGACCTTCTTCAACGACCCGACCAAGATCAGCGGCACGACCACCGCCTCGATCCTGAACAACCGCGACTACTCGCGCAAACAGGGTGGCGACAACTACAAGCTGGAATACAGCCACGACTGGGAAAACCTCAGGCTGACCGCCTATGGCTTCCGCCACGAAGGCGAGTTGTCCGACTCGGCGGCCGATGCCTCGGCGACCAACACCATCGCCTTCCAGTCCTCGGCCAACGCCACGCTCGCCCAGCGCAACCTGGGTGGCCTGGGCTACAACATCATCAACGAGCGCAACCGTGACGAATTCGGCGCCAGCCTCGAGTACTGGCTGGATACCGCCTACGGCTCGCACACGTTCAAGCTGGGCATCACCAGCACGGAAAACGAGTACTTCGAAGACACCTTCTACACCGGCGACAAGGCTCGCTATACCTCCATCGATGGCCGATACAGCGGGCTGACCCTGGATCAGGCCACCTCCACCGATGCCGGCTGGACGACACGCCCGATCGTGGTTTCCGACTACGGGCGCATCATCAACGGCATCAATGCCAGCGCAAACAAGGCCTACTTCCTCGGCCTGCTCGATACCAATGGTGACGGCGCAGTGTCCTCGACGGAGCTGGGGGCCTATCAGCTGACCAGCACGGACGGCAATCCGGGCGGTTACCTGAACAACTACCGCATCCTTGAAACCCAGACGGCCCCCTACACCGTCAGTTCCAAGGGCAAGACCTTCTACCTGCAGGACACCTGGACACTGAACCAGTGGACGGTCAATGCCGGCGTGCGCGCCGAACAGTGGAAGCACTTCGACTCCAAGGGCGGTGAATCGGCGAAGTTCGACTGGGAATTCGCGCCGCGCCTGAGCGTGGTGTACGACCTGTTCGGTGACGGTCGCAGCAAGATCTGGGGCTTCTACGGCCGTTACTACGATCCGATCCGCAACAACATGTCCGACTTCGCCGGCAACCTGACCGGCCCCAGCTACGACGAGCAGGTCTACCTTGGCAATCAATGGCTGACCTTCCGCGTGCGCGGCGGTGAAAAGGAACCCGATGCCCTGTTCGCACCGGCCACCAAGACGCCGTACACCGACGAAATGATGCTCGGCTTCTCCACCACGTTCCGCGACGACCTGAGCCTGTCCATCACCGCCACCCGGCGCGTGACCAAGGACATCCTCGAGGACTACGACCTGGCGTTGTATTCCGACGCATCGCTCGACCCCAGCGACCCGGAAGGCAATTACGGTCTTGCCGCGCCCGGTTCGTACTACTACCTGCCGCTTTCGTACTTCGGCTACAGCAGCGCGCCCAATTCCAACTACGTGATCGGCACGCTGGCTGGCGGCAAGCGCGAATACATGGGCTATGAAGTCATCCTGCAGAAGTTCAGGAAGGACAACTGGCAGGGCTCGGTGTCGTACACCTTCAACGACGCCAAGGGCAACACCAACTCGGACAGCAACGCCGACTACCAGGGTGACTGGATCGCGCTCGACCCACGCGCCCCCAACATGTGGGGTGAGCAGGCCGGCAACATCAAGCACCAGTTCAAGGCATGGGGTTCCTATGCCTGGAACAACGGCATCGAGGTCAGCGGCGTGTTCAACTGGAACAGCGGCACGCTGTACACCACTGCGCAGTTGGTGGGTTCCCGTTACCTGCCGGTCATGGGCGACGAGTACGTGGACCGTGGCGTCTATGACACCTGGGTGCTGCCAGGCTCGGTCGGCGCCCACGAGGGCCCGTCGTACTACACCTTCGACGTCCGCGCCAAGTACACCAAGGCGTTGCCGGTGGGCAAGCTCGAGTTCTTCCTCGACATCTTCAACATCCTGGACAAGCAGTCTGCGACTGCCGCATCCGGGTTGGTGTCGGGTGGTACTTACGGGTATGGCGAAGCATCCTCGTGGAACGAGCCGCGCCGCTTCTATCTGGGTGCCCGCTACTCGTTCTGATCCGCAACCTCAGGTACCACACCAGTGCCGGCGCTCACGCGCCGGCACTTTTGTTTCAAGGGCCGGCCCGAACGCAAACTCGGCCCTCATCACGCCGTCCCCTTTCCAGCAGGCGCATGGAAGTTCAGCCCGCCGCACCGAGCGCGGGTAATCCCCCCGTAGATGTGAGGCTTGCCCCGCATCCACAAGAGGCGTCTTGCCTACCCCCTTGCGAAACGCCGCAACGCATCGCCTTCCAGCCGGTACACCGTCCATTCGTCCTGCGGCCTGGCGCCGGCGGCGGTGTAGAAATCGATCGCCGGGGTGTTCCAGTCCAGCACCGACCACTCGAAGCGGCCGCAGCCCTGTTCCACCGCCAGACGTGCGATGTGTTGCAGCAATGCCTTGCCTGCGCCACAGCCGCGATGCTCGGGGCTGACGTACAGGTCTTCCAGGTAGATGCCGTTGCGTCCCAACCAGGTGGAGTAGTTGTAGAAGAAAACGGCATACCCGATCGCCGCGCCATCGCGCTCGCAGACCAGCGCCTGCGCCTTGGCGTCCGTGCCGAACAGGCTGGCACGGATGCCGGCCTCGTCGGTCTGCACCGATGCTTCGGCCTTTTCGTAGACCGCCAGTTCGCGGATGAAGCGCAGAATCAGGCCGGCGTCATCGGCAACCGCCGGGCGGATGCGCAGGCCGACGGCCACCGCTCAGCCCCGTGCCGCGGCGACGTTGGCGCGCATCTGCGCGATCACCTGCGCATAGTCGGGTGCGTTGAAAATGGCCGAACCGGCAACGAAGGCGTCCGCACCGGCGGCGGCGATCTCGCCGATGTTGTCGGCCTTCACGCCGCCATCGACCTCCAGCAGCACCGGTCTGCCGCGCTTGTCGATCATCGCCCGTACCGCACGCAGCTTGTCCAGCGTGGACGGGATGAAGGCCTGCCCGCCGAAGCCGGGGTTGACCGACATCAGCAGCACCAGGTCCAGGTCGTCCAGCACCCAGTCCAGCACTTCCACCGGCGTGGCCGGATTCAGCACCAGCCCGGCCTTGCAGCCGTGCGACTTGATCAGCTGGATGGTGCGATGCACGTGCTTCGATGCCTCCGGATGGAAGCTGATCAAGCTGGCGCCGGCCTCGGCGAAGTCGGGGACGATGCGGTCCACCGGCTCGACCATCAGGTGCACGTCGATTGGGGCGGTCACGCCGTGCTTGCGCAGCGCCTGGCAGACCATCGGGCCGATGGTCAGGTTGGGCACGTAGTGGTTGTCCATCACGTCGAAATGGACCCAGTCCGCGCCGGCGGCGAGCACGTTGTCGACCTCCTCGCCCAGCTTGGCGAAATTGGCCGACAGGATGGACGGGGCGATGATGCAGTTGGACATGACAGGGCCTTCAGCGCTTGCGCAGGGTTTTGATGCGGTCATAGGCGGCATTGATTTGCCGGGCTTTCCTTTCGGCCTGGGCGCGCAACTCCGGCGCGGCACCGGCCACCTTGTCGGGGTGGTACTGCGAGATCAGACGGCGGTAGGCCAGATCGATCTCGGCGTCGCTGGCCTCGCGGGTCAGGCCCAGCTCGCGGTACGGGGCATCGCGGTTCAGCCGGAACCAGTCGCTGTCGAAGGCATGGCCGAGCAGCACGCCGAGCGCGGCGCCGAACAGCGGGTTGGGCCTGAACAGCAATGCGCCGGCGATGAATCCGAGCAGTTTTCCGTACCAGCGCATGGGCGGGCGGGCGTCCATCGACAAGGGAATGGGCATTTTACACAGCGGCCCCGGACGGCCTTACACTAGGCCGCCCGCCATCCAGCCGCGGGCCCCCCGGGTCCTGAGCGGACGGCTTCATCGCCAAGTTCCAGGAGTGCCCGTGCCAACCACGCTGCTGCAATCCGATCTTCCCGGCCTGCCCTTGCGCCACCGCGGCAAGGTGCGTGACGTGTTCGATATTCCGCGCGAACGGTTGCCTGCCGACACTCCCCCCGGCAAATACCTGCTGATCGTTGCCACCGACCGCCTGTCCGCGTTCGACGTGGTGCTGCCCGACCCGATCCCCGGCAAGGGCGAGATGCTGTGCCAGGTATCCAACTTCTGGTTCGGCAAGACCGAGCACCTGATGCCCAACCACCTCACCGGCATCGACGTGGCCAGCGTGCTGCCCGAGGGCGTGGACCCGGCGCTGTACGCCAGGCGCGCGGTGGTGACGAAGAAATTGAAGCCGGTGCCGGTGGAAGCCATCGCCCGCGGCTACCTGATCGGCAGCGGCTGGAAGGACTACCAGCGCACCGGCAAGGTCAGCGGCATCGTGCTGCCCGACGGCCTGCAACAGGCGCAGCAACTGCCCGAGCCGATCTTCACCCCGTCCACCAAGGCGGCGGTGGGCGACCACGACGAGAACATCGACTTCGACGCGATGGTCAAGGCGGTGGGCGCGGAACTGGCCGAGAAGGTGCGCGATGCCACCTTGCGCATCTACAAGTTCGCCGCCGAATACGCGGCCGAGCACGGCATCCTGCTGGCCGACACCAAGTTCGAGTTCGGCACCGACGCCGACGGCCGCCTGTACATCATGGACGAAATGCTGACCCCGGATTCCTCGCGTTACTGGCCGGCCGACGAGTACCAGCTCGGCACCAGCCCGCCGAGCTACGACAAGCAGTTCGTGCGCGACTACCTGGAGACGCTGGACTGGGGCAAGACCGCACCCGGCCCGGAACTGCCGGCCGAGGTGATTTCGCGCACCCGCGACAAATATGCCGAGGCGTTGCAGAAACTGGCCGGCATCCACATCGACTGACCCCCTGCGCGCCCGGCCGGGCGCGCCCTGCTACCGCCGGAGCAAAGGATGGACATGAGCACCGCCCGCCCCATCGACCGCTGGTTCGCCAGCTACTCCGGCGACCATCGCAACGCCACCAACCAGGCCATCCACGTGTTCGCGGTACCGGCCATCGCGTGGTCGGTGATCGCGCTGCTGTGGTGCATTCCGCCGCTGCTGCCGTGGTTCCAGTACGGCATCTGGGCGGCGCTGGCGATGTTCGGCGCATGGGCGTACTACAACCGCCTGTCGCGGCCACTGGGCATCGGCATGCTGATCCTGTTCTTCACCGCCGGCTGCATCTGCCGGCTGGTCGAGGAGCGCTACGGGCTGCATGCGCTGCTGTACACCGGCATCGGCCTGTTCGTGGTGGCGTGGATCGCGCAGTTCATCGGCCACCACATCGAAGGCCGCCGGCCCAGCTTCCTCACCGACCTGACCTACCTGCTGATCGGCCCGATCTGGGTGCTGGCCAAGCTGTACCGGCAGTTCGGCTGGAGGTATTGAGCGGCAGGCCCCGTCTGCGAAACGCGGGATCGTAGATGCGGGGCTTGCCCCGCACGGGACGTTGCCGGGAAAGCTTCGTGTGGGGCAAGCCCCACACCTACGGGACGAGCATTTCCCGGGTCGGGTCGAACCGGCGCGGGGCGTAGCCGAAGTCGCGCCGTGCCGGTTCGATGTCGAACACCAGCGGCTCGCGCATGCGCGCCAATGCCGCGGCATTCATGCCGCGCAGGCGGCCTGCGGCATGTGCCAGCGCCAGCGTGGCCCGGAACAACGGCGCCGGCACGCGCAGCAGGCGCGGTTGCGGCCGCAGCGCGGCCAGCACCCGCCGCACCATTTCGGCATAGCCCAGCACCTCGCCGCCGCCCAGCGCGTAGGCCCGCCCGGCCGTGGCCGGGTACTGTGGCACCTGCAACGCCGCGTCGGCCAGATCCTGCACGTGCACCGGCTGGCGCAGGCCATCGGCACCGGAGGGCAGCACGAAGAAGCCGGTGCGCGAGGCCAGCAGCGCGCCGCCCATTTTGAAGCGCGCGGTCTTGCCGGTGCGCGAGGCCAGCACGGCGATCGCGCTCAGCGTGGCGTCGCGGCCGGCGCCATAGACCAGCGTCGGACGCAGCACCGTCGCCGCCGCGCCACGTTCGTGCGCAGTGGCGAACAGCATGGCCTCGGCCTCGCGCAGGCGGCGGGCGACGTCGCGCTCGGCCGGTTCGCTGGAATCCCCCTTGACCTCGACGCTGGTGGAGCCGAAGGCCACCACGCGCACGGCGCCGACATCCGAGGCGGCATACCAGCGCGCGAAGTGGTCGAGCGGGCCGCAACTGAACACCGCATCGAACGATGCCGGGCCCTGCCACGCGCCGGACAGGTCGCCCAGCCGCCATGCCACCCCCGGCGCCGGCGCACGCGGCACGCGCGATACCGCCGTCACCTGCCAACCGGCCGCCAGCAGGCCGGCCAGCACGCGCTCGCCAATCTGCCCGCTGCCACCGAACACCAGCGCGTGCCGCGGCCGGTCTTCGCCACTTCGTTCCATTGCCATGCCGCAAGCATAGGTGATGCCGACTCCGCCGCACCCACCGGGTAGACTCGAAGCAACCGCCATGCCGAGAGCACCATGACGCACACCACCCCGCCGCCCGCCGCCATCCTGCTCGCCACCGACCTGAGCGCACGCTGCGACCGCGCGCTGTCCCGTGCACTGCAACTGGCACGGCAATGGGAGGCGCGGCTGGTGGTGGCGACCGTGCTGCCACCGGCACCGCCGCCGCAATCGTTCCTCGCCACCGGGCCTGCACCCGACGCCACCCGGCTGGAACAACGCCTGCGCCGCGACATCGGTGCGGACGCCGAGGGCGTCGCGCTGAGCGTGCGGGTGACCGAGGGTCACGTCGGCCGCGCACTGCTGCAGCTGGCCGCCGAGGAAGGCTGCGGGCTGATCATCACCGGCATCGCCAGCGACCCTGCGTTCGAGCTGCCGCTGCTGGGCTCCACCGTGCTGTGGCTGACGCGCCATTCGCCACTGCCGCTGCTGGTGGTGCACCAGCGCGTGCGCGGGCACTACCGCAGGTTGGCCGTGGCCACGGACTTCTCCGGCAGTTCGGCCAATGCCGCCAACCGCGCGCTGGCACTGTTCGGGCAGCCGTTGCAGTTGGCACTGGTGCACGCGCTGGAAACACCCGGCAGCGCACTGCTCGGCGGCGACCACGACACCCTGCTGGCGCAGGCGCACGAACAGGCGCGGACGCAGGCACGGGCCTTCCTCGCCGGGCTGCGGCCGCTGCCGCCGCCGGAACGGATACGGCTGGTGATCGAGCCGGGCGACCCGGCACCGCTGCTGCAGCGGGAGGCCGCCGAAGCCGAGCTGGTGGTGGTGGCCACGCACGGGCGCGGCGCGCTGTTCGAGCTGTTGATCGGCAGCGTCGCACGCAGGCTGGTGGCGACGCTGGAGACGGACACCCTGCTGGTCCGCGACCAGCACTCGCGCCCGCCGCTGTAGTGCCCCGAACCCGAACGGCACGTTCATGCACGGGTTCCGGCGGGAAAAAGGCGCCTGCTAGACTCCGGGGCCTGCTCGCGAATCCCGCATTCCCTGCATGACATCCGTTCTCCCCCTGCTGCTCGCGCTGCCGTTCCTGACGGCCGCGCTGATCGCCCTGCACGGCCGCCTGTCGCGTAGCGCCGGCGCATGGCTGGCCGCGCTGGCCCCCCTGTTGGGGCTGGTGCTGCTGGGCGCCATGACCCCGGCCGTGCTCGACGGCGCGGTGCCGCGCGCCGGCTGGCCGTGGCTGCCGCAGATCGGGCTGGACTTCAGCCTGCGCCTGGACGGATTGGCATGGCTGTTCGCCGGGCTGGTGCTGGGCATCGGCGCGCTGGTGGTGCTGTACGCACGCTACTACATGTCGCCCGAAGACCCCGTGCCCCGTTTTTTCTCGTTTCTGCTGCTGTTCATGGGCTCGATGCTGGGCATGGTGCTGTCCGGCAACCTGTTGCTGCTGGTGGTGTTCTGGGAGCTGACCAGCATCAGCTCGTTCCTGCTGATCGGCTTCTGGTCGCACCGCAGGGACGCGCGCGAAGGCGCGCGCATGGCGCTGGTCATCACCGCCGCCGGCGGGCTGGCGCTGCTGGCTGGCGTGTTGCTGATCGGGCGCATCGTCGGCAGCTTCGACCTGGACGCGGTGCTGGCCTCGGGCGAGCTGATCCGTGGCCACCGGCTGTACCCGTGGGTGCTGCTGCTGGTGCTGGCCGGCATCTTCACCAAGAGCGCGCAGTTCCCGTTCCACTTCTGGCTGCCGCACGCGATGGCCGCGCCGACCCCGGTGTCGGCCTACCTGCATTCGGCGACGATGGTGAAGGCCGGCGTGTTCCTGCTGGCACGGCTGCACCCGGCGCTGGCCGGCAGCGAGCTGTTCTTCTACGTGGTCAGCGGCATCGGCGCGGTCACCCTGCTGGTCGGCGCGTGGAACGCGATCTTCCAGCACGACCTCAAGGGCCTGCTGGCGTACTCGACGATCTCCCACCTGGGCCTGATCACCCTGCTGTTCGGCCTGTCCACGCCGATGGCGGTGGTCGCCGGCGTGTTCCACATCCTCAACCACGCCACCTTCAAGGCCTCGCTGTTCATGGCCGCCGGCATCATCGACCACGAGACCGGCACCCGCGACATGCGCCGGCTCGGCGGCCTGCGCCGGCTGATGCCGTTCACCAGCGCGCTGGCGATCGTCGCCTCGCTGGCGATGGCCGGCATCCCGCTGCTCAACGGCTTTTTGTCCAAGGAAATGCTGTTCGCCGAGGCGCTGGCCACCGGCGGCCCGCAGTGGATGCGCGCAGCGGTCAGCGGCACCGCGCTGCTGGCCGGCATTCTCGGCGTGGCCTACAGCCTGCGCTTCGTGCACGACACCTTCTTCGGCAAGGGCCCGCTGGACATCGACGTGGCGCCGCACGAACCGCCGCGCTGGATGAAGCTGCCGGTGGAGATCCTGGTGCTGATCTGCCTTGCGGTCGGCATCGTGCCGGCGCTGACCGTGGCGCCGGTGCTGCGGGCCGGCGCGCAGGCGATCCTCGGCCCGGCCCTGCCCGATTACAGCCTGTCGATCTGGCATGGCTTCAACCTGCCGCTGGCGATGAGCGCGGTCGGCGTGGCCGGCGGCATCGCACTGTATTTCGGCCTGCGCCGGCTCACCGATCTGTACGCCGCGCGCAACCACCCGCTCGGCAAGCAGGCTTTCCAGCGCGGCATGGACGCCCTGTTCGGCCTCGCCCAGCGCTGCACCCACGCGCTGACCAACGGCGGCCTGCAGCGGATGCTGCTGGCGCTGGTACTGGTGGCGATGGCCGCTGCCGCCGCGCCCCACCTGGCTGCCCCCGCATGGCCGGCGTGGCCATCGCCGCAACCAATGCCGCTGCTGGGCTGGGCGCTGTGGCTGGTGATGCTGGCCTGCGCGCTCGGCGGCCTGTTCCTGTACCGGCAGCGCCTGCTGGCAGTGATCGTGGTCGGCGGCACCGGGCTGATGGTGGCGCTGACCTTCGTGTTCCTGTCGGCGCCGGACCTGGCGCTGACCCAGCTGATGGTGGAAATGGTGACGCTGGCGCTGATGCTGCTGGGCATGAACTACCTGCCCGCGCAGTCGCCGCCCGAGCACGGCCGCTGGCGCAAGCGCCGCGACGCGCTGATCGCCATCGTCGCCGGCACCGGGCTGGCGGCGCTGGCCTACACGATGATGACGCTGCCGCCGGACACCGTGGCCGGCGAGATGCTGCGCCGCTCGCTGCCCGAGGCCTACGGCCACAACGTGGTCAACGTGATCCTGGTGGACTTCCGCGGCTTCGACACCTTCGGCGAGATCACCGTGTTCGGCATCGCCGCGCTGGTGGTGCACGCGCTGCTGCGGCGCTCGCGGATGGCGCCGGAGCAGATCATGCCCGGCCCGCCGATCAAGCTGCCGGTGCCGGCCGACCTGGCGCAGATCATGTTCCCGCTCACTCTTACTGTGTCGATCTTCCTGTTCCTGCGCGGCCACAACGCGCCCGGCGGCGGCTTCATCGCCGGGCTGGTGCTGGCGGTGCCGCTGCTGATCCAGTACGTGATCCAGGGCACTGCGTCGGTGGAATCGCGCTTCGGCTTCGATTACATCCGCTGCATCGGCACCGGCCTGCTGGTGGCGCTGCTGTCCGGCGCGGCCTCGCTGCTGTTCGGCGTGCCGTTCCTGACCAGCGGCCACCTCGTGCTGGAGCTGCCGCTGGTCGGCGAGCTGGAGCTGGCCAGCGCGATGGGCTTCGACACCGGCGTCTACCTGGTGGTGTTCGGCGGGGTGATGCTGATCCTGTCGATGATGGGCACCATCAAGCCCTCGCGCACGCGCAACGCGCGCCACGGCGAGATCGACCTGCAACGCCGCTCGGCCCGCACCGGGGAGATGCACTGATGGAACTGGCGCTGGCAAGCGCGATCGGCGTGCTCACCGCCATCGGCATCTACCTGACGCTGCGTGCGCGCAGCTTCGACGTGATCCTCGGCATGACCTTCCTGTCCTACGCCACCAACCTGCTGATCTTCGCCGGCGGGCGGCTGGTCAGCGGCAAGGCGCCGGTACTGCGCGACGGCATCCCCGCCGACCTCGCGCACCAGACCGACCCGCTGCCGCAGGCGCTGGTATTGACCGCCATCGTGATCGCCTTCGCCATGACCGCGATCAGCATCGTGCTGGCCATGCGCAGCCGCAGCGACAACCACAGCGACCACGTCGATGCGCACGAGCCGGACGAAGGCCGGCGCGGTGATGGGAGCGGCGCATGAGCCACCTGGTGATCCTGCCGATCCTGGTACCGATGCTCGGCGCCGCGTTGTCGCTGTTCGTCGAGCACCGCCGCTACGGGCCCAAGGTGCAGCGCAGCGTGGCCTGGGCCAGCCTGGCACTGCTGGCGCTGGTCGAATCGCAGCTGCTCGCGCGCACGCTGCAGGGCGAGGTGCTGGTCTATCTGCTCGGCGACTGGCCGGCGCGGCTGGGCATCGCACTGGTCGCCGACCGCCTGGCCGGCTGGATGCTGGGCACCACCCTGCTGCTGGCCGCGGCCTGCCTGCTGCAGGCGCTGCACGGCGTCGAGCGAATGGCGCGGCATTCGGTCCGGGTGCAGCGCGATTCGCTCGACGCCGTGCATGGTGCCGCGGCCTGCCTGCTGCATGCCTGCACCGGTTGGGACCGGCGCGCACCGCACTTCCACGCGCTGTTCCAGTTCCAGCTGGTCGGCCTCAACGGCGCGTTCCTGACCGGCGACATCTTCAACCTGTTCGTGTTCTTCGAGGTGCTGCTGAGCGCCTCCTACGGCCTGCTGCTGTCCGGCGGCCGCGGCCTGCGCCTGCGCATCGGCCTGCATTACGTGGTGTTCAACGTCAGCGCCTCGACCGTGTTCCTGATCGCGCTGGGCATGCTCTACGCCACGCTGGGCTCGTTGAACATGGCCGAGATCGGCCAGCGCATCGCCACCCTGCCGCCCACCCACCTGAAGCTGGCCAAGACCGCGCTGGGGCTGCTGATGGTGGTGTTCTGCGCCAAGGCCGCGCTGTTGCCGCTGTACCTGTGGCTGCCGGAGTCCTACGCACGCGCGCCGGCGGCCGTGGCCGCGCTGTTCGTGATCATGACCAAGGTCGGCCTCTACGCAGTGCTGCGGATAAGCACGCAATGGTTCGGCAGCGATGCCGGCGCGCTGGCCGGCTACGGCGCCGACTGGCTGCTGTGGGCCGGGCTGGCAACGCTGCTGGTGGCCGCGCTGGGCGCGCTGGCCGCCACCCGCCTGCGGGTGCAGGTGGCCTACCTGGTGGTGGTGTCGGCGGCCACCCTGTTCATCGCCTTCGCGCTGGGCAACGCCGGCACGCTGGCTGCTGGCCTGTTCTACCTGCCGCACAGCACCTTCACCGCCGCCGCGCTGTTCCTGGTCGCCGACCTGATCCGCCGCCGTCGCTTCCGCGCTGGCGAGCGCGAGGGCCACGAGTTGGCCGCGGCGCTGCCGGGCAAGACCGTGCCGGGGCTGCTGTTCCTGCTCGGCGCGGTAGCGATGGCCGGGCTGCCGCCGCTGGCCGGCTTCCTCGCCAAGGCGACGCTGCTGGCGGCGGTGCCGGACGCGCACATCGGCGTGGTATGGGCGGCGGTGCTGGGCAGCGGCCTGCTGGTGATCATCGCGCTGGTGCGCAGCGGTATCCGCCTGTTCTGGCACGTGCCCGGCGATGACGACGCGCCGCCCCTGCCCGATCCCGACGTGCCGGCGCGGCCGTTCGAGACCGCCGCCACCACCCTGCTGCTGGCCTGCACGGTGGCGATGAGCCTGTTTGCCGCACCGCTGATGCGGCAGGCCGACGCCACCGCCGCGCAGTTGCTGTCGCCGCAGCACTACCTGCTCGACGTGCGCGGCACCGTGCCGCAATCGAGGGCGCCATGAGCACGCGTCGTCCCCTGCTGCGCCGGCTGCTGCCCGCGCCCTTCCTGTCGCTGGTGGTGGTCGCATTCTGGCTGCTGATGTCCGACAGCTTCACTTTCGGCCAATTGCTGCTGGGCATGCTGCTGGGCGTGGTGGTGCCGCTGTTTGCGGCGCGGCTGGACCGCGAGTTCGCCCGCATCGGCACGCTGCGGCCGTTGCCGCGACTGGTGGGGGTGATGCTGTGGGACATCCTGATGTGCAACTTCCGGGTAGCCGCGCAGGTGCTGGGGCAGGAGCGCAGGCTCACCCCCGGCTTCATCTGGGTGCCGCTGGACATCGGCAACATCCACGGCATCGCCGCGCTGACCAGCCTGATCACGCTGACCCCCGGCACGGTGTCCGCGGCGCTGTCCGACGACCGCCGCCACCTGCTGGTGCACGTGCTGCATCTGCAGGATGCCGACGCGCTGATCGCCGAGATCAAGACCCGCTACGAGGCGCCGCTGATGGAGATATTCCCGTGAATGGCTCCCTGATTTTCGCAACCACGCTGGTGGTATGCATGCACGCGGTCGGCCTGGCGATGCTGCTGGCATTGTGGCGGCTGCTGCGTGGCCCGACCGTACCCGACCGCATTCTCGCGCTGGACACCCTCTCGATCACCGCCATCGCCGAGCTGATGCTGTTCGGCATGTACATCGACTCGGCCATCTACTTCGAGGCGGCGCTGGTGATCGCCATGCTCGGCTTCTGCAGCACCGTGGTGCTGAGCAAGTTCGTGCTGCGCCGGGACATCGTCGAATGACCACCTTCCTGCAAATCGTGCTGTCGGCGCTGCTGCTGTTCGGCTGCTTCTTCATCGTCGTCGGCGCGCTGGGACTGGTGCGCTTCTCCGACTTCTTCAAGCGCCTGCACGCACCGACCAAGGCCAGCACGCTGGGCGTGGGCTGCGTGCTGGCCTGCTCGGTGGCCTACCACATCTTCCTCGGCGAGGACCCGCAGCCGCGCGAGCTGCTGATCACCGTGTTCCTGTTCATCACCGCGCCGATCAGCGCGCACCTGATGGCCAAGGCGGCGCTGTCGCTGATGATGGAAAGCCGCCCGGAAGTGCCGGGCGACGACAGCGCGCGCGCGGAGCAGCTGCCGCCGCCGGAAGGCCGCGCCGAAGACTGAGCGCAGCCCGTTCCGCGCCTGTCACCCGCGCCTGAAATTGGCGCGCAGTCCGCTCCAGCACGCCAGGTAATCACGCTGGCGGTGGCCGGCGGCGATGGCCTGCTCGGTCGGGCGGATAACCCCGCGCGTTTCGAACATGAAGGCCATCGTGTCGGTGACGATGTCCGGTTTGCTCAGATCCGCGCTGGAGGCCTTGTCGAAGGTGGCCGCGTCGGGGCCGTGGCCGGTCATGCTGTTGTGGATCGAGCAGCCACCGGGCACAAAACCCTCGGCCTTGGCGTCGTAGGCACCGTGGATCAGGCCCATGAACTCGCTGGCGACGTTGCGGTGGAACCACGGCGGGCGGAACGTGTCCTGCGCCACCAGCCAACGCGGCGGGAAGATCACGAAGTCCATGTTGCTGGTGCCGGCGGTATCGCTGGGCGAATGCAGTACCAGGAAGATCGACGGGTCCGGGTGGTCGTGGCTGATCGAGCCGATGGTGTTGAAGCGGCGCAGGTCGTAGCGGTACGGCGCGTAGTTGCCGTGCCAGCCGACCACGTCCAGCGGCGAGTGGCCGATGTCGGCACGCCACAAACGCCCCTGGAACTTGGCGATCAGTTCGAACTGGCCCTCGATGTCCTCGAACGCCGCCACCGGTGTCTCGAAGTCGCGCGGGTTGGCCAGGCCGTTGCTGCCGATCGGGCCCAGGTCCGGCAGCTTCAGCAGCGCGCCGAAATTCTCGCAAACATAGCCGCGCGCCTGTCCGTCCGGCAGCTCGACCGCAAAGCGCACGCCGCGCGGGATCACCGCGATCTGCTGCGGCTCGACGTCGAGCACCCCCATCTCGGTGCGCAGCCGCAGTCGCCCCAGTTGCGGCACGATCAACAGTTCGCCATCGGTATCGTAGAACCAGCGCCCGCGCATGTCGGCGTTGGCCGCGTACAGGTGGATGCCCGCGCCGGTGTGCGCCTCGGGCGAACCGTTGCCGCCCATCGTGAACAGGCCCTCGATGAAGTCGGTGGGCGTGGCCGGCAATGGCAGCGGGTTCCAGCGCAGTTGATTGGGCGACACCGCGCCGCGGCTGAAGTCGCCCTGCAGGTGCGGCTGTGCGAACGGCGCGAACTCGCCGTGCATCGCCGCCGGGCGGATGCGGTACAGCCAGCTGCGGCGGTTGGTCCCGCGCGGCGCGGTGAACGCGGTGCCGCTCAGCTGCTCGGCATACAGCCCGTGGGCCACGCGCTGCGGCGAATTGCGCCCCACCGGCAAGGTGCCGGGCACCGCCTCGGTGGCGAACTCGTTGCCGAAGCCGGATTGATAACCGTCACTGACCATCGCCAACCTGCCTGTGTTTGCGATTTGCGGAACCCTCTCCCGATGGGAGAGGGGCTTTTGCAGTGTGCCTTACAGCACGCCGCGCTTGATCTGGTCGCGCTCGATGCTCTCGAACAGCGCCTGGAAGTTGCCTTCGCCGAAGCCTTCGTTGCCCTTGCGCTGGATGATCTCGAAGAAGATCGGGCCGATGCAGTTCTGGGTGAAGATCTGCAGCAGCTTGCGCTGCTTGGTCTCCGGGTCGGCGTCGATCAGGATCTTGTTCCGGCGCAGGCGCGGCACGTCCTCGCCGTTGTCGGGGATACGCAGGTCGACCACGTCGAAATAGGTATCCGGCGTGTCCAGGAACTCGATACCGCGCGCGCGCATGGCCTCGACGGTGTCGTAGATGTTGTCGGTGAAGCAGGCGATGTGCTGGATGCCCTCGCCATTGTAGGCGTCCAGGTATTCGTTGATCTGGCTCTTCGGGTCGGAGGACTCGTTGAGCGGGATGCGCACGATGCCGTCCGGCGCGGTCATCGCCTTGGACACCAGCCCGGTCTTGGCGCCCTTGATGTCGAAGTAGCGGATCTCGCGGAAGTTGAACAGCCGCTCGTAATAGTCCGACCACTGCTGCATGTTGCCCAGATACAGATTGTGGGTCAGGTGGTCGATGAAGGTCAGGCCGAAGCCGGCCGGGTTCTGCTCGGCGCCCTCGATCGGCGCGTAGTCGGCGTCGTAGATGCTGCCGGCCGCGCCGTAGCGATCCACCAGGTACAGCATGCAATCACCGATACCCTTGATCACCGGCGCCGGTACCGCGCGGGTGTCGGCCAGCTCGGCGTGCTGTTCTGCACCGTTTTCCAGCGCCGCGGCCAGCACTTCGGCAGCGGGCTTGCGGAAGCGGATGGCGAAGCCGCAGGCACAGGGACCATGCTTGGCGGCGAAGGCGGCGGCGAACGAATCCGGCTCCTCGTTGACGAGGAAGTTGACGCCGCCTTGGCGGTATACCGTAATAGCACGCTGCCGGTGTCGCAGTACGGCGGTGAATCCCATGTTCCGGAAGTAGTCGTGCAGCCGGTCAGCCTGCCCGGCCGGTGCGGCGAACTCGACGAACTCGAAACCGTCGATGCCCATCGGGTTCTCGAAGGTGGTGACCTGCATGCCCGGGTCGGGCGTGCCGGATGCGGCGGGGTCGTGGATGTTCATGGCTGGCCTCCGGAAACGTGGGCCGCCACCGCCGGGGGGCGGCGACGAGGGGATCAAAGGGGGTCCGCGATGCGGATCAGAACCAAGAGTTGTAGTTTCACATGAAACGACCATCAAGGTGCAGTGCAACATGAGCTCTTCCGAATACAGCAAGTCCACCAGCTTCCGCGCATCGCACGTGCTGCTCGACCTCGAGCAGTTCCTGCCCTACCGCATCAGCGTGTTGTCCAACCGGGTCAGCAGCAACATCGCCCGGCTGTACGGCGAGCGCTACGGCCTGTCGATTCCCGAATGGCGGGTGATCACCATCCTGGCGCTGTACCCGGGCTCGTCGGCCAGCGAGGTGTCCGACCGCACGGCGATGGACAAGGTCGCGGTCAGCCGCGCGGTGGCGCGCCTGCTGGAGCGCGGCTTCATCAAGCGCGAAACCCACGGCGACGACCGCCGTCGCTCGGTGCTGGCGCTGTCGGCGGCCGGGTTCGAGGTGTACGAGACGGTGGCGCCGATGGTGATGGAGATCACCCGCAAGCTGATGTCGGTGCTGACCGACGAGGAAGAGCAGGTGCTGGAAAAGCTGATCACGCGGCTGGCCGACGTCGGTCTGGCGCAGATGACCACGCCGGACTGATCCACCGCCTCTCCGCCAGGGAAATCAGCCCGGCGGTGCCTTCGCCGCCGCGCGCGCGACCAGCAGGCGGTCGAGGATCGATTTCAGCGCCAGCGGCCGCACCGGCTTGTGCAGCAGGGTCAAGCCCTGCTCCAGTACCTCGCGGCGGGTGGCAAGGCTGTCGTCGGCACTGAGGATCAGCGTCGGCCGCGCACCGAAGCGCCCCGTCAGGCGCGCATGCAGGGCGGTGCCGGTGTCACCGTCGTCCAGGTTGTAGTCGAACAGCCACAACGCCGCCGGAGCGGCCTGCATGGCCGCCACCGCACCGGCGTCGCCGCCCGCCTCGGCCACCTCGTAGCCCCAGCCGCGCAGCAGCGCGGCCAACCCGGCCAGCGCCGCCGGGTCGTTGTCCACCACCAGCACGCGGGTGGCCACCGGCGTCGCCGCCGGTTCCGCCATCGCCAGCGTTGGCGGGACGGCTTCCACCGGCGCCGGCACGGTGGCCAGCGACACCGAGAACACGGTGCCACGGCCCGGTTCGCTGCGCAGCCGCAGCGGCGCCTGCAGCAGCCCGGCGATGCGGTCGGCGATGGCCAGCCCCAGGCCCAGCCCCTGCCCGCTGCTGTCCTCGCCGCGGCGGAACTCCTCGAAGATGCGCCGCTGCTCGCTGCGGGCGATACCTGGCCCGGTGTCGTGCACCTCGATGCGCACGCGCCCGCCCGCGCGGCGCACGCCCAGCAGCACCCCGCCGCGCGCGGTGTAGCGCACCGCGTTGGCGAGGAAGTTCTGCAGCACGCGGCGCAGCAGTTGCGGGTCGCTGTCCGCCCACGCGCGGGTCGGCACGTAGTGGAAGGCCAGCCCGCGCGCGGCGGCCAGCGCGCGGAATTCGGATGCCAGCGGGTCCAGCACCTCGGCCAGCGGCATGTCGCGCGACTGCGGCACCAGCCCGCCGGCTTCCAGCCGCGACATGTCGAACAGCCCGGTCAGCAGCTGCGTGGTCGAATCCAGCGCCCCGCGTATCTGCATCACCGCCTGCTGCTGCGGCGGCGCCTCCACCTGCTGCGCCAACGTGTCGGTGAACAGGTGCGCGGCGTGCAGCGGCTGCAGCAGGTCGTGGCCGATGGCGGTGAGGAAGCGGCTCTTGGCGTCGTTGGCGCGCTCGGCCTCGCGCTTGGCCGATTCCAGCAACGCGGTGCGCTCGTCCACGCGCTGCTCCAGCGTCTCGTTGCTGCGCTTGAGCGCCTGCTCGTTGCGGCGGAACTCGGTGACATCGGTGAAGGTGGCGACGAAGCCGCCACCGGGCATCGGGTTGCCGCGGATCTCGACGATGCGGCCATCGGGGAACACCCGCTCGGTCAGGTGCGGCGTACCGGCGCGCATGAACGCCAGGCGCCGGTCCACCGCGCGCTCGTCGCCACCGCGTTCGGGCATCGCCTGCAGCGCCCAGCGGGTCAGGTCGATGATCGGCCGGCCGACCTGCAGCAGTTCGTCGGGGAAGCCGAACAGCTGCGCGTAGGGCCGGTTCCACGCCACCAGCCGCTGCTCGCGGTCGATCACGCTGATGCCCTGGCTCATGTTCTGCAACGCCGCCTGCAACACCTGCTGGTTGAAGCGCAGGTCCTGCGAGGCTTCGCTGACGATCGCCGCCACCGTCGCCAGTTCGCCCTCCTCGCGGCGCGCGGCATCCAGCAGCAGGCGTGCCGAAGCCGCGCCCAGCACCGCGGACAATTCGCGTTCGATGCTGGCCTCGATCCTCGCCGGCACCGGGCCGTGGCGTGGTGCGTCGGCCAGCAGGTGCTGCACTTTTTCGTACGGCAGGAAACGGCGGCCGGCGTCGCGCAGCGCATCGGCGTCGAGGTTGCGACGGGCACGGTCGGGTGTGTCGCGGCGCCACGCCATCGCCAGCAGCGTCACCGCCGTGCCGACGAACAGGCTGGCGCCCACCGCGCGCCCCAACGGGCTCCAGCCGGTCAGGCCGAACAACGCATCCGGCGCCAGCCAACGCCAGCCGAACGGCCCTTCGACCTGCCAACCGGGCGCCAAGCCGTTGCCCTGCAGCAGCGAGGGCAGCAGCAGCACCCACGCCCACGTGGCGAATCCGGCCAGCAGGCCGGCGATGGCCGCGCGCGGCGGCGTCTGCGGCCGCCAGATCGCGAAGCCCAGCACCGGCACCAGCGTGGCCATCGCCGAGAACGAGATGCCGCCGATATCGGCCAGCACGTTGCCGCCGCCGATCAGGCGGCTGTAGGCCCACGCCAGCAGCATGATCACGCAGATACCCACGCGCCGCAGCCACACCAGCTCGCGGCGGTGGTCGCCACCGGCACGCGCCCAGGTGCTGCGCAGCAGGCCCGGCGCGAACCAGTGGTTGCCGATCATCAGGCTCAGCGTCAACGTGCTGACCACCACCATGCCGGTGGCCGCGCTCAAGCCGCCGAGGAAGGCGAACAGCGCCACGCCGGTGTGCCCGGCCGAGAACGGCAGCGCCAGCGTGTACATGTCGCTGGGCACACTGGTGCCGAGCAGGGCGCCGCCGGCGCGCGCCAGTGGCAGGATCGGCAGCGCGATCAGCAGCAGGTACAGCGGGAACAGCCAGCGCGCGGTACGGATGTCGGCCGGGTCACGGCATTCGACCACGCCGATGTGGAACTGGTGCGGCAGCAGGAACATCGCCAGCGCGCCCAGCAGCACCAACGGCATGAAGCCGCCGGCCGGCGCATCCACCGGCTGCGGCGCGGGCAGGTCGATGCCTTTCAGCCCGAACCAGACGAACACGCCCAGCGCCAGCATCGCGCCAAGCTTGAACAGCGACTCGGCCGCCATCGCCAGCACCAGCCCGCGGTTGTGCTCGGACACATCGGCGCGGCGCGCGCCGAACAGCACCGCGAACAGCGCCATCGCCAGCGCCACGTACAACGCGCTGTCGCGCCACGGCGCCGCGCTCTGCACCGCATCGGCCGAGCGCTGGGTAAGCATGCCGAAGCTCATCGCCACGGCTTTCAATTGCAGGGCGATATAGGGGATCAGGCCGAGCGCGGCGATCAGGGTCACCGTCGCCGCCAGCCACGCATCGCGACCCAGCCGCGCGGCGATCAGGTCGGCCAGCGAGGTGGCGTTGGTTTCGCGCGCCAGCCGCACCAGCCGCATCATCATACCGATGGCCAGCGCGTAGAACAGGATCGCGCCGACGAAGGTCGGCGGCAGCGGCCAGCCGTAGCGCGCGGCCTGGGTCACCGTGCCGTAGAAGGTCCACGAGGTGCAGTGCACCGCCAGCGACAGCGCATACACGTGGCGCCAGTGGCGGGCGAACACGGCCGGCCGCCGCTCGCCGTACAGGGCGACGCCGAACATCAGCACCAGCCAGGCCACCCCGGCCAGCGCCACCGTCACCAGGCTCAGCATGCGTGCGGGCTCCCCTTTTGCATGGCAGGCAGGATAAGGCGAGGAACGCGTGAAAGCGGAGTATCCGGAAAGACGAAGCAACGTGCCGCAACAGACTCCCGTTTCCTCTCACTGGGTGCTTCCCTCCACGCACTCTTCATTGCCCCCTCGTCCTTGCGGGGGGCTACGACAAAAAGCCCACCCCGCACATGGCGCGGGATGGGCTTCTGCCAAACCGGGGAGCGGACAACGCACTTGCCGTCCGTTCCCCATTTCCGCCTCCCGGTCAGAAGTTGTAGCGGGCGGTCAGCGAGTACTGGCGCGGCGGGCCGTAGAAGCCGGTCAGGATGCCCAGTGCGGCGATGTTGTAGCCGGTGGTCCGGTATTCCTTGTCGGCCAGATTCGTGCCTTGCAGCGAGAACGTCCAGGCGTCGTTCGCGCGCCAGACCACGCCGGCGTTGATCAGGCCATAGCCGTCCTGCTTGATCTCCTCGGACAGGTCGGTGGTCGGGTAAACCTCGCTCTGGTAGGCATAGCTGACCCGGGCCGAGAGGTTGCCGCCATTGGCCAGATCCGTGCGCCATTCAACGTTCAGCGCGCCGGAAAACTCCGGGGCGTTGGTGAACACCTGCGTATCGGCGATATTGGTGCCGGCACTGATGAACTCGTCGTACTTGGTGTCGAGATACGCCAGGTTGCCACTGATCAGCCAGTTGCGTGTCGGCAGGAACTGGTACTCCACTTCCGCACCTTGCACCGTACCCTTGCCGGCGTTGGTGAAGTCGCCGAGGAAGGCATCGTCCACGCCGTCGCCATTGGAATCGTACCCGGTGAACACGGACAGCTGGATGTCTTCGTACTTGTTGTGGAAGGCAGATACGTTCAGGAACAGGCGCTGGTCCAGCAGCCCCATTTTGGCGCCGACCTCGAAGCTGTCGACCGACTCGTCGTCGAAGGGCAGCAGCGTGTGCGGCACGGCGCTGTTGGCGCGGATGTTGTAGCCGCCCGACTTGAAGCCGCGCGAAGCCAGGCCATAGAGCAGCACGTCCGGGTTGAGCTGGTAGCCAAGCGAAATCTTCGGCGAGACGTTGCTGAAGGTCACCTTCTTGTCGAAGTCGGCCGGGGTCGCGATCACCGTGTCGAAGCTCGCATCGCTGTAAGCACGGTTCAACACGACGGCATGCTTCTCTTCATCGGTATAGCGCGCACCGAGATCGAGGCTCCACTTCTCGGTGAGGTCGATGGTCCAGTCGGCATACAGCGCGATGCTCTTGGTGAACACCGTGCCGCGGGTATCGCCGAACGACGCGTTCAGGAAGTTGTTCAGCACCTGGCCACCCGCTTCGCCATCGAAGTGGTAGAGGCCGACCACGCCGCGCGCACGACCACCGGCATCGTAGTTGAGTTGCAACTCGTTGCTGACCTGCTCGTCGCTGTAATACGCGAGCACATCGACAATGCGATTGGGCAGCATGTCGAAGTCGATGTTGGTCTCGGTATCGGACTCGCGTTTGGCGAGGATGTATTTCAGCGAAACATCATCGTTCACGCGCCAGTTGGCGGTCGCCGACAGCCCCAGCATCGAGGTGTCATTGACGTTGGGCATGCCGCTGCGGATGTCGTAGCGGTCATCCAGCGGTTGCTGCCCGGAGCCGCGCGCCGGATCGATGACGTAGTCGAGGAAGTTGGGCGAAAGCATCTTGCCGCCGCGCACGCCGGACTGGTCATCCATCCAGTCGACCGCGAACTGGATATTGAAATCGTCGTTGACGTAAGCCCCCACCTGCAGGCGCCCGGCGAGGATTTCCTTGTCGCTGACATCCTGCCCGGAGTACTTGTTCTCGCCGTAACCGTCACGGTTCAGGCTGGCCACGGCCACGCGCGCGCGCAGCGCCTTGCTGCCGCCAATCGAACCACCGTAAGCGGCCTTCACGTCAAGCTGGTTGTAGTTGCCGACGGTGATCGACGCGAAGCCATCAGGCGTGGTCGGCAAGCCACGCGAGATGTACTTGATCGCACCACCGATGGTGTTCTTGCCGTACAACGTGCCCTGCGGGCCGCGCAGCACCTCGACCCGCTCGACGTCGAACACGTCCAGCAGCGCGCCCTGCGGGCGGGCGATGTACACGTCGTCCAGGTAGATGCCCACGCCCGGGTCCACGCCCCACAGCGGGTCGGCCTGGCCGATGCCGCGGATGTAGGCGGTCACCGTGCTGCTCGACCCGCGGGCCGCATATACGGTGGTGTTCGGCACCTGCGAAGCGATGTCGCCGATGTCCTGGATATTGAGCTTCTCGATCGCCTCGGGCGTGAATGCAGTAACCGCCACCGGTACTTCCTGCAGCGTCTCTTCGCGCTTGCGCGCGGTCACCGTGATCGAATCCAACGTGGTGGCCTGGTGGCCCGCCGCCGGCTGCTGCTGTTCCTCGGCCTGCACGAATGCGGCCGGGGCCAGCAATGCAAGGCCCACGGCCATGCTCAGATACTTGCGCTTCATCGGTCTCCCTCCTCCCGGGTATGACACTGGCGACGGCGTTGTCGGTGTATGGAATGCCGCCATGTCGCGCACGTTAACGGGGTGCCGGCACCGCGCGTATAGTCCCTTCGTACAGTGGGCCGCCCCGGCTCGGCTCCCGATACTCCGCGGCAATGCAATGGCCGGGGAGCCGCGAATGTCGTTCCTGATCGTGTTGGCAGCCCTGTGCTTCCTGATGTACGTGGCCTACCGCGGCCACAGCGTGATCCTGTTCGCGCCGGTCGCCGCGCTCGGCGCGGTGCTGCTGACCGACCCGTCGCTGGTGCAGCCGATGTTCACCGGCCTGTTCATGGACAAGATGGTCGGCTTCCTGAAGCTGTATTTCCCGGTGTTCCTGCTCGGCGCGGTGTTCGGCAAGTTGATCGAGGTCTCCGGCTTCTCCAAGTCGATAGTGCGCGCCACCATCCGCCTGGTCGGCACGCAGCGGGCGATGCTGTCGATCGTGCTGGTCTGCGCGCTGCTCACCTATGGCGGCGTGTCGCTGTTCGTGGTGGTGTTCGCGGTATATCCGTTCGCCGCCGAACTGTTCCGCCAGAGCGACATCCCCAAGCGGCTGATCCCCGGCACCATCGCGCTGGGCGCGTTCACCTTCACGATGGACGCGCTGCCTGGCACGCCGCAGATCCAGAACATCATCCCGGCCTCGTTCTTCGGCACCACCAGCTGGGCCGCACCGGTACTGGGCACGATCGGCGCGGTGGTTATCCTGATCCTGGGCATCAGCTACCTCGAATGGCGCCGCCGCGTCGCGCTGGCCAACGGCGAGGGCTATGCCGGCAAGGACGAGGAACTGCGCAACGAGCCCGAGCCCTTCCACGGCGACAGACTTGCCCATCCGCTGCTGGCGGTGCTGCCACTGCTGCTGGTGGGCGTGGCCAACTTCCTGTTCACCCGCTGGATTCCGGGTTTCTACGGCGAAAGCCAGTCGTTCGTGCCGGCGGTGATCGGCAACCCGGCCCCGGTGGTGCAGGAGGTCTCCAGGGTCGCGGCGATCTGGGCGGTGCAGGGCGCGCTGCTCTTGGGCATCCTCAGCGTCATTGCGCTGGCCTGGAAGCCGGTGGTTGCCGCGTTCGCCGAAGGCACCCGGTCGGCGATCGGCGGCGCCATGCTGGCGTCGATGAACACCGCGTCGGAATATGGCTTCGGTGCGGTGATCGCCGCCCTGCCCGGCTTCCTGGTCGTGGCCAACGCACTGGGCTCGATCCCCAACCCGCTGGTCAACGAGGCCATCTCGGTCACCGCGATGGCCGGCATCACCGGCTCGGCCTCCGGTGGCATGAGCATCGCACTGGCGGCGATGGCCGACAGCTTCATCGCCAACGCGCAGGCCGCGGGCATCCCTATGGAGGTGCTGCATCGGGTGGCGGCGATGGCCTCCGGCGGCATGGACACCCTGCCGCACAATGGTGCGGTGATCACCGTGCTGGCCGTCACCGGCCTGACCCACCGCCAGTCCTACAAGGACATCTTCGCCATCACCTGCATCAAGACCCTGGCCGTGTTCGTGATCATCGGCGTGTACTACGCGACCGGGCTGGTCTGAACCACCGCGTCGCTGGTGCGTCCGCAGGCCTGCCTTCGCGGACATGGAGCTGGCCCCGCAAGGCTTCCCCGGCAAAGCATCGCCGCATCCAGCGGCACAAAGAAAATCGCCCGGCTGCACGTCACTGTGCAACACCGGGCGACCCTACGTCCTTGTCGGCATCCTGCCTTCCCCCCTGCCTCCTGGCATGCCGGGATTCCTTGTGCGCGTCATCCCGACGCCACACGCGTTGCGGTCTGCAGTCCCTGTCAGCGCCTTTCAACCGGTTTGGCCACCGCCGTCGAGGCGGGCTTCCTGCCGGTGGGGGCGGCTCCGGCCCTCACTTCGATCAGGTCTCGATTCCGTTCGACCGTCTTCAAGCCGATGCCCTTGACCAGTGCCAGTTCCTCGACGCTGCCGAAAGGCCCGTTTGCCTGCCGGTGATCGACGATGGCCTGCGCCTTGGCGGGGCCGACGTTCACCAGCACCTGGTCCAATTCCGCCGCGCTGGCGGTGTTGATGTCGATCTTGTCCGTGGCTTGCGCCGATGCGGCCAACAACAACGTCAGGACCAGTGATTTCAGCATCACGGTGAAAAGCTTCATTGCTCACTCCCTGTGGTTTGGACGGGTATGCCGGCAATCCCCGCCGGCCGGACCAGTGTTCCGCGCCACATGAACGCAGCCTATCCGCCACGTCCCCTGCCCCGCAGCCGGCAAACTGCCCGACTCCATGTAGGA
Source organism: uncultured Stenotrophomonas sp. (assembly GCA_900078405.1). Classification (NCBI taxonomy): domain Bacteria; kingdom Pseudomonadati; phylum Pseudomonadota; class Gammaproteobacteria; order Lysobacterales; family Lysobacteraceae; genus Stenotrophomonas; species uncultured Stenotrophomonas sp. The sequence continues at coordinate 3,076,374 of FLTS01000001.1, read as the reverse complement.
AAACCCCTACAACACGGAGCGCGTAGAATGGTTGCATCTGAACCTTGCCCCCCCGGAGTTCCCGAATGGACAGCGCCAAGCTCGGCCAATTTCTCAGTGACAAGTGGGACAACGACATCGTCCCGCAACTGGTCGATTACATCCGCATCCCCAACAAGTCGCCGATGTTCGATGCCAACTGGGTCGCCAATGGCTACATGGGCCAGGCCGTGGCGCTGATGGAGAACTGGGCGAAGGCGCAGGAGATTCCCGGCCTGCAGGTCGAGGTGGTGCAGTTGGAAGGGCGCACGCCGCTGATCTTCCTTGAAATCCCCGCCAGCGGCACGGAAACCGGCGACGACACCGTGCTGCTCTACGGCCACCTGGACAAGCAACCGGAAATGACCGGCTGGGACGACGACCTCGGCCCGTGGAAGCCGGTGCTGCGCGGCGACAAGCTGTATGGCCGCGGCGGCGCCGACGATGGCTACGCGATCTTCGGCTCGCTGGCCGCAGTGCTGGCGCTGCAGGAACAGGGCTTGCCGCACGCGCGCTGCGTGATCCTGATCGAGGCCTGCGAGGAGTCCGGTTCCTACGACCTGCCGGCCTACGTCGATCACCTGGCCGGGCGCATCGGCCAGCCGTCGCTGGTGGTGTGCCTGGATTCGGGCTGCGCCAACTACGAGCAGCTGTGGTGCACCACCTCGCTGCGCGGCCTGGCCGGCGGCAATTTCACCGTGAAGGTGCTCAACGAGGGCGTGCACTCCGGCGACGCCTCCGGCGTGGTGCCGTCGTCTTTCCGCCTGCTGCGCCAGCTGCTGTCGCGCATCGAGGACGAGAACACCGGGCGCATCCTGCTCGACGGCCTGCACGTGGATATCCCGGCCGAGCGCCTGGACCAGGCCAAGCGCGCCGCCGAAGTGGTCGATACCGCCATCTTCGACAAGTTCCCGCTGGTGGATGACCTGAAGCCGATGAACGGCGATCTGGCCGAGCTGGTGCTCAACCGCACCTGGCGCCCGGCGCTGTCGGTGACCGGCATTGGCGGCATGCCGCCGCTGGAATCGGCCGGCAACGTGCTGCGCCCGGAAACCGCGGTGAAGCTGTCGCTGCGCCTGCCGCCGACCGCCGACGGCAAGAAGAGCGGCGAGCTGCTGAAGGAAGCGCTGCTGCGCGATCCACCGAACGGCGCCAAGGTCACCCTGGAGCTGGAAAAAGCCTCCACCGGCTGGAACGCGCCGGCGATGGCGCCGTGGCTGGAGAAGGCCATCGACGACGCCAGCCGGGCATTCTTCGGCAAGCCGGCGATGTACATGGGCGAAGGCGGCTCGATCCCGTTCATGGGCATGCTCGGCGAGAAGTTCCCCGGCGCGCAGTTCATGATCACCGGCGTGCTCGGCCCGCATTCCAACGCGCATGGCCCGAACGAGTTCCTGCACATCCCGATGGGCAAGCGCGTCACCGCCTGCGTGTCCAAGGTGCTGCTCGACCACCACGCGGCCAGCCTGCGCGGCGAGACCAGCGGCTCCAAGGTGCATGCCGACAGCGGCACCCGCCACGGCGACCACGGCTGCTGCTGAGCCACCGGCGGGTCTGATGACGGACGCAGCCCGGCCTTGCTAGGCTGCGTCTTTCCTTTTGGCAGGCAGGCACATGAGCGGATTGTTCGGCAGCGGCAGCTGGCTTTACATCATCCTGATCGGCTTCATCGTCGGCCTGCTCGGGCGCTTCCTCATGCCCGGCAACAACCGCATGGGCTGTCTGCTGACCATCGTGCTGGGCATCGCCGGCGCGGTGTTCGCCGGCTGGTTCGGACGCGAGATGGGCTGGTACGCCGCCGGACAGCCGGCCGGGTTCATCGGTTCCATCGTCGGCGCGGTAGCCATCCTCGCGCTGCTGCGGCTGGTCAGTGGCGGCAACAAGCGTTGACACTGGCCGGCGCCACGCGTCGGCCGCATCCCGCAGATGACTCCCGATCCTTCTTCCGACCCACAGCGTGCGCAACAGCGCCTGCGCTGGGCGCGCACCGCATTGGGCGATGCCGCCGCCACGCTCGAACGCGCCTCCGTCGATGCCGGCTTCCGCAGCTACTGGCGCACGCAGGGCGCGGGCCCCAGCCACATCGTGATGGATTCGCCGCCGGACAGGGAAGACGTGCGGCCGTGGCTGCGCATCCATGACCTGTTCGAGCGCCACGGCGTGCGCGTGCCGCATATCGAGCAGCGCGACGTCGACAATGGCTTCCTGCTGCTGGAAGACCTCGGCGGGCCGACGCTGGCGATGGTGCTGGACGAGGCCAACGCCGACGCGCACTTCGATGCCGCCATCGACCAGTTGCTGGCGATGCAGCGGATTCCCGCGCCGGAAGGCATCGGCGAGTTCGGCGAGGCGCTGCTGCTGCGCGATGCCGGGCTGTTCGAGGAATGGTTCCTTGGCCGCCACCTCGGCATCAGCCTGGATTGCGGCGAATCGGACAAGCTGGAGTTGGCGCAGCGGCGGCTGATGGACAACGCCCATGCGCAGGCCAGAGTGCTGGTGCACCGCGACTTCATGCCGCGCAACCTGATGCCGGTGGATGGCGGCCCGGCGGTGCTGGATTTCCAGGACACGGTGCTCGGCCCGGTCGCCTACGACGCGGTGAGCCTGTTCAAGGACGCCTTCCTGAGCTGGCCGCTGGCGCGCGTGGACGGCTGGCTGGCCCGTTACCACCAGCGCGCGCAGGCCGCCGGCATCCCGGTGCCGCCGTTGCAGCGTTTCCTCCGCGACGCCGATTGGCTGGGCGTGCAGCGGCACCTGAAGATCCTCGGCATCTTCGCGCGCCTGCACTACCGCGACGGCAAATCGAAATACATCGCCGACGTGCCACGCTTCATCGCCTACCTAGACGAAGTGCTGCCGCGCCACCCGCAGCTGGCATCGCTGGCCGAGCTGCTGGAAACCCGCATCAAGCCCGCACTCGCGGCAAAGGCCGCCGCCGCATGAAGGCGCTGATCTTCGCCGCCGGGCTGGGCGAGCGCATGCGCCCGCTCACCGAGCACACACCCAAGCCGCTGCTGGCGGCCGGCGGCAAGCCACTGATCGCGTGGCATCTGGAAAAGCTGGCCGCGCTCGGCGTGCGCGAGGTCGTGGTCAACACCGCGTGGCTGGCCGGTCAGTTCCCCGCCATGCTGGGCGACGGCAGCCGCTGGGGCCTGCAACTGCACTTCGTGCACGAAGGCGACACGCCGCTGGAAACCGGCGGCGGCATGCTCAACGCGTTGCCGTTGCTGGGCGACGCACCGTTTCTGGCGATCAACGGCGACATCTGGTGCGACGTCGATTTCGCAGGGCTGCCGACCAAACCGCAAGGCGAGGCGCACCTGCTGCTGGTGGACAACCCCGCGCACCACCCCGAAGGCGACTTCATCCTCGATGCCGACGGCCGCGTGCACGATGCCGGCGCCGCGCCACGGCTGACCTTTGCCGGCATTGGCGTGTATCGCCCGTCGTTGCTGGCCGGCTGGCGGCAGGCGGTCGGCGATGCCGGAGGCGCCGATGTCGCAGCTCCCCGCTTCAAGCTCGCCCCGCTGCTGCGCGCGGCGATGGCCCGCGATGCGGTGCACGGCCAGCATCATCGCGGGCGCTGGACCGACGTGGGCACGCCGCAGCGGTTGCAGGCGCTGGATGCCGCGTTGCCGGGATAACGGGAAGTGCCGGGTGCTCCCGGTACGAGGGTTCACAGGGACTGCTACATGCGGAGCAAGCCCCGCATCTACGGAAGATATCGATGGCGTTGCAGGTACCGGGCTTGCCCGGCACGGGCCTTTGCCCGGATACCCAGCCAGTTCAGCTCAGGTATTTGCGGCGGATGTAGACCCACGGCGCGGCCAGCGCGGCGATGGCGCCGCCGGCAAAGCCCAGCGCCGCCGCCACCGCGGCGGCTTCGATGCGACCCGGCAGGGCCAGCGCGGCGATCATCAGCAGGGCCACCGGCAGGCCGATGAACGAGGCCAGGAAGAATCGCCAGCGCGGCACCCAGGTATGCAGTTGCATCAGGCTGGCGCTGGTCCAGGCTTCGCCGGCCTGGCTGCGGCGGACCTTGTCCACCAGCCGCACCAGATCCACCTGCACCACGGTCTTGCCCGGCGCGGCGCCGGCCAGTTCGGCCTCCACTTCCACCGGCGCCGGCCACGAGACCGGCCATGCCTGCGGTACGGCGACGCCGTAGGCGGTGAGCAGCGGCACCGTCAGCGATGGCGCCGACAGCGCGCGCAGCTTGCGATTGTCCAGCACGCACCACACCTGCGTCCGGCCCGCCACCTGCACCTGGTACAGCGCCAGCTGCTCCGGCGCCGGATAGGGCAGCGCGGTGACCCGCGCGGCCAGCGAATCAACGCCCATCGCACGCAGGAAGCCGACCCGGGCGCGCCCCACCTGGGTCCAGCCCAGCCCCAGCGGCCCCAGCAGCATCACCTCGGCCGCATCGGTGGCGCCGGCGCTGGCGCGCTCGTCGCTGGCCAGGTAGGCGGCCAGCGAGTTCGGCTCGGTGACGTCGGCCTTGCCCCAGCGCTGCGACTGTCCCAGCAGGTACTTCAGCGGCACCCGCGCGGCGACGGTTTCACCGCGCACGCTGTCGGAGGCGAACGGCACCACCGCCGCGACGAACGCGCGCAACTCGTTGCCAGGCGCACCGTTCCAGTCGGCCGGCAGCAGGCCGTCCAGCAGGCCTTCACGTACCAGTTGGTCGATCCGCTCCTTCTGCGCGACCAGCCGCACTACGGCGGCCTGCAGCTTGAGGTCCGGCGGCACCGCCGCCTGCGGCAGCCGGTAACGGGGCGGGGTGTCCGCCTCCGCCGGGGCCTCGTCCATCAGCGCTTCCACCGTCGGCATGGCGACACCGGGCGCCTCCGTGCCGGCATCGGCGACGGGAGGGGCAGTGGCAGCGGCGGTGGTGGGCTGCGACATGCGGCACCGGGACACGGGGATGCTCCCGTTAGCGGCCGGCCGGCACGGAAATTGAGGTTGGCGCCGGCCTTCGCTTCGCCCGCGTCGCCGCATATGACGACGGCGCCCTGCGGCGCCGTCGTCGTTGCATCATCCGCCCGGGTTCAGGGCGTCTGCGCGGGCGCCCACTCCTTCAGGAACGCGAAGAACTTCGCCCGGTCGTAGCCCTTGCCCTTCTCCAGCTCGCCGGTGAACTGCGAATGCAGCAGCTCACCATCGGCATCGAGCACGAACAGGTGCGGATAGCCGGTGATGGCCGGAAAACGCGACAGGAAGGCGGCGTTTTCGTTGTCCTCGCTGTAATTGACCTTCATCCACACGTAGTGGGCGTCGCGGAAGCGGCGCATTTCCGAGTCGCCCTCCATGAAGGCGTCCAGCAGGTGGCACCACGAGCACCACTCGCCGCCGACGTCGAGCATGATCCGCTTGCCGCCGCGCTGGGCCTCGACCTTGGCCGTTTCCAGGTCGGCGACCGGATCGCGCGCCGGGTCGAACTGCGCGTTGAGCGCGGCCACCGCGGCGATGTCGGCCGCGGCCGGGGTGTTGCCCGAGGCGACCGGCTGGCTGATGTCGGCCACCGGCATCTTCTGCTCGGTGGTGTCCAGCGGCTGCGCCTTTTCCGGCGGCGCCGCCGGTGGCGCCGAACAACCGGCCAGCACCGCACCCAGCAACAGGGGCACCGCCCCGGAACGCAACTTCATCGCCACATCCTCACTTCACGCCATGCATCAGCTTCTGCACCAGCGGGGCGATCAGGAACAACAACACGCCCGCGCCCAGCAGCGACCAGAAGCCGAAGGTATAGCCCTTCAGTGCGGATTCCACCGTCATGCCGCTTTCACCGCTGACCACCGCGGCGAAGATGCCCGACAGGTTGTTGCCGATGGCGGTGGACAGGAACCAGCCGCCCATCGCCAGGCCGACGACCTTCACCGGCGCCAGCTTGGTGGTCATCGACAGGCCGATCGGCGACAGGCACAGCTCGCCGACGGTCTGGATCACGTAGACCATGAACAGGGTCCAGAACGGCACCTTCAGCGTCTCCGGATCGACCAGCGAGGACAGCGCGTACATCAGCAGCGCGAACGCCAGGCCGTTGAAGATCAAGCCGAGGCCGAACTTGCGCGGGATCGACGGGTTGTTCTTGCCCAGCGCCACCCACAGCCACACGAACACCGGGCCCAGGGTGAGGATGGCGATGGAGTTCACCGACTGGAACCAGCCCACCGGGAACGTCCAGCCACCGAAGTCGCGCTCGACGATGTTCTGCGCCAGGAAGTTGAACGAACTGCCGGCCTGCTCGAAGAACATGAAGAACAGCACGTTGAACACGAAGATGATCAGCATGGCGAGGGCACGGTCGCGCGCCACCTTGCCCTCGCGGATGCCCTCAACCAGGATCGAGACACACAGCGCCACGAACAGCGCGCCGAGGATCCAGCCGAGGATGCCGGCGTCGATGGTCAGCAGCCCGTAGGCCACCGGCACCGCCACCAGGGTGCCGACCAGCACCGCCAGGGTGCGGCCGAGCCCGGCGCCGGCCGGAGCCGCGCCGACGCTGCCGAGCTGGCGGCGGCCGATCCAGAACCACACCAGGCTGATCAGCATGCCGACGCCGGAGGCGATGAACACGTACTTGTAGGCCGGCATCGCTTCGGTACCGAACACCTTGTCGGCGAGGATGCCGGTCAGGATCGGGGCGATGAAGGCACCGGCGTTGATGCCCATGTAGAAGATGGTGAAGCCCGAGTCGCGGCGGCTGTCGTTGAGCCCGTACAGCTGCCCCACCATCGTGGAGATGTTGGGCTTGAACAGGCCGTTGCCGGCGATGACCGTGGCCAGACCGATGCGGAACACCCGCTCGTCCGGGATGGCGATCAGGAACAGGCCCAGCGACATCACCGCCGCACCGATCAGGATCGAGCGCTGGTAGCCGATCAGGCGGTCGGCGACGAAGCCGCCGAACAGCGCCGAGGCGTACACCAGCGCCAGGTAGGCACCGTAGAGCCGGTTGGCCGGCGCCTCGCCGGCGCCCTCGCCACCGAAGAACTGCGAGACGATGTACAGCGTCAGCGCCCAGCGGATGCCGTAGAACGCGAAGCGCTCCCAGAACTCGGTCATGAACAGCATCCACAGCGGACGCGGGTGGCCGAGCAGGTCGTTGAACGCCGGCACGGGCGCCGGGGTGGATGCGGAATTCGGCGCGGCAGCGCTCATGCGGGGTTCCCCCAATAATGCCGATACGGTGAAAAAAGGGCGGGCCCCCGGCGCAGGCCGGGGCGCGGGGAGGATCACCGACCGCCCGGCCCGGCGTCAAATTTCGTTCATCTGCAACCAATGCCGCGGGCGGGATGCCGGCCGGCCCCGGTCGCGCTACGCCACCCCGATGCTGGTGCGCACTTCGAACAGCTCGGGGAAGAAGGTCAGCTCCAGCGCCTGCTTCAGGAAGCCCACGCCGCTGGAACCGCCGGTGCCGCGCTTGAAGCCGATGATTCGCATCACCGTGCGCATGTGGCGGAAGCGCCACAGCTGGAACTGGCTCTCCAGATCCACGAAATCCTCGCACAGCGAATACTCGCGCCAGTAGCGGTCGGTGTCGCGGTAGATGTTCTCGAACACCGGGCGCAGCGCCGGGTCGCTGACGTGCGGCAGGGTCCAGTCATGGCCTTCATAGGTGGCCGGGACGGCATGGCCGAAGCGCGCCAGGTAGCGCAGGAATTCCTCGTACAGGCTCGGCGCCTCCAGCGCCTGCCGCAGCTTCGCCTGCCCGTCCGGGTCGTGCCCGAACACCAGCAGCATGTCCGCGTTCTTGTTGCCCAGCAGGAACTCGATGCAGCGGTACTGCAGCGACTGGAAGCCCGAGGACGGGCCCAGCACGTCACGGAAACCCATGTATTCGGACGGGGTCAGGGTCTCCAGCACCGACCACTGCTCGGTCAACTGGCGCAGCACCTGCTTGCCGCGCGCCAGCACCTTGCGGCATTGCCAGACCTCGTCGCGCTGCAGGTGGCCCATCGCCGCACGCAGCTCGTGGTCCAACAGCTTCAACCACAGTTCCGAGGTCTGGTGCTGGATGATGAACAGCATCTCGTCGTGGTGCGCCGGGTTCGACAGCGGCTGCTGCGCCGACAGCAAGCGGTCCAGGCACAGATAGCCGCCATAGGTGAGCCGGCCCTGCAGGTCGGTATGGATGCCGGCTTCGAGCTCACGCTGGTTCTGTTCTACGGTCATGGCCTTGCCATCTGCGCGGGGCGCAAAGGGTAACGCAGGCGAATGCCCCCCGCTTCCCGCCCATCCCGCGCGGGAGCGGCCGCGCAAACGGAAAGCGAACACATGCAGGCACGACCGGCGCGACAATGCCGCGCCTGCCCGCGATGAAGCTGAATACGATGATTCAGCCTGCCTCGCGCGGCAGGCAGATGCTGCGCGCGCAATTCCGTGCTGCGGCGCAGGACGGCTTTTCCGGGCCGAGTCCTTACCATGTGCAATTCCTATCAATTGAAACCATCTGTTCGAAGGTGTTGCTGCAATGACGGTTTCCGCCCAGTTCCAAATCGAATACCTGCAGTACCTGGATGCCGACGGCAACCTGGTACGCGACGACCTGCCGGCCCCGCTGCGCGACCCGCGCGCGCTGCTGCCCCTGTTCCGGCAAATGCTGGCCACCCGGGTGTTCGACACCAAGGCCGTGGCCCTGCAACGCACCGGCAAGCTCGGCACCTTCGCCTCCTGCCTGGGCCATGAAGCGGCCCACGTCGGCATCGGCGCGGCGATGAAGCCCGGCGACGTGCTCGCCCCCAGCTATCGCGAGTACGGCGCCATGTTCATGCGCGGCGTGCGCCCGCGCGACGTGCTGATGTACTGGGGCGGCGACGAGCGCGGCAGCGATTACGACCGCGCCAGCGACGCCGCGCGCGACTTCCCGATCTGCGTGCCGATCTCCACCCAGTGCCTGCATGCGGCCGGCACCGCGCTGTCGTTCAAGCTGCAGGGCAAGCCGCAGGTGGCGGTGGCCGTGTGCGGCGACGGCGGCAGCTCCAAGACCGACTTCTACGCCGCGGTGAACTCGGCCGGCGCCTATACCCTGCCGCTGATCCTGTGCGTGGTGAACAACGGCTGGGCGATCTCGGTGCCGCGCTCGGCCCAGACCGGCGCCGAGACCCTGGCGCAGAAGGGCCTGGCCGGCGGCCTGTTCTGCCTGCAGGTGGACGGCAACGACCTGTTGGCGGTGCTGGCGGCGATGCAGCAGGCACGCGAACGCGCACTGGCCGGACAAGGCGGTACCGTGCTGGAACTGCTGACCTACCGCCTGTCCGACCACACCACCGCCGACGACGCGCGCCGCTACCGCGACGACGCCGAGGTCAAGGCGGCATGGCAGAACGAACCACTGCTCCGCCTGCGCAAGTACCTGACCGCGCAGGGCGTGTGGAGCGAGGAAGAGGAGAAGAACTGGATCGCCGAATGCGGCACGCGCGTGGACGAGGAGGTCAACGCCTACCTCAACTGCCCGGTGCAGCCGGTGGAGGCGATGTTCGACTACCTGTACGCCGACCCGCCGCCGGACCTGCTGGCCCAGCGCGCCGCCGCCATCGCCCTGGAGCAGCGTCATGGATGACATCAAGCACAGCGCCACCGGCTTGCATGCCGCCCACGACCCCGTCAGCGACCACGGCGCGGCAGGCGCCAGCGGAGAGAACCCCATGACCGCCACCCCCATCACCCTGATCGAAGCCGTGACCCAGGCGCTTGCGTGGGAAATGGAACACGACCCGTCGGTGCTGGTGCTGGGCGAGGACGTCGGCGTCAACGGCGGCGTGTTCCGCGCCACCGCCGGCCTGCAGCAGAAGTTCGGCGCGCAGCGCGTGCTCGATACCCCGCTGGACGAAACCACCATCGCCGGCCTCACCGTCGGCCTGGCGGTACAGGGCATGAAGCCGGTGGCCGAGGCGCAGTTCGACGGCTTCGTCTATCCGATGGTCGACCACGTGATCTGCCATGCCGCGCGCATGCGCAACCGTACCCGTGGCCGCCTGCACTGCCCGATGGTGCTGCGCGTGCCATGGGGCGGCGGCATCCGTGCGCCGGAACACCACAGCGAAGCCAACGAGGCCATCTTCACCAACGTGCCGGGCCTGCGCGTGGTGCTGCCGTCCAGCCCGCAGCGCGCCTACGGTCTGCTGCTGGCCGCGATCCGCGAGCCGGATCCGGTGATCTACATGGAGCCCAAGCGCATCTACCGCCAGTACAAGGAAGTGGTCGCCAACGATGGCGAGGCGCTGCCGCTGGACGTGTGCTTCGTGCTGCGCGACGGCACCGACGTCACCCTCGTGGCCTGGGGCGCGCAGGTCAAGGAAGCGCTGGAAGCGGCCGACAAGCTGGCCGGTGAAGGCATCAGCGCCGAGGTCATCGACGTGGCCACGCTGCGCCCGCTGGACTTCGCCACCATCGCCGAGTCGGTGGCCAAGACCGGCCGCTGCGTGATCGTGCAGGAGGCGCCGAAGACCGCCGGTTTCGGTGCCGAGATCGCCGCGCGACTGGCCGAGGAGTCGATGTACGACCTGCTGGCACCGGTCGAGCGCGTCACCGGCTACGACACCCACATCCCGCTGTTCCGGCTGGAAATGAAGTACCTGCCGAGCGTGGAGCGCATCGTCACCGCCGCCAGGCGCGCGGTCGCAGCGGGTTGAGCATGCGCGCGCGACTGCTCAACGCCTACCGCAGCCAGTATCCCGATCCGCTGCGCTTCCATGCCGGGCAGATCGTCGAACTGGGCGTGCGCGACGAGGAATGGCCGGATTTCGCCTGGGTGCGCACCGCCGACAACCGCGCCGGCTGGGCGCCGGTGGCGTGGCTGCGCGTGCTCGACGACGGCCACGCCGAGGCCCTGCACGACTACACCGCGCAGGAACTGGACGTGGACAGCGGCGAGCTGGTGGAACTGCATCACGAACACGGCGGCTGGTGGTGGTCCGAACGCGCCAACGGCGCGCAGGGCTGGCTGCCGGCACGCGACCTTGAACTACTGGAAGAAACCCCCTGATGAGCCAGACCAAGAACTTCAACCTGCCCGACCTGGGCGAAGGCCTGCCGGACGCCACCATCGTCGAATGGTTCGTCAAGGAAGGCGACGTCATCAAGCTGGACGAACCGCTGGTGTCGATGGAAACCGCCAAGGCGGTGGTGGAGGTGCCCTCGCCGGTGTCCGGCAAGGTGCTGAAGCTGGCCGGCGCAGCCGGCGGCATCGTGGTGACCGGGCACATGCTGGCGCAGTTCGAGATCGACCCGAACCTGCCGCAGCGTGCTGAAGGCCAGGACACCGGGCATCACCACGGCGCACCTGCTCCGGCCGCACCGGCACCGGCGCCCGCAGCGGCTCCCGCCCCGGCAGCGGCCGCCGCCGAGCGCGCCGACGAAGGCACCGTGGTCGGCGCGATGGTCAGCTCCAACGCCGTGCACACCGAGCAGGCCGTGGCCGTCGGTGGCGTCAAGGCGATGCCGGCGGTGCGCGCGGTCGCGCGCAAGCTCGGCGTCGACCTGGCCCGCGTGCGCGCCACCGGCGCCGATGGCGCGGTGACGATGGGCGACGTGAAGCAGGCGGCCGCCGCCGGCACCGCCCGCATCGGCAGCGCGCCCGCCGCCGCACCGCAACCGGCAGCCGCACCGGCTCCGGCGGTGCGCAGCGAAGCCGCCCGCACCCCGCTTTCCGCCACCGGCAAGCCGATGCGCACCGCCCCCCCGGGCGTGGTCGCCAAGGGCCAGCCGGAACCGCTCAAGGGCGTGCGCCGCAACATGGCCCGGGTAATGGCCGACGCGCACAGCAAGGTGGTGCCGACCACGCTCAGCGACGACGCCGACATCCACGCCTGGGCGCCGGGCAACGACATGACCTCGCGGCTGGTGCGCGGCATCGTCCGCGCCTGCCAGGCGGTGCCGGCGATGAACGCCTGGTTCGACGGCGACAACCTCACCCGCACCCTGCACGCACAGGTGGACATCGGCATCGCCGTGGACACCGACGACGGCCTGTTCGTGCCCGCCCTGCGCAATGCCGACATGCTCGACGCGCGCGGCGTGCGCGAGGGCATCAACCGCCTGCGCCAGCAGGTCGAGGACCGCTCCATCGCGCCGTCGGAGCTGACCGGCTACACCATCAGCCTGTCCAACTTCGGCATGTTCGCCGGCCGCTACGCCACCCCGGTGGTGGTGCCACCGTGCGTGGCGATCGTCGCCGCCGGCCGCGCACGCTTCCAGCTGACCCCGGTGATGGGCGGCGTGGAAACGCACAAGGTGATCCCGCTGTCGGTCACCTTCGACCACCGCGCCTGCACCGGCGGCGAGGCGGCGCGCTTCCTGCGCGCGCTGATCGACGACCTCGCGTTGGTCAATTGAACAAAAGCCATGTGGGGCAAGCCCCACATCTATCTCGTAGGTGCCGGGCTTGCCCGGCACGGGGCTTCACCGGTAACGCCACATGCGGGGCAAGCCCCGCATCTACGACACCGGGATTTTGCGATGAACCCGATGGATGCGGTGGGTTCGGTGGGTGCCGGCCGTTGGTCGGCACTATCCATCGGCTTGCGGTAAAGCCCCACGGCGCTACGCGCCGCCGCCACGACCAACGGTCGGGCGCTACCGTCTTCGCTAGCCCCAACCCCACCATTGCTAAACTCGGCGCATGTTCACCACTTCCACGCTCACCGGCAGCAAGCCGGAACAGTACGCCCAGCTGCTGGCCCAGGCCCGCAGCTTGTCGACTTCCGGATTGCAGTAGCGGCCATCCGGAAGTCGACAAGCTGCTGGCCCAGGCCCGCGCGCTGGTCCACGGCGAAGGCGACCGCATCGCCAATGCCGCCAACCTGTCGGCGCTGGTCTACCACGCGCTGCCGCAGCTGAATTGGGTCGGCTTCTATTTCTTCGACGGCACCGAGCTGGTGGTCGGCCCATTCCAGGGCTTGCCGGCCTGCGTGCGCATTCCGCTGCACAAGGGCGTGTGCGGCGCAGCGGCCAGCAGCGGCCAGACCCAGCGGGTCGAGGACGTCAACGCCTTCCCCGGCCACATCGCCTGCGACTCGGCCTCGCGCTCGGAGCTGGTGGTGCCGCTGTTCCACGACGGCAAGCTGGTCGGCGTGTTCGACATCGACAGCCCGGTCCCCGCGCGCTTCGATGCCGACGACCAGGCCGGGCTGGAGGCCATCGCCGGCGTGTTCGTCGGGGCCTTGCAGTGAGCACGTTGAAGCTGCGCAACATCGGCCCGAAGAGCGCGGCATGGCTGCGCCAGGTGGGCCTGCGCAGCGCCGAGGACCTGGCCGCGGCCGGTGCGGTCGGCGCCTTCGTCAAGGTGCGCCGCGCCGGCTTCAAGCCCAGCCTCAACCTGCTCTATTCGCTGGAAGGGGCATTGCTCGGCTGCCATTGGCAGGAAGTGCCCGAGCCGCGCCGCCAGCAACTGGTCGCCGAGTACGAGGCCGCGGCCGGCGCACTGTCGGCCGTGCCCAGCGCGCAGCGGCCCGGCCCGGTGCGGGAGCACCACGTGCAGGCCGAAGCCACAGTGGAAGAAGCCGGCGAACCCCATTTCGATGAGAACCCGTAGCTGCGGGGCTTGCCCCGCACGGGACTTCACCGGGAAAGCTTCATGCAGGGCAAACCCCGCATCTACCCCACCAGTACCAATGCCAGCAGCAGCAGGCTTTCGGTGACCTCGACGCTGGCACCGAGGCAATCGCCGGAAATGCCGCCCAGCCGGTGCCGCCAGTAGAAGGCAACCAGCGGCACCAGCAGCAAGGCCAGCAGCAACGGCCAGGCCACGAACGCGGTGAACGCCGCCAGCAGCAGCCCGTACGATCGCCCCAATGATCGACATGCTGGCCGCGTGGAACAGCATGCCGTTGAACGCCGCCAGCAGCAGCGCCCACAGCCACACCGACCGCAGGCTCAGCTGCCACGAAAAGCGCTCGGCCATGCCGGCGCCATGCAGCGACGGCAGCAGCCGGCTCCACCACAGCGTGCCCCAGCGCGCCCATGCCGGCACCAGCACGATGCCGTACCACAGCGGGCCGACGGCAAGCTCGGCCAGCAGCACGAACTTGAGCAGCAGCTGCATGACCAGCGTGACCACGCCGAACACGCCCATGTGCGGGTCCTTGAGCACCTCGAGGAAGCGCTGCGGGTCGCGGTGCGCGGCGCCGAAGGCGTCGGCCACGTCGCCCAGCCCGTCCAGGTGCAGCGCGCCGGTCACCCATACCCACAGCAGCAGCGCCAGCACGCCGGCCAGCCACGGCCGCCCGTCCAGCAGGTACAGCGGCAACGCCAACAGCACGCCGATGATCGCGCCGACCAGCGGGTAGTACACCGCCGAACGGCTCAGGTCGTCGTTGCGGAAATCCTTCACCTGCGGCGTCGGCAGCCGGGTCAGGAACTGGATGGCCAGGATCAGGCGGCGCACGCTCATGGCTGGCACAGCTCCAGCAGTTCGCCCCACAGCCGGCCATCGTCGTCACGCTCCACGCGCAGGCGCAGGCGCGTGCCGTAGTCGATGCGCAGCGCCCACAGCGCCGCCAGCGGCATGCCGCACACGCACGACACCGCCAGCCGCAGCACGCCGGCATGGCTGACCACCAGCACCGGGTCGCCACCTTCGTCCTCATCGAGCAAGCGCTGTATCTGCACTTCGATGCGCGAGCGGAACTGCTGCCAGCTCTCGCCATTGGGCGGCACCTGCGCATGCGGCGCGTCGTACAACCCGGCCAGTTGCTCGGCGGGGATCTCGTCGTAGCGGCGGCCGTCCCAGTCGCCGAAGTCCAGCTCGGCCCAGTCCGGGTGGATTTCGCAGAACAGGTCGCGGCCGGCCAACAGCGCAGTGGCGGTATCCAGCGCACGCCGGCGCGGCGAGGCAATCACCCGGCTCCAGCGGCCGCCGCCGTGCCGCTGCAGCAGCGCATCCACCGCGCCGTCGAGCAGCGGCGGATCGGTGCGGCCGTCGAGGTGGCCGCGGCGGCCGGTGGAGGCATGGCGCATCAGGTCGAGGATCACGGCGCGGCGCTCCGCTGTGCCACCGCCGCCTCGGCGAAGGTGGCCATGTCGTTGTGCAGCGCGCAGGCCAGCCGCAGCAGCGGCAACGCCAGCGCGGCGCCGGAGCCCTCGCCCAGGCGCAGGTCCAGTTGCAGCAGCGGCTCTGCCTGCAGGCAGTCGAGCACGCGAGCATGGCCGCATTCGGCCGAGCGGTGCGAGAACAGCAGCCACGGCCGCAGCGACGGGTTGATCCGCACCGCCGCCAGCGCCGCAGCCGAAACGATGAAGCCGTCCACCAGCACCGGCACGCCGCGCTGCGCAGCGGCGATCATGGCGGCGGCCAGCGCGGCGATCTCCAGCCCACCGACGCGGCACAGGGCCTCGCGGCCGGGGAGGGCAGCGGCATCGATGCCAGCCCCATGCAGGGCCAGCGCCTGCGCGATGAGCTGCTGCTTGCGGGCGATGCGCGGCGCATCCAGGCCGGTCCCCGCGCCGACCAGGCCCTCCAGCGGCAACGGTCCGAGCACGGCCGCCAATGCGCTGGCGGCGGTGGTGTTGCCGATGCCCATCTCGCCGAGCAGCAGCAGGTCGGCACCATCGGCGCAGGCCGTCGCCACCGCACGCTGCGCGGCCGCGAAGGCGGCGTCGAGGTCGGCCAGCGCCATCGCCGGGCCCACGCTGAAGTCGTCGGTGCCGCGGCGCGGCTTGTCGCAGGCCACGCCCGGCACCGGCACCTCGGCCAGGCTGCCGACGTCCCAGACATGCAACGGCAGCCCCAGCTCGCGCGCCAGCACCGCGATGGCGGCACCGCCGGCGGCGAAGTTGCGCAGCATCTGCACCGTCACCTCGGCCGGATAGGCCGACACGCCCTGCGCGGCGATGCCGTGGTCGCCGGCGAACACCAGCACCGGCACCCGCGCGGCACGCGGCCGTTCGCGGCCCTGCAGCGCGGCCAGGTCGATGGCGAGGGTTTCCAACCGCCCCAGCGCACCTTCCGGTTTGGTCAGCTGCCGCTGGCGGGCGATGGCCTGCTGCCGGTGTGCCGGCGAGGGCGCGGGGCAGGCGCGGGTGAACCAGTCTTGCATCACGGGTGTTCCGTTGCTGCGTTGTGGCCGCGCATTTTACGGCGGCGTGCGCGGGATGCAGGGCCCGCGCCTGCCTTCGCGGCGCCGATGGCATAGAATGCGCGCACTTTCGGGTGACCGGCCGGGACTTCCTCCCGCCGGTTGAAACGGGAAGCCGGTGCCGCGCATTGCTGGAGTTCCAGCCATCCGCCAGTCCGGCGCTGCCCCCGCAACGGTGAGCAGGACAGCCCAGACACACCGCCACTGTGCATCGCATGGGAAGGCGTCTGGGCGGAAGCGGCCACGGCCGCTTCGCCTGCAAGCCCGGAGACCGGCCCGGAAGCCGACTGGTTGCGATGCGGAGGGCATGGCGGCGGCAGTGACGCCGTGCGCGCACTCCGTCGTGGCGTCCTCTCCTGGCAACCCCCACCGTCTGTCCGCGCGGGAGCGCGCGGGTTGCAGGAGTTTCCCGATGAAGTTGCCCCACCACGCTCTTTCCCTCGCCCTGGCGCTCGCGCTGCCGGGCATCGCCGTCGCCGAGCAGGCGCCCACCGAGTTCGACGACGTCTTCGTCACCGCCACCCGCACGCCGCTGTCCATCGAGAGCAGCGTGGTGCCGGTGCAGGTGATCGACCGCAAGCAGATCGAGCGCAGCCAGGCCATCTCGCTGCTGGACCTGCTGCGCGGCCGCGCCGGCCTGGATTTCGCCAACCAGGGCGGCATCGGCAAGATCACCTCGCTGTTCCTGCGTGGCACCAACTCCAACCAGGTACTGGTGCTGGTGGACGGCGTGCGCGTGGGTTCGGCCACCAACGGCATGGCGACGCTGCAGGACCTGCCGGTCGACCAGATCGAGCGCGTCG
This sequence comes from uncultured Stenotrophomonas sp., assembly GCA_900078405.1. Taxonomy (NCBI): domain Bacteria; kingdom Pseudomonadati; phylum Pseudomonadota; class Gammaproteobacteria; order Lysobacterales; family Lysobacteraceae; genus Stenotrophomonas; species uncultured Stenotrophomonas sp. The sequence continues at coordinate 3,059,477 of FLTS01000001.1, read as the reverse complement.
AAATCGTGCGTGGCCCGCGTTCGAGCCTGTACGGCTCGGAGGCCATTGGCGGCGTGGTCCAGGTCTTCACCCGCAACGCCGGCAAGGGGCTGCAGCAAAACCTGTCGCTGACCGCCGGCAGCAACCGGCTGCGCCAGGCCAGCGCCGGCTTCGGCAACCGCGGCGAGCACGGCTGGATCTCGGCCCAGGGCGGTTACCAGAAGACCGACGGCATCAATGCCTGCAACGGCTCCTCCGCGCTGTTCCAGGGCTGCTACGTCGAGGAGCCCGACCGCGACGGCTACCGCAACACCTCGATCAACGTGCGCGCCGGCTATGCACTGAGCGACACGCTGAGTCTGGAAGGCCACGTGCTCGACGCCAGCAGCTTCAACGAATACGACGGCAGCGTCTTCGGCGGCAACGAGGCCGAGAACCGCCAGCAGGTCTATGGCGGCAAGCTGGCGTGGAAGGCGTCGGACACCTTCGGCCTGACCGCGCAGGTCGGCCGCAACCGCGATGAAGCCGACAACTACTTCGCCGACGCCGGCAGCCGCAGCTTCGCCAGCGCCTTCAATACCCGGCGCGACACCGCCAGCGTGCAGGGCGACTTCCTGTTCGCTTCGGGCCAGCAGCTGAGCGCCGGCGTCGACTGGCAGAACGAGCAGATCACCAGCTCCACCGCCTACGACGTCGCCGACCGCGACAACACCGGCGTGTTCGTCGAATACCAGGGCCGGTTCGGTGCGCATTCACTGCAGGCCAGCATCCGCGACGACGACAACGAGCAGTTCGGCAACCACACCACCGGCAGCCTCGGCTACGGCTTCGCCTTCGGCAACGGCCTGCGCCTGACCGCCAGCGCCGGCACCGGCTTCAAGGCGCCAACCTTCAACGACCTGTACTACCCGGGCTTCAGCAACCCGGACCTGAAGCCGGAAGAGTCCAAGAGCCTGAACCTCGGCATCGCGCAGTACGCCGACAATTGGAACTGGACCCTCGACGCCTACGAAACCCGCGTGGACCAGTTGGTCGGCTACGACAGCAGCTTCAACATCGTCAACGTCGCCGAGGCCCGCATCCGCGGCGCCGAACTGACCGGCTACCTGTCGCTGGCCGGTTTCGACATCAATGCCCAGGCCAGCTTCACCGACCCGCGCGACCGCACCGCCGGCGCGGCAACCTACGGCAACCTGCTGGCCCGCCGCGCGCGCAGCAGCGGCCGTATCGATGTGGATCGTAGCTTCGGCCCGCTGCACCTGGGCATCACCGCCGCCGGCAACGGCCACCGTTTCGACGATGCCGCCAACATGGTGCGCCTCGCCGGCTACGGCACCGTCGACATGCGCGTGGAATACACCATCAACGACGCCTGGAGCCTGCAGGCGCGCGCGGCCAACGTGTTCGACCGCGCGTACGAAACCATCGCCTGGTACAACCAGCCGGGCCGCGAGTACCAGCTGACCCTGCGTTATCGCTCGCAGTAAGCCGCGATGTGGGGCAGCGCCCCGCGATCACATGGCACCCGCATCGATCCGGCCCCCGACGGGCCGGGTCGTCATGCCTCATCGGCACGCAGGCGCAGCACGGCATCGGGCAGCACCAGCAATTCGCGCAGGTCGTCGATGACCGCCACGGCTGCGGCCGCCTCCGGGTCCAGCCCGCGCAAATAGCCATAGCGCACCAATGCGATCGGCATGCCGGCCGCGTTGGCCGCACCGAGATCGGTGGCCGAATCGCCGACCATCAGGCAACGCGACACCGCCTGCCCCAGCAGGTGCGCGGCATGCAGCAGCGGTTCCGGCGCCGGCTTGCGCTGCGGCAGGCTGTCGCCGCCGACGATGTGCGAGAAACAACCGGCGATGCCCAGATGCTCCAGCAGCGGCGGCACCAGCGCTGCCGGTTTGTTGGTGCAGATAGCCAGCGGCAGGCCGCGCGCCTGCAACTGCTCCAATGCCTCGGCCACGCCGTCATACAGGCATGGGCTGCGCAGCAGGCAATCGTGATAGTGGCGCATGAAGCCGGGCATCACCTCGGCCGGCGTATGCCCGCTGCCGGCGTGGTGCAGCGCGGTGTCCACCAGGTTGCGCACGCCCTCGCCGATCCAACCCCGCACGGTGGCTTCGTCCACGCGTGGCAGCGAAAGATCGTCCAGCATGCGGTTTACCGCCTCGGCGATGTCGGCGGCACTGTCCACCAGCGTGCCGTCCAGGTCGAATACCAGCGCCGCAATCTCCACGTACCTGCTCCCTGACCGAAGGCCGCCGATTACACCACGCCCATCCCCGGCGCACAGGACTCACGCCATCGGCAGCTCGCGGAACAGGTTGCCCTGCACCACCGAATCCTCGCGGTCGCGGAACCCCGACACGCCCACGCCCACCAGCCGATAGCGCGTCTGCGGCGGCAGCTGCACGCGCTGGCACAGTGCCAGCGCGATGTCGCGCAGTTCCTCCATCGAGGCCGGCGGCACGTCCGGGGTGAAGCTGCGGGTGAGGATGCGGAACTGCGCGGTCTTGAGCTTGAGCACCACGGTATGGCCAATGCGCTCGGTGCGCCCGCAGGCATGCCAGGTGCGTTCGGCCAGCTGCGCGATCAGCTCGTCGAACTCGCCCAGCCGCAGGTCCTCGCTGAAGGTGTCCTCCGAGGAAATCGACTGCACCGGCTGGTCCGGCTCCACCGGCCGCTCGTCGATACCACGCGCACGCTGGTGCAGCCGCCGCCCGAACGCGCCGAACAGCGCCTCCAGCTGCTCCAGCGGCAGGCCACGCAGGTCGCCGACGGTGGCGATGCCCAGCGCCGCCAGCTTGCCTTGCATCACCTTGCCCACACCCGGCACGCGGCTCACCGGCAGCGGGGTCAGGAACCGCTCCACCCGCGCCGGCGGCACCACGAACTGGCCATCGGGCTTGCGCCAGTCCGAGGCGATCTTGGCCAGGAACTTGTTCGGCGCGATGCCGGCCGAGGCGGTCAGCGAGGTGGTTTCACGGATCTGCGCACGGATGGTCCGCGCGATATCGGTGGCGATACCGGCACAGGTCGGTGAAGCGGTGACGTCCAGATAGGCCTCGTCCAGCGACAACGGTTCCACCAGCGGCGTGTGCTGCAGGAAGATTTCGCGGATCTGCCGCGACACCGCCTTGTAGCGGGTGAAATCCGGCGCCACGAACACCGCGTCCGGGCACAGCCGCTCGGCACGCAGCGCCGGCATCGCCGAATGCACGCCGAAGGTGCGCGCCTCGTAAGAGGCCGCGCACACCACCGAGCGCACCCCGCGCCAGGCCACCACCACCGGGCGGCCACGCAATGCCGGATCGTCCCGCTGCTCGACCGACGCATAGAACGCGTCCATGTCGATGTGGATGATCTTGCGCATGGGCGAACCGGGGACCACGGCAGGCAGGGGCAGAACCTGAATGATAGCCCTCCAGGCGCATGCGCTTCGGTACGATCCGCTGCGAACATGCGGGGTTTTCCCGCAAACACTACGGATGCGTACTGTTAAAACTATTGATTGAAAGCGTATCCATCAAGCATGCTTGGACGTTACGTTTTCCGTGCTTCGGGATTACCGCTTCGATGAACCGTCTCCATGCGTTCTCGCGCGAACAGCTGCTGGCCAGCGCACGCGGCGAGCTGTTCGGCCCCAACAAGGGCCGCCTGCCCAACGACCCGATGCTGATGTTCGACCGCATCACCGACATCCGCGATGATGGCGGGCCGCACGGCAAGGGTCTGGTGCGCGCCGAACTGGATATCCGCCCGGACCTGTGGTTCTTCGGTTGCCACTTCATCGGCGACCCGGTGATGCCCGGCTGCCTCGGCCTGGACGCCATGTGGCAGCTCACCGGCTTCTTCCTGACCTGGATCGGCGCCGAAGGCCGCGGCCGCGCGCTGGGCTGCGGCGAGGTCAAGTTCACCGGCCAGGTGCTGCCCAGTGCCAAGCTGGTGCAGTACGAAATCGACATCTCCCGCGTCATCAACCGCAAGCTGGTGATGGCCCAGGCCGACGCCCGCATGCTGGTGGACGGCCGCGAGATCTACAGCGCCAAGGACCTGCGCGTGGGCCTGTTCACCTCCACCGAGAGCTTCTGATGCGTCGCGTCGTCATCACCGGCATGGGTATCAACTCCTGCCTCGGCAACGACCTGGACACCGTTTCCAGTGCCCTGCGCGAAAGCCGTTCCGGCATCGTCGCCCTGTCCGACCATGCCGAAGCCGGCCTGCGCAGCCAGGTCGGCGGCCACGTCGACATCGACCTGGACGCGCAGATCGACCGCAAGCTCAAGCGCTTCATGAGCGACGCGGCCGCCTACAGCTACATCGCCATGCGCGACGCCATCATCGACGCCGGCCTGGACGAAGCGCAGGTCAGCCATGTGCGCACCGGCCTGATCGCCGGCTCCGGCGGCGGCTCCAGTCAATGGCAGGTGGAAGCAGCCGACCTGCTGCGCAACCGTGGCGTGCGCAAGGTCGGCCCCTACATGGTGCCGCGCACGATGTGCTCGACGGTGTCGGCCAACCTCGCCACCGCCTTCAGCATCAAGGGCGTCAGCTACTCGCTGTCGGCCGCCTGCGCCACCTCGGCGCATTGCATCGGCGCGGCGGCGGACATGATCCGCCACGGCGCGCAGGACATCGTGTTCGCCGGCGGCGGCGAAGATCTGCACTGGTCGATGAGCATGATGTTCGATGCAATGGGCGCACTCTCCACCAGCTTCAACGACACCCCGGCCACCGCCTCGCGTCCCTACGACGCCAACCGCGACGGCTTCGTCATCGCCGGCGGCGCCGGCATGCTGGTGCTGGAAGACTACGAACATGCCATTGCCCGCGGCGCCCGCATCCATGCCGAATTGATCGGCTATGGCGTCACCTCGGACGGCGCAGACATGGTCGCCCCGTCCGGCGAAGGCGCCGTGCGCTGCATGAATATGGCGCTGGCCGGTCTCGACCGCCCGGTCGACTACCTCAACACCCACGGCACCTCGACATCACTGGGCGACATCACCGAACTGGGCGCGGTGCGCGAGGTTTTCGGCGACAAGATCCCACCGATCTCCTCGACCAAAGCACTGTCCGGCCATTCGCTGGGCGCAGCCAGCGTACACGAAGCGATCTACAGCCTGCTGATGCTGCGCGACGGCTTCATGGCCGGCTCGGCCAACATCGAAACGCTGGACGAGCGCGCAGCCGGCTACCCGATCCTGCGGCAGACGCAGGAAACGAAGCTGGACGTGGTGATGTCCAACAGTTTCGGTTTTGGCGGTACGAACGCGACGTTGGTGTTTGGCCGGGTGTAGTTCCCGTCGCTCTTGTTCCGATGAAGGCCCGGCGATGCCGGGCCTTTTCATATGCAGTCACACCCGGCAGCGGGCTTATCCGTAGAGCGGGGCTTGCCCCGCTGGGGCGTTGTCGAGACAGCTTCAGCGGGGGCAAGCCCCGCTCTACGCGCCGTGGTGGTTGTTTCCACGAGGCAGTTTGGTCATTTTTGTCGCGCCCAAAAGCAAACCCCCAGCCTGTTGGCTGGGGGTTTGGGGAAAAAGCCCCTGGCGATGACCTACTCTCGCATGGCTTGAGCCACACTACCATCGGCGCAGCTGCGTTTCACTTCCGAGTTCGGGATGGGATCGGGTGGTTCCACAGCGCTGATTTCACCAGGGAGAGGGTTGGAGGGTCGCTATCCGGAGTATTGGATGAAGCGCCAGCCTCTCGTAGGTACTTGTGACGTAGCGTGCACTTGGATCTATCGACATGTCATGTCGGCCAAGGCAACTTGAGGTTATATGGTCAAGCCACACGGATCATTAGTATCAGTTAGCTCAATGCATTGCTGCACTTACACACCTGACCTATCAACCACGTAGTCTACATGGTTCCTTCAGGGGGCTTGTGCCCCGGGAAGTCTCATCTTGAGGCGCGCTTCCCGCTTAGATGCTTTCAGCGGTTATCGCTTCCGAACATAGCTACCCGGCAATGCCACTGGCGTGACAACCGGAACACCAGAGGTTCGTCCACTCCGGTCCTCTCGTACTAGGAGCAGCCCCTCTCAAACTTCCAACGCCCATGGCAGATAGGGACCGAACTGTCTCACGACGTTCTGAACCCAGCTCGCGTACCACTTTAAATGGCGAACAGCCATACCCTTGGGACCGACTACAGCCCCAGGATGTGATGAGCCGACATCGAGGTGCCAAACACCGCCGTCGATATGAACTCTTGGGCGGTATCAGCCTGTTATCCCCGGAGTACCTTTTATCCGTTGAGCGATGGCCCTTCCATACAGAACCACCGGATCACTAAGTCCTACTTTCGTACCTGCTTGATCCGTCGATCTTGCAGTCAAGCACGCTTATGCCTTTGCACACAGTGCGCGATGTCCGACCGCGCTGAGCGTACCTTCGAGCTCCTCCGTTACTCTTTAGGAGGAGACCGCCCCAGTCAAACTACCCACCATACACGGTCCCCGACCCGGATTACGGGCCCAGGTTAGAACGTCAAGCACGACAGGGTGGTATTTCAAGGATGGCTCCACTGCAGCTGGCGCCACAGTTTCATAGCCTCCCACCTATCCTACACAGACGAACTCAACGTTCAGTGTAAAGCTATAGTAAAGGTTCACGGGGTCTTTCCGTCTTGCCACGGGAACGCTGCATCTTCACAGCGATTTCAATTTCACTGAGTCTCGGGTGGAGACAGCGCCGCTGTCGTTACGCCATTCGTGCAGGTCGGAACTTACCCGACAAGGAATTTCGCTACCTTAGGACCGTTATAGTTACGGCCGCCGTTTACTGGGGCTTCGATCAAGAGCTTCGCCTTGCGGCTGACCCCATCAATTAACCTTCCAGCACCGGGCAGGCGTCACACCCTATACGTCCACTTTCGTGTTTGCAGAGTGCTGTGTTTTTGATAAACAGTCGCAGCGGCCTGGTTACTGCGACCCTCCTCAGCTTTGACCCGCATGGGCCACCAAAGAGGGTGCACCTTCTCCCGAAGTTACGGTGCCATGTTGCCTAGTTCCTTCACCCGAGTTCTCTCAAGCGCCTGAGAATTCTCATCCTACCCACCTGTGTCGGTTTACGGTACGGTCTGCGTAAGCTGAAGCTTAGGAGCTTTTCCTGGAAGCGTGGTATCAGTGACTTCGCCTGAAAGGCTCGTCTCGGTGCTCGGTCTTAAAGGATCCCGGATTTGCCAAAGATCCAAACCTACCGCCTTTCCCCGGGACAACCAACGCCCGGTACACCTAACCTTCTCCGTCCCTCCATCGCACTTACGCGAGGTGCAGGAATATTAACCTGCTTCCCATCGACTACGCATTTCTGCCTCGCCTTAGGGGCCGACTCACCCTGCGCCGATTAACGTTGCGCAAGGAAACCTTGGGCTTTCGGCGTGCGGGTTTTTCACCCGCATTATCGTTACTCATGTCAGCATTCGCACTTCCGATACCTCCAGCAGACTTCTCAATCCACCTTCACCGGCTTACGGAACGCTCCTCTACCGCGTACACCAAAGGTGTACACCCCAAGCTTCGGTTCTGTGCTTAGCCCCGTTAAATCTTCCCCGCAGACCGACTCGACCAGTGAGCTATTACGCTTTCTTTAAAGGGTGGCTGCTTCTAAGCCAACCTCCTGGCTGTCTGTGCCTTTCCACATGGTTTTCCACTTAGCACAAAATTTGGGACCTTAGCTGTGGGTCTGGGTTGTTTCCCTTTTCACGACGGACGTTAGCACCCGCCGTGTGTCTCCCATACAGTCCGTCTCGGTATTCGGAGTTTGCAATGGTTTGGTAAGTCGCGATGACCCCCTAGCCATAACAGTGCTCTACCCCCGAGAGGATACATATGAGGCGCTACCTAAATAGCTTTCGAGGAGAACCAGCTATCTCCGGGTTCGATTAGCTTTTCACTCCTAATCACACCTCATCCCCTACCTTTGCAACGGGAGTGGGTTCGGGCCTCCAGTGCGTGTTACCGCACCTTCACCCTGGGCATGACTAGATCACCCGGTTTCGGGTCTACTGCCCGCGACTATGCGCCCTTATCAGACTCGGTTTCCCTTCGCCTCCCCTATACGGTTAAGCTTGCCACGAACAGTAAGTCGCTGACCCATTATACAAAAGGTACGCAGTCACTCTTTCGAGCTCCTACTGCTTGTACGCACACGGTTTCAGGTTCTATTTCACTCCCCTCTCCGGGGTTCTTTTCGCCTTTCCCTCACGGTACTGGTTCACTATCGGTCGGTCAGTAGTATTTAGCCTTGGAGGATGGTCCCCCCATGTTCAGACAGGGTTTCACGTGCCCCGCCCTACTCGTCTTCACTGGCATGGCCCTTTCAAATACAGGGCTGTCACCTTCTATGGCCAACCTTTCCAGGTTGTTTTTCTAAAACCATACCAGCTTAAGGGCTAGTCCCCGTTCGCTCGTCGCTACTCAGGGAATCTCGGTTGATTTCTTTTCCTCCGGTTACTTAGATATTTCAGTTCACCGGGTTCGCTTCCAGCAGCTATGTATTCACTGCAGGATACTGCCGAAGCAGTGGGTTTCCCCATTCGGACATTGCCGGATCAAAGCTTGTTGCCAGCTCCCCGACACTTTTCGCAGGCTGCCACGTCCTTCATCGCCTCTGACCGCCAAGGCATCCACCGTGTGCGCTTATTCGCTTGACCATATAACCGCAAGTTGCCTTGGGTCACATGCGCATGGGGGTACAAAGCCCACGCACGAATATAACGACTCAATCAATAAAGAGCATTTCTGCTCTCGCCTTAGCCTCACGACACGTCTGATAGATAATCTCAAACGCTCGCTACGTCACAAGTTGTAAAAGAACAGGTCCCAGCCACAATGCCAGGCCCTTCAAATTCTTCGTATGCGCCAATCATTCAGAGTGGTGGGTCTGGGAGGACTCGAACCACCGACCTCACCCTTATCAGGGGTGCGCTCTAACCACCTGAGCTACAGACCCAATGTTCTGTCATAACTCATGCCGCTCCTTATCCGGAACCGCCGTGGTGGAGCCTGTCGGGATCGAACCGACGACCCCCTGCTTGCAAAGCAGGTGCTCTCCCAGCTGAGCTAAGGCCCCTTGTACGGGACTTCTCCACACCGGCTACCGGTGCAGAACTCTGAATGCAGGTCTCTTGTGGGGGCGCCTGACAGGCGATGCTGCCTTGCTCAAAAGGAGGTGATCCAGCCGCACCTTCCGATACGGCTACCTTGTTACGACTTCACCCCAGTCATCGGCCACACCGTGGCAAGCGCCCTCCCGAAGGTTAAGCTACCTGCTTCTGGTGCAACAAACTCCCATGGTGTGACGGGCGGTGTGTACAAGGCCCGGGAACGTATTCACCGCAGCAATGCTGATCTGCGATTACTAGCGATTCCGACTTCATGGAGTCGAGTTGCAGACTCCAATCCGGACTGAGATAGGGTTTCTGGGATTGGCTCACCGTCGCCGGCTTGCAGCCCTCTGTCCCTACCATTGTAGTACGTGTGTAGCCCTGGCCGTAAGGGCCATGATGACTTGACGTCATCCCCACCTTCCTCCGGTTTGTCACCGGCGGTCTCCTTAGAGTTCCCACCATTACGTGCTGGCAACTAAGGACAAGGGTTGCGCTCGTTGCGGGACTTAACCCAACATCTCACGACACGAGCTGACGACAGCCATGCAGCACCTGTGTCACGGTTCCCGAAGGCACCAATCCATCTCTGGAAAGTTCCGTGCATGTCAAGGCCAGGTAAGGTTCTTCGCGTTGCATCGAATTAAACCACATACTCCACCGCTTGTGCGGGCCCCCGTCAATTCCTTTGAGTTTCAGTCTTGCGACCGTACTCCCCAGGCGGCGAACTTAACGCGTTAGCTTCGATACTGCGTGCCAAAGTGCACCCAACATCCAGTTCGCATCGTTTAGGGCGTGGACTACCAGGGTATCTAATCCTGTTTGCTCCCCACGCTTTCGTGCCTCAGTGTCAGTGTTGGCCCAGGCAGTCGCCTTCGCCACGGATGTTCCTCCTGATCTCTACGCATTTCACTGCTACACCAGGAATTCCACTACCCTCTGCCACACTCTAGTCGCCCAGTTTCCATCGCAATTCCCAGGTTGAGCCCAGGGCTTTCACGACAGACTTAAACAACCACCTACGCACGCTTTACGCCCAGTAATTCCGAGTAACGCTTGCACCCTTCGTATTACCGCGGCTGCTGGCACGAAGTTAGCCGGTGCTTATTCTTTGGGTACCGTCAGAACAACCGGGTATTAACCGGCTGCTTTTCTTTCCCAACAAAAGGGCTTTACAACCCGAAGGCCTTCTTCACCCACGCGGTATGGCTGGATCAGGCTTGCGCCCATTGTCCAATATTCCCCACTGCTGCCTCCCGTAGGAGTCTGGACCGTGTCTCAGTTCCAGTGTGGCTGATCATCCTCTCAGACCAGCTACGGATCGTCGCCTTGGTGGGCCTTTACCCCGCCAACTAGCTAATCCGACATCGGCTCATTCAATCGCGCAAGGTCCGAAGATCCCCTGCTTTCACCCGTAGGTCGTATGCGGTATTAGCGCAAGTTTCCCTGCGTTATCCCCCACGACAAAGTAGATTCCGATGCATTCCTCACCCGTCCGCCACTCGCCACCCAGAGAGCAAGCTCTCCTGTGCTGCCGTTCGACTTGCATGTGTTAGGCCTACCGCCAGCGTTCACTCTGAGCCAGGATCAAACTCTTCACTTAAAACTACATGCCACAAGTGGCAAATACTCTCAGCTGCAGAAGTCGACCTGGCAACGTTTCGCTTGCTTTACAACAATTGATTCATTGCTTGATCAAACGTCTGCAAGATGGACAGTCATCCACTCCTGCAGGCGCCCTCACAAGATACCTGCGCATACTTTCAAAGAACTCCGGATCGGGCCTCAGCGCCTTCTCCGTATGCCGCGACGTTTCCGCCCAGCGAGCCGCCCATCATAGCGGCTTTTCCGTTTCCGTCAACACCTCAGCGAGAGGAAGTTGACCCTTCAACCTCAACCCCGAAGGGTCGGCGCCGAAGCGAGCCGCCTATTATGACCGGCTTTTCGTTTCCGTCAACTCCCTCTTCCGAGGTGGATGACCCGCTTTCCGACTTCGCCCGTCCCGCCGGCAACGCCCTGAAGCAGGGGGCGCATTCTAGACCCTTCGCTGAATACGTCAACAGATTTCTTCAGCCGCCCACGAGGGGACCGGCGAACCGGTGTTCAGTGTCTCAGGCAATCATGCCGCCGTGGCGCAGCAGTGCATCGATCCGCGGATCGCGGCCACGGAAAGCGCGGAAGTTCTCGGCGGCGCTGCGGCTGCCGCCACGCGACAGCACTTCATCGCGGAAGCGTGCGCCGATTTCAGCAAGCCGCTCCGGCGCTTCCTCGAAGGCGGCGTAGGCGTCGGCGCTGAGTACCTCGGCCCACTTGTAGCTGTAGTATCCCGCCCCGTAGCCGCCGGCGAACAGGTGCGGGATACTACAGCTACAAGTGGGCGGAAGTGCTGCCGGCCGATGCCTACGAGGCGTTCGAAGAGGCATCGGCCGACAGCACTTCCGCCCACTTGTAGCTGTAGTAGCCGGCCGCGTAGCCGCCGGCGAAGATGTGGCTGAACTGGTGCGGGAAGCGGTTCCATGCCGGCGGGAAGTTCACCGCGACCTCGCCACGCACGCGGTCTAGCAATTGCAGCACGCCTTCCTGCGCCGGCTGCTGGCTATGCAGCAACATGTCGAACAGGCCGAATTCAAGCTGGCGCACGGTGAACATACCGTTCTGGTAGTTCTTCGCCGCCAGCATCCTGTCGAACAGTTCGCGCGGCAGCGGCGCACCGGAATCAACATGGGCGGTCATCGCCTGCACCTGCTCCCACTCCCAGCAGAAGTTCTCCATGAACTGGCTGGGCAGCTCCACCGCATCCCACTCCACGCCGTTGATGCCGGCCACCGCCAGTTCACCGATGCGGGTCAGCAACTGATGCAGGCCGTGGCCCATTTCGTGGAAAACGGTGGTTACCTCGTCGTGGCTGAAGGTGGCGGGCTTGCCGTCGCTGCCGCGACCGAAGTTGCAGACCAGATATACCAACGGAGTCTGCACGCCGGCGGCGGTGACGCGGCGGTTGCGGCAATCATCCATCCACGCGCCACCGCGCTTGCCTTCGCGTGCATACAGATCCATGTAGAACTGGCCGACCAGCACGCCGTCGGCATCCACCAGCCGGTAGAAGCGCACGTCCTCGTGCCACACCGGGGCGCTGTCGGATTGCACCTTCAAGCCATACAGGCGTTCGATGACGCCGAACAGGCCGGCCAGCACCTTCGACTCGGTGAAATACTGCTTCACCTCCTGCGCGGAATAGCTGTAGCGCGCCTGCTTGAGCTTCTCGCCGACGTAAGCCAGATCCCACGCCTGCAGGTCCGTCAAACCGAGTTCGTCACGGGCGAAGGCTTCCAGCTCGGCGCGGTCGCGTTGCGCATGCGGTTTGGCACGTGCGGCGAGGTCGCGCAGGAAGCCCAACACCTGCGGCGCGTCGGCCGCCATCTTGGTGGCGATGGAGTATTCCGCGTAATTGTCGAAGCCCAGCAGCGCCGCCAGCTCGGCGCGCACGGCGAGGATGCGATCGATGTTGCCGCTGTTGTCGAGCGTGGCGTCGCCGAACTCCGACGCGCGCATGGCATGGGCGCGATAGAGCTGCTCGCGCAGGGCGCGGTTGTCGGCATAGGTCTGCACCGGCAGGTAGCAGGGCATCTGCAGGGTCAGTTTCCAACCATCGCGCCCGTCCTTCTGCGCTGCGGCGCGTGCGGCGGCGATGACATCAGCGGGAAGGCCGGACAGCTCGGCCTCGTTCTCGACGTGCAAGGCGAAAGCATCGGTGGCGTCGAGCACGTTCTGCGAGAACTTCGCCTGCAATCCCGAAAGTTCTTCCTGCAATTGTGCGAAACGGACCTTGCCGGCTTCGTCCAGCTCGGCGCCGCCAAGGCGGAAGTCACGCAGCGCATTGTCCAGCGCTTTGGCACGGGCTCCGTCGAAACCGGCCGCTTCAGGCGAGGCTGCCAGCGCCTTGTACTGCGCATACAGCGCCGGGTTCTGCGCCAATGCGCTGCCGAAGCGGCTGATCTTCGGCAGATTGGCATTGTAGACCTCGCGCAGTTCGGGCGTGTTGACCACCGCTTGCAGGTGCGTGACCTGGCCCCACGCGCGGTACAGGCGCTCGGTGGCGTCGTCCAGTGGCGTGACGAAATTTTCCCAGCTCACCGGCGCCACGGTTTCGGCGGCTGTCACCACGGCCACGGCCTCGGCCAGCAGGGCATCGATGGCCGGGGTGACGTGTTCGGGGCGGATCCCGTCGAAGCGCGGCAGGCCGGAAAAGTCGAGCAGGGGATTGGTATTCATGGTGTTCAGAAAGCGGGGGTCAGGCCTGATATGGCGACGGCTCCAGCCATGCACAAGGCAGCGCCGGCATGCCCTGCCCCGCGACGGCGGCGGCGATGGTGGTATCGGCTCCGGCGACGTCAATGCCCTGCCTCTGGTACCACGCCGGGTCGTAATAGCTGTGCGCATAGCGTTCGCCGGCATCGCACAGGATGGTGACGATGGAGCCGTCGCGGCCGGCGTCGCGCATCAGCTGCGCGGCATGCAGCACGCCGATGAAATTGGTGCCGGTGGAGCCGCCGACGCGGCGGCCGAGGGTGGCACTGACATGGCGCATCGCCGCCAGGCTGAGCGCGTCGGGCACCTTGACCATCGCATCGACACAGGTGGGAATGAAGCTGCGCTCCACGCGCGGGCGGCCGATGCCTTCCACGCGCGAGCCGCCTTCGCAGGTCATCCCGCGCCAGTCGGCACCGCGCAGGGCGGCGCAATAGCCGTCATAGAACACCGACACTTCCGGGTCCGCGCACAGGATCAGGGTGTCATGGCGGCGGTAGCTGACGTAGCGGCCCAGTGTGGCGGCGGTGCCGCCGGTGCCGGGGCTGCACACGATCCACTCCGGCACCGGGTGCGGCTCCTCGGCCATCTGCTTGAAGATGGATTCGGCGATGTTGTTGTTGGCGCGCCAGTCGGTGGCGCGTTCGGCGTAGGTGAACTGGTCCATGAAATGACCGCCGGTTTCATGCGCCAGCCGTTCCGATTCGCGATTCAGGTCGCAGGCGCGCTCGACCAGATGGCAGCTGCCGCCGTGGAACTCGATGGCGGCGATCTTTTCCGGCGAGGTGCTTGCCGGGATCACCGCAATGAACGGCAACCCCAGCAGGCGCGCGAAATAGGCCTCGGACACCGCGGTCGAGCCGCTGGATGCCTCGATCACCGGACAGCCTTCGCGCAGCCAGCCGTTGGCCAGCGCGTACAGGAACAGCGAGCGCGCCAACCGATGCTTGAGGCTGCCGGTGGGGTGGCTGGACTCGTCTTTCAGATAGACGTCGATGCCGGGGAAGCCGGGCAGATCGAGCGGAATCAAGTGGGTGTCGGCCGAACGGTTGAAATCGGCCTCGATCTTGTGGATGGCTGCCGCCACCCAGGCGCGCTGGGACATGGATCGCCACTTCGTGGAAACTGAAGCCGATTCTACTGTGGGCGGCGGGGACACGCCGGCGATGACGTCACGCCACGGTTCGCGGTGGTATCGTTCGGCCCTCGCCTTCCCACCCTGTCCCGCGTGTCGCGCATCCTGTTGCCCCTGCTGCTGTGCCTTTCCCTGCTCGCCGGCACGGTCGGCGCGGCATGGGCGAGTACGGCAATGGCGATGCCTGTGCAGGCCGGCATGACGCATGACGCGGACCACGCCTGCTGCGTGGAGGAAGGCAGCCATGCCGGTGACAGCCAGCCGGCGCCGGCATGCGGCAACGGCCAGCACTGCGATTGCATGCAGCATTGCAACCTGCTGCCCGTACCGGTGGTGGCGCAACCGGCATCCCTTTCCTGCTCCCCGGAACCCTCGGCGCTGCGCCTGCCGCGCCATGACGTGACGCCGGACCGGTTGCACCGACCTCCCATCGCCTGAGCCGCCGTGATTGTCGGCGGCTGCCCGACCACAGCGCTCTTTCGCGCGCGATCGGGCACTTCCGGCAAGCCGCATCGCACACGCGCATGCGTTCCCGCACATTCAATGCGATCTGCGCTTGCCTCTGAAGGGTGGGCGCCGGAGTCCCCATGACAAACGATTTCCTTTCCGATCCGCGCTCGGTGCTGTCGCGGCGCCGCTTCGTGCAGGGCCTGGCCGTAGGCGGCGTGGTTGCCGGTGGCGGACTGTGGCGCGCAACCGAGGCGTTCGCCGCCCCGGCCCGCGCCACCAGCGCCGGCGAGCTGCGTGGCCATGACCTGGACCTGTCCATCGGCCGCTCGACGGTCGATTTCACCGGACGTGCGCGCAGCGCCGTCACCGTCAACGGCTCGTTGCCGGCACCGGTCCTGCGCTGGCGCGAGGGCGAGACGGCCACCATCCGTGTCGCCAATACGCTGGCCGACGAGATGACCTCGATCCACTGGCACGGCATCCTGCTGCCTTCCAACATGGATGGCGTGCCGGGGCTGAGCTTCGATGGCATCGCGCCTGGCGAAACCTTCCAGTACCGCTTCCAGTTGCGCCAGTCCGGCACCTACTGGTACCACGCCCATTCGCTGTTCCAGGAACAGGCCGGGCTGTACGGCGCGCTGGTGATCGACCCGCTGGAACCGCCGCCGTACCGCGTTGATCGCGAACACGTGGTGCTGCTCTCGGACTGGACCGACCTGGATCCGGCCGCGCTGCAACGACGCATGAAGAAGATGCCAATGCACGACAACACCTACCAGCGCACGGTCGGTGATTTCCTGCACGACGCACGCCGCGACGGCCTGCGCGAAACACTGGCCGACCGCGGCATGTGGGGGCGGATGCGGATGACGCCCAGCGACATCTCCGACATCAACGCCCATACCTATACCTACCTGATGAACGGCACCACGCCGGCCGGCAACTGGACGGGACTGTTCCGCAGCGGCGAGAAAGTGCTGCTGCGCTTCATCAACGGCTCGGCGATGACCTATTTCGACGTGCGCATCCCCGGCTTGAAGATGACCGTGGTGGCCGCCGACGGGCAGTACATCCACCCGGTGACGGTCGATGAATTCCGCATCGCGGTGGCCGAGACCTTCGACGTGATCGTCGAACCGGGCGGGCAGGATGCGTTCACGATCTTCGCGCAGGACATGGGTCGCACCGGCCACGCCTGCGGCACGCTGGCAGTGCGCCACGGTCTGCAGGCGCCGGTGCCGGCGCTGGACCCGCGCCCGCTGCTGACGATGGCCGACATGGCCCACGACCACGGCGGCGGGCATGCCATGCCGATGGCGCACGGTGCGCACAGCGGGCATGACACTCATGCCGGGCACACAGGACATGGCAGCGGCGACATGCCGGAGCACCCGCCCAGCGAGCACCGCAACCCATTGGTGGACATGCAGAGTGCAGCCACCTCGCCGCGGCTGGACGACCCCGGCATCGGCCTGCGCGACAACGGCCGCAAGGTATTGCGCTATGCCGACCTGCATTCGCTGTTCGACGACCCCGACGGACGCGACCCCGGCCGCGAGATCGAGCTGCACCTGACCGGGCACATGGAAAAGTTCGCATGGAGCTTCGACGGCGTTCCGTTCGCCAGTGCCGAGCCGCTGCGGCTGAACTACGGCGAGCGCCTGCGCATCGTGCTGGTCAACGACACGATGATGAGCCACCCGATCCATCTGCATGGCATGTGGAGCGACCTGGAGAACGCCGATGGCCGGTTCCAGGTGCGCAAGCACACCGTTGACATGCCACCGGGCACGCGCCGCAGCTACCGCGTGCGTGCCGATGCGGCCGGACGCTGGGCATTCCATTGCCACCTGCTCTACCACATGGAAAACGGGATGATGCGCGAAGTGAGGGTGCAGCCATGAAAATGACACCACGCTTCTTGCTGTTCATCACCTTGGCGCTGGCCGCCAGCAATGCCTGCGCGCAGGATGCGCATGCCGGTCATGCAATGCCGACGAACGCTGCCGATGCGCATGCAGGCCACGCGATGCCAAGCCACGCGCACGATCATGCGGGACGGCCTGCTGCCGCCACGCAGATACCGCACGAGCCTGTTCCCGCCCTGAGTGCCGACGACATGGCCGCCGCATTTCCGGTGCTGAAGCCGCATTCGATGGAACATGCATCCACCTTCAACAGCCTGGTGCTGTTCGACCACCTGGAAGCGTGGAACAACGCCCACGGCAGCGGCCAGTCATGGGAAGCCAGGGGCTGGTTCGGCGACGACATCGACCGCCTGTGGCTGCGCAGCGAAGGCCAGCGCGGCGACGGCCACCTCGCCGGCTGGTCGCTGGATGCGCTGTACGGCCATTCGGTTTCGCCGTGGTGGGACGTGGTGGCCGGCCTGCGCCATGACGGCGGCGACGGCCCCGGCCTGACCCGTGCGGTCATCGGCGTGCAGGGGTTGGCACCCTACAAGTTCGAGTTTGCCGCCACCGCCAGGCTCGGCGGCGCGCGCAAGGCCGAACTCGCGTTGGAAGCCGAATACGACGTGCTGTTGAGCAACCGGCTGATCCTGCAACCGACGCTGGAAGCTGTCATCGCCGCCGATGATGATCCGCGTCGTGGTACCGGCAGCGGGCTGGGCCATGCTGAAGCCGGGCTGCGCCTGCGCTACGAGATCACCCGCCGCTTCGCTCCCTATGTCGGCTTCGTCCACGAACGCCGCTTCGCCCGCACCGCTGCGCTGCACCGCGATGCGGGCGAAGGCGCGCGCGATTCGCGCTGGGTGGCCGGTATCCGCTTCTGGTTCTGAGCATGCGCGAAAAACCCGCTCCCTCCATCGGCACTTTCCTTCCGCCCTTTCCATCATTCCCGGGGTTCACATGAACGCATCGCTTCGCAAGCTGGCCGTCCTGCTGCTGGCCGTCGGCTCCGCATTCTTCATCGCCGCCTGTGGCGCCGCGCCGCCGCCGGCAACGCAGGCACAGGAAACCACCACCGGAACCGCTGGCACCCCGCCGGTGATCCACGTCCACAAGGATGCGAACTGCGGCTGCTGCAACGGCTGGATCGAACACATGCGCGCGGCCGGCTTCACCGTGGTCGCCCGCGACAACGACGACATGCTGGCGGTGAAGCACCGGTTGGGCATCCCGCTGGCGCAGGCCTCCTGCCATACCGCCGAAGTGGGCCGTTACGTGATCGAAGGCCATGTGCCGGCACGGGACGTGTTGCGCCTGCTGCGCGAGCAGCCCGCCGCGCGCGGCCTCGTGCTGCCGGGCATGCCGGTCGGTTCGCCGGGCATGGAATCGCCGGACGGCCGCCGCCAGCCGTTCACGGTGGACCTGCTCGGCAAGGACGGCACGATGCAGGCGTATTCGCACCATTGACCGGCGCGCCTGTAGGAGCGACGCGAGTCGCGACCGGGTTTCTCGGCGATGCACGGCCGCGACTCGCGTCGCTCCTACAATGGCGCGGCCCGATGGCTCTCCCTTCCCCATGAAAGGAATACCTCCATGAACCTCGACGCTCTCCGCCAACAACCTGGCGTGGCCACGCAGCCGCCGGCCGAAACCACCGGTTTCGTCTTCAATCACACCATGCTGCGGGTGAAGGACATCGCCGCTTCGCTGGATTTCTACACCCGCGTGCTCGGTTTCCGCCTGATCGACCAGCGTGACTTCCCCGAGGCCGAATTCAGCCTGTACTTCCTGGCCTATGTGCCGCAAGGCGTGCAGGTTCCCGAGGACGATGCGCAACGCCGGCTGTGGATGGCCGGCATTCCCGGCGTGCTGGAACTGACCCACAACCACGGCACCGAGCAGCAGGACGGTCCGGTCTACCACGACGGCAACAGCGACCCGCGCGGCTTCGGCCACATCTGCGTGTCGGTACCGGAGCTGGAAGCGGCCTGCGCGCGTTTCGAGCAGCTCGGTGTGCTGTTCCAGAAACGCCTGCAGGATGGGCGGATGAAGAATCTGGCCTTCATCAAGGACCCGGACGGGTATTGGGTGGAGATCATCGGCAACCGGTAAACCGCTGCTCCTCTGTAGGGGCGACGCGAGTCGCGACGAGGCTTTACCGGTAAAGCTTCGTCGCGACTTACGTCGCTCCTACAAAGACTGGAACCGTTGCGCTACCGCGGAAAGCGCGGCGTCAGGCGTTCCTGTTCCAGCGTCAATGGCATGGCCTGCAGCGCGGCAGCCACCTCGTCCCAGCCCGCACGCCGCGCCCAGTCGCGCATGGTGTTCGACACCGCTGACGAAGGCGGTTCACTGCCGGCGATGACCTCCGCCGGCAACGCATCCGGCGACATCAGCCACGGTTGCAAGCGCCGGCTTGCGGCCGCTGCCGTCTCGGCCAGCTTGGCGGCGATGCGGAAACCACCACGGTCGATGTCGCCCCAGTGGTACAGCGCGGCAGTGGCCGGCAGCCCGGCCAGCAAGCGCGCGTAGGCCGCACGCCACGTCGGCGACGGCATGCCACCGGTATAGAGCAGCAGCACCGGGGCGTCGCCGCGCAGCGCTGCGGCCTCGTGGAAGCTGGCGAGGTTCTCGATGCTCAGCAGCGCACGCGCTCCAGTGGCGATGCCGCGTACCGCGTCCACCGGGAAACCCAGCCAGCGCCGCGGCAGAACATGGCGGCTGCCGTCGTCCAGTTCCACCGTGCCCTGCCCGGCCAGCAGCAGCGGCTGCGGCTCCCTGCGCAGGCCCAAGGCCGACCAGACCTGCTCGTCCTCCAGCCCGCTGGGCGCGAGTTCGCCGGTGACCAGCAGGTCGAGCCACCCGGTCAGTGCTTCCAGCCGCTTGCTGTCATTGAACAGGGCAATGCTGGCTTTGCGCAGGATGCGTTCGCCGAGTGCGTCGGCCAGCAGGGTGTCCACAGCGCGGGCAGCATTGGCGAGATCGGCGGCGGCCTCCGGGCCGTGGCCGCGCACCTTGCGGCCGGCACGCCATGCGGCCAGCACTTCGGTGATGACGGAGAAACATTGCGGGGCATTCGTCTCGTCGGAATTCCCGCAGGAGCGACGTGGGTCGCGACCGGGCGTTACCGGGAAAGCCCCGTCATGGCTCACGTCGCTCCTGCGAGGGCACGGTGCGCTCCATTGCGCCAGCAGGGCTTCGGCGCGCGCCACGCGTTCGCCCAGCAGTTCGATGCGCAGGTCACGCGCCAGGGCCGCCGCATCGCGTACGGTCAGGCGCAGCAGGCGTTCGCCATCGTCGCGGTGGCGATCGCGCACTGCGGTGATGGCACCGGCGCGCTCGGCCAGCGTGATGCGGGCGTGGAAGGCGTCGAAATCGGCGACGCCACGCAATGCACGGTACTCGGCGCCATCACGCTTGCCGTCCATCGGCAGCGTGGCCGGTTGCGCGTCGCCGGCCAGCATTGCCCTCTCCGCACGGCGCAGCAGGCGTTCGAGTACGCGCCTTGCGGGCGTATCGTCTTCCGGCTGCGCCGGCCCGTTCACGTCGCCGCCTGCTCGCGCTCGATGCGCCCGGTCTCGGCCGCCAGCAATTCCGGATGCAGGTCGAACTGGTCGGACAGCAGCAGAGTGCGTGCGGCCTCGGTCACTTCAATGCGTTCGGCCTGCAACAGGTCGCCGTCGCGGAACAGTTCGATGTAGCTGTCCAGCACGCCGGACAAGGTGCCCTGCGCGGTGTCCGGCGCGGCCAGCACCAGTTGCAGGCCCAGCGAGCGCAGGTAGCCGGTGATGGCGCGCGCGTTCTGCGCGTCGATCTTGTCGCCGAACTCGTCGAGCAGGATCAGCCCCAGCCCGCCCGGTTGCGCCTCGCTCTTGCCGTAGGCCGCGGCCAGCGCGGCGCCGGCGATCACGTACAGCGGCGCGCGGTGCTCGCCACCGGAGCCGGAACGCATGCGTTCGCTCAGGTTGCCGATCACGCGGTCTTCCTGACGGATCTGCACCTCGAAGCGGAAGAAGCGGCGGTAGTCGTCCAGCGGCGAGTTGGCGATGTGCGCGGCGGCCTTGTCCTCGACCAGGGCGCGGAACGCCTCGGGCACCTGCCCGGCGCTTTCGAACAGCGTGTCTTCGCCACCGATGTCGGCAGCGCGCTGGATGAAGCGGTGCAGCTCGCGGAACTCCGGCAGCACCTCGTAATGGAACTGGTAGCGCTCGTTGTTGGAGAACGCCGGGCTGGCGCGCAGGGTGCGGTTGAGCGTGTTGATCTGGGTCTTGAGCCGGGTGAAGTTGTCGTACAGCGTCGAGGCCACGCCGGTGCGGAAGGTGTCCACCGCGGTGGCGTAGGCCTGCTGTGCTTCTTCTTCGTACTGCACCAGCTCGGTGTCGCGCAGCTGGGTCAGTTCGCGTTGCAGCAGAGCGCGCGCAGGCCGCCATGCGCTGGCATCGAAATCCAGTTCGATGGCGTGGTCGCGCGCGTATTGCGCCAGCCCGCTCCATGCCTCGGGCAGCAGCCGCGCCAGTTGCACGTCACTGTCCCTGGCGCGCTCTTCGCAGCGGCGCGCGCGCTCTTCCAGCGACGGGTATTTCTCATCCAGTTCCTCGCGCTGGCGCTCGACCCGGTTGGGATCGACGTCCGGGTCGGCGAAGGCTTCCACCGCGCGGCGCGCGACCAGTTCCTCCTGCTGGCGCAGGCCGTCAAGCAGGCCGCGGGTACGCTCGAGGTTGGAAGCGGCCACCGCTTCCTGCCCGACCAGTGCGTCGGCGCGCTTTTCGCAGTCAGCCAGTTGCAGGTTCAGTTCGCGCACCTGTTCGGACAGGCGCAGCAAATCCGGGTCAAGCGAAGCAAGGCGGCTTTCCTGCGCGCTGCGGTAGCGTTCACCCACCTGCCGGTGTTCGAGCACGCGCTCGTGCAGTAATTGTGCCACCGCATCTGCATCGGCCAGACGCGCCAGCCCGCGTTGACAATCGTCGGCGCGGCGCAGCTGCGGTTCGATCTCGCGCACGGTGCGCTCGGCCTTTTCGATTTCCTCGTGCAGCACACGCAGGCGCGCACGGTTGTCGGAGGCACCGATGCGTAAATCGCCGGCGGCAGGCAAGCGCAGACGCTCGATGCTGCCGCCGCGCGAGAGCAAGCCATCGCGGGTCAGCCCCTGGCGGCTGCGCACCAGTTCGGCTTCGGTTTCGACGCAACGCAGTTCGCCGAGTTGGCGGCGCAAGAAGGCCAACGCATCGTCGTTGACGCCTTCCAGCAATGCGGCGACGCTGCCGGCGGCGGGCTGTTCCGCGCCGCGCGACTGCCGCGCCTGGCTCGACAGCGCCAGCTTGACGCCATACACCGAACGCCCGCCGGACAGGCCGCGGTACAGCTTGACCGCGCGCTCCTCGTCCTTGTCGGGGATCAACAGCGCCTCGACGTTGCTGCGCAGATAGCCTTCGATGGCGTGTTGCCACGTCGCGTCGGTGACGCGCACCAGGTCGCAGACCGGGCGCGCATCGATGCCGGCGTCGCGCAGGTAGCTCATCAGCCGCACCGTGTCCGGGTGCAGTTCGGCCTGGCCGGCGGCGAGGCGCTTCTGGTTCTGGCGCGCGGTTTCCAGCGCATCACGCGCCTTGTCGTGGGCGGCGTGCAACTGGCGCGCGTGGCGATCCACCAGTTCGCGCAGCGGTGCGGCGGCGCGCAAGGCTTGGCGTGCGCGCGCAAACAGGTCTTCCGGCGTCCACGGCAACGTGTCTTCGGCGGCGAGCGCCGACAGTTCGGCGTGCCAGCCGTCCCAGTCGGCACGCGTGGCGGCCAGCGTTTCGGCGTCGATGCCATCCAGTTCAAGGGTGCCGAGCTGGCGGAACTGGTCGCGGATGAAGCCGATCTCGCGCACGAGATCCTTCTTCAGTTGGGCAAGGCGGTCGCGGTCGCGGCCGGCCAGTTCGTCCAGCTGTGCCTGCTCACCGTAGCCGGCACTGCCTTGCAGGCGGGCGTTGGCACGCGCCTGTTCCTCGCGCAGGGTATCGCGCTCGATGCGGGTGTCGGTGAGGCGGCGGCGGGTATCGGCCAGTGTGTTTTCCGCGTCGGCGAGCGCGCCTTCGGCCTGGTCCAGCTGTTCGCTGTAGAGGTCGCGCGCGTACTCGGCGGCCAATGCGCGCGCGGATGCGGCGCGGATGGCCTGGCCGGCGATCTTCTCGTACTGGCGCTCCACGCCCTCGGCGGCGTCGATGCGTTGCTTGACCTGCTCGATCTTCTCCTTGATCTGGCGGAAGCTCTCCAGCAGTGCGCGGAAGCGGGCGATATCGGTGGGCCGGTCCTCGGCCACCAGCGTGCGCACGAACAGGTCCACGTCCTCGACGCGCTGCAGGTTCAGTGCGTTGAGGAAGGCTTTGCGGTAGGCCATGAGGTCGGGGCTGACCGACGGGCCGGCGCGCAGGCGCAGCAGCAGATCACGCAGGAAGCGTTCGGCGTTGGGATGCAGTTGCGGGGTTTCGTCGGCTTCCTTGCAGCGGCGGCTGACATGCTCGCGGAAGGTGTTCCATGCCAGCGGCAATTCCTTGCCGCTGATGCGCTCGACGTGTTCGTCCAGTTCCAGTGCCACGCCCGGCAGCAGGTACAGGCCATGCACGCGGTGCTCGGGTTCATCGACCGATGCGCCGAGCGCGATGCCGGCGGTCAGCGGCGTGCCGGTGTCGGTATCGCGGAACACCAGCGAGATGTAGGTGGTGGCGGTACGGCGCTTGCGGCCTTCCTCGCCGCTGCGGAACACGCCGAGGCAGTAGTCGCGGATGGTGCGCGCGCGGTGGCTGCCGCCGGCCTGTGCGTTGAAACGGATGCGGCTGCGGTCGCCACCCAGCAGCACGATCTGCAGGGCGTCGAGCAGCGCACTCTTGCCTGCGCCGTTGGGCGCGATGATGGCACTGGTGCGGTCCAGTCGCAGGCTCTGCGCCTCGAACAGGAAGAACTGGACCAGATGGACACATTCAAGCTGCTGCATCGTCGTCCTCCACGTCCATGCCACCATCCTCGTCGCGGTTGTGCTGGTCCAGCCGCTGCAGCCACTGCTCGCCGACGATCTCGACGATGGCCGGGCGCACGCGCAGGTGGAACGGCTGCGGATCGTCGCTTTCCGAATCGACCAGCCGGCATACGCCCCAGCGCTTGAGCGTGCGCGCCAGCGCGCGCAGCGTGCCGACGTCGGGCATTCCCCGGCCGGTCAGCGCCTGCCAGCTTTCCTGCAATTCGGGCAGTTCGATCACCACTTCGCCGTGGTCTTCGATCAGGCCCTGGCGCATCGCTTCGTCATAGCGCTGGCGCATCACCAGCAACGCCAGCGTTTCGTCCAGCGTCACCGGCGCGCCTTCGCCATGCGATGGCAGTGCGACCACGTAGCGGTAATGCGCGTTGCGTTCCAGGCGGATGCCGAGCGGCTCCAGTGCGGCGGCGAAATCGGCGTAGTGGTCTTCCACCAGGTGGTAGGCCACGCGCGAGCGCGCATCGGCGGCGTACAGCACCTGCTCGGTAGCAAGACGATAGGCCGCGCGCTCGAAGTCCTGCACCGTGTAGGTGCCGTTGGACATCTGGCTGAGGGTGTTCCAGCTGCGTTTCATTCAATGGCCGGGAATGGAAAATGGGAAATGGTCTGTAGGAGCGACGTGAGTCGCGACCGGGCTTTACCGGGCAGTCCCTGGTCGCGACTCACGTCGCTCCTACAGGAGTGGTAGCGGTCGCGCCGATCCGCTGGATGCGGAAGCGCGGGCCGCGCAGGTAGTCGTTTTCGTTGCCATTGCCGGCGTCGAGCAGTTCGACGCGGAAGCCGCGCAGCAGCCGGCCCAGCGGGTCTTCGCGGCGCAGGCCGCCGATGCGGTTGCCGCGCAAGGCCAGCGTCAGCAGGGTCTGGTAGGCGCGCAGGTCTTCGATGCTGGCAATGTCCAGTTGTGCCGATTCGATCACCGTGCCGTGTTGCAGGTGACGGCTGACGTAGCGCGCCATGTCCTCGGCGTTGACCAGCCGCGCGCGCTTCATCCGCCGCAGCAGCGACAGCCGCGCCAGTTGTTCGGGCGTGGGTGGCGTGGTGGCGTTGGCGCTGCGCGGGATCGGCTGCGGCTTGCGGTGCGGCGGGCGCAGCCGGGTTTCGTCCATCAGTGGGCCGGGCGCGACCGGCAGCCGCAAGGCTTCCTCCGGTGCCGACAACACGCCGCGGCAGGCGCGGCGCAGCAGCACGTCGAGCCTGTCAGGCGCACGCAGGCGGTAGTCGAGGAAGGCCAGTGCGCGGCGGTTGGCCTGGCGGATGTCCTCGTCGAGCCGGGTCAGGTATTCGTCGATGCGTTCCAGCTCGCGCAACCGACCCAGGCTGCGCGACAGGCGGTGCTGCGCACGCGCTTCGTCACCGCCGGTGACGTGTTCGCGGTACCACGCCACCAGCGTGCCGCGCTGGGTGCCGGATTCCAGCTGCTGCACCATCGCCAGGATCGAGCTGCGCCGTGCCATCGGGTGGTCGGCACGGTGCAGTTCGGCGTAGTCGCCGATGAACAACTGGCCGACGTAGCGCTCGAACCACTGCCGGGCGAACTGCGCGGTGGTCTCGGCCTTGCTCAGCTCCGGCATCAGGTCGCGTACCTGCAGGCTCATCGACGCCAGCGACACCAGCAGCCGGCGCGCCTGATCGGCGGCTTCGTCGAGGATGCCGCCATCCATGCGGCCTTCGGCGACCTGCTGCAACTGCAATTCCACCGAGCGCATCTTGGCCGAAACGAAGGTCGGGCCGTGTTCGCTGAACTCCACCAACGTGGAAAGCAACTGCGCCACCATCGGCGGCATCGTCACCATTTCGCGCGCGCCGATGCGCTCCTGGCGCAGCCAGCCGGCGCTGCGGAAGCGGTCGTGGATGGCGTTGGCGCGCACGTTCAGCGGCGCGTCCGGCGCCTGGCCGTCCTCGTCCTCCCACGGATCGTCGGTGAGCAGGTAGCGCTCGATCGCGGCGGTGATCTCGCGCCGCTGGAAGCCGTGGCTGGGCGGCACCGGCGCATCCGGGCCGAAGAATTCGTCGAACAGCCGGCACAGCAGCGACCAGTAGTTCTGGCGGTTGGCCGAGGCCAGCGGGCCGAAGATGCCGGCGGGCACGACCGTGAACAGCGGCGGCGTGGTCGTGTGGATGGTCGTGCTCAAGATGTCCAGGGTCCTGCTGCTTCCTGCCGTGCTCCGGCGATTGTGGCATATCGCCACCGTGGCTCGCCTTCCACCGCGCGGCGAACGGCGGCATGCTCGCATCCCGGTCAACCACCGGACCCGGCCGATGAATTCTTCGCTCGACCCGTTCCTGCACTTCCTGCGGCAACAGGCCAAAGCCTTGCAGCGCATTGCCAATGCTACCCAAGGCGAACACTCGCGCGCCGACGTGGCGCAGGAAGCCTGGCTGCTGGCTGGCCCGCTGGCCGAACGCCACGGGTTGCAGCTCGATTTTCTCGATCCCGCGTTTCAGGACCTGCTGTTGCGCCATCTGTATCAGGCGCTGGTGCGCTATACCGAACTGCATGTCCGCCACGGGCTGCGGCTGGATCACGCACTGGGCGGCGATGCCGAGGAAGGTGCCGCGCATCCGCTGATGAATCATCTGGCCAGCGACGAAGGCCGCGATCCGCTGGCCCATCTATTGCTCGACGAAGAACAGGCCGGGCGTCCCGACATCGACGCGCCACATCCCTCGCTGGCCGGAGCGTGGCTGGTACTGCTGCAGGATTGCGGACAGCACATGCCGAGCGTCGCCACGCGGTTGCTGATCTCCGTTTCATGGGCCTACCGCTGCTGTGCCAAGGCCCGGCGCCTCGCCCGCGAGCAGCACCCCATCGCACTGACACCACCACACAGCGCCCGCCAGCTCGGACCGTGGCGGAAGCATCGCGCCACCCGCGCACCGCGGCAGCTGGAACTCGACTTCGGCTGGCCGTTGCTGGCGGCGCCTTGAATCTCAGGATCCTGCCCGGAAATCAACACCCTGCATCCGGGCCATGATTTCGAAAATTCCCCGACCGGGATTGCGGAACGAAAATCCCGGCGCCGCTTCACCGGGTACCTTCAATCGCGAGCAACGCGGGAGCCACCACCTGACCCGGTCCGAGCCGGCGAGTGGCAGATACGGGATACCCTATCCGGCCAGCGCCTGCCCGCGCGCGCGCGCAGCGTCGACGGCGCGGTCGACCAGCGCCATCCAGCCGCCTTCCTCCAGCACCTGCACCGCCGCCTGGGTGGTGCCGCCCGGCGAGGTCACTCGCTCGCGCAGCCGCGTCGGGGCCTCGTCGGCTGCCTGCAGCATGCGTGCCGCGCCGAGCAGGGTCTGCACGACCAGGTGCCGGGCGGTCTCCGCCGGCAGGTCACGCGCACGGGCCGCCTGCTCCATCGCCTCGGCCAGCAGGTACAGGTAGGCCGGGCCGCTGCCGGCGACGGCCGTCACCGTGTCCATCTGCGCCTCGTCATGCAGCCACACGATCGTGCCGGCACCGCGGAACACGGCTTCGGCGCTGGCCCGTTGTGTGGCGTCCAGCGACGGTGCCGCATAAAGGCCGGTGACGCCGGCGCCGATCGCCGCCGGCTGGTTCGGCATGCTGCGCACCACGTTGCCGGTGCCGAGCCATTGCCGCAGTTGCGCATGGGTGATGCCGGCCATGATCGAGACCACCAGCGGGCGCACCTGCACCGCCACCGGGGCCAGCGCCTGGCAGACCGCCGCGGCCACCTGCGGCTTCACCGCCAGCACCCAGACCGGCGCCGCGGCCGCGGCTTCGGCGTTGTCCGCCGTTACCTGGACATGCAGTTCTGCGGCCAGCATCCGGCAAGTGTCGCCATTCGGGTTGGCCACCACGATCCGCGCCGGATCGCGCCCCTGGGCGACCAGCCCCTGCACCAGGCAACGCGCCATGTGCCCGCCGCCGATGAAGGCGACCTCGGCCGACGGCGTCATTGCGGCCGCTCCACGCCGAGTTGGGCATCCAGCCAGTCCAGCACCCGTTGCTGCACGTCGCACCCGTGCGCGCTCTCGAAGAACCAGTGCGGGCCGCGCGGATAGGTGATCATTTCCACCGGCGTACCGTTGAGCTTCAGCGCGCGATGGAACATCTCGCCCTGCGACAGCGGCACGCGCTTGTCCTGCTCGCCATGCAGGATCAACACCGGCACCTTGACCTTGCCGGCGTGGCGGATCGGCGAATGCGCGTCGTAGGCGGCGCGGTTGGCCAGCGGGTCGCCGAAGTAGCCGGGCAGGTAATCGGGCGTGTCGGTGGTCAGCGCCATCGCGCCGATGTCGATCACGCCGGCGCCGACGATCGCGGTCCTGAAACGGTCGCTCTGCGTCACCGCCCACGCCGCCATGTAGCCGCCGTAGCTCCAGCCGCCGATCGCCAGCCGCTGCGGATCGGCCACGCCTTCGCGTTCCAGCAGGTCCAGGCCGTCGAGGATGTCCTGGAAGTCCTTGCCACCCCAGTCGTTGCGCACCATCTCGGTGAAGGCCGCGCCGCCGCCCTCCGAGCCGCGCGGGTTCGGCAGGAACACCGCGTAGCCATGCGTGGCCAGCAGTTGCGCCCAGTCATGCCACGAGCCGAGCCAGCCCGACCACCACGCCCACGCCGGGCCGCCGTGGCCCTGCACCAGCGTCGGCAGCGGCGTGCCGCGCTTCCAGCCCGGCGGCGTCACCAGCAGGCCGGTGATGCGCAGGCCGTCGCGCGATGAGGTCCACTCCAGTTCACGCACCTGCCCGTGCGCCCAGCCGGCCACTTCCGGGTGGGTATCGGTACGCGCGGCCAGCCGGCCGCCGTCCAGCGTCCAGACCTCGGCCGGCTGGTCGTCGCGCAACCCCAGGTAGGCACTGCGGCCGTTGCGCGCAGTGGTGAAGGAGGCGAACGGAATCTGCGGGCGCGCGATTTCCTTCCCGCCACCGCTGGCCGCATCCAGGCGCAGGAAGGCGCCGCGCACGCCGCGCTGGCCTTCGCCGAGCAGCGTGTGCTCGTCCTGCCAGCGCGCCAGCCACAAGGTGCCGTTCCAGTCCGCGCCCAGCGCCACGCGCTGCCCGCTGGCGATGTCGTGCACGGTGGGGCTGGCGGTCATGCCGTGTTCGCCCAGCCGGCCGTAGAGCAGGCGGCTGCCGTCCGGCGACCATTGCAGCGGGTGCGCCGAGGCGCGCGGCTCCAGCACCTGACCGAGCGCGCCGCCGTCGGCATCGACCAGCACCACCCGCGAGCGGTACCAGTAGTCGTTGAGGGTGGTGCCGTCGGAGATGCGCACTGCCAGCATGCGCCCGTCCGGCGACCATGCCAGGTCGTGCACCTGCACGCCGGGCGCGGTCAGCGCGCGAGTAGCGCCGCCGCGCAGATCACGCAGCCACAGCCGCGAGAACAGGGTGGGATGCTCGACGCGCACCGCGTCGTCCTTCGCTTCGCGCGCGGCCCTGGCCGCGGCGTCGAGCGTGTCGCCGGCCAGGTAGGCGATGCGGGTGCCGTCATGCGACACCTCGAAAGCGGTGACATCGCCCTGCGCGCGCGTCAGCAGCGTGGCCTCGTCGCCCCGTGCATCGACGCGCCAGACCTGGGTGGCGGCAAGGCCGGCCTGCGCCTCGGCCGCCGGCAATGGGCGGTTGGAGATGAAGTCCAGATGCCGGCCATCGGCCGTCCAGCGCGGATGCTCCTCGCTGGCCGTGGCCGGCGCGGGCAGCTCGCGCGCACTGGCCTTGCCGGTTGCCGGCACCCGCCAGATACGGCTGCGCGGCGGCCGGCCCTGCGCCTGCGGCGTGCCCACGGTGTAGGCGATCCACTGCCCTTCGCGGTCGATCTGCGGATCGCCGACGGTACGCAGCGCCATGATCTTCTCCGGCGTCGGCAACTCCGCCGCCGTGGCCTGGACCGGCAGGCAGGCGAGCAACGTCAGGCAGGTGGCCAGGGTCCGGCACAGCATCGGCATCATGCGGGTTGTCCTTGCGGGGTGGAGGGTTGCAGGTGGCGGCGCAGCCATTCGGCGCCGCGGGCGATGGCGTCGCGCGCCTTGTCGGAGACGGCCATCGCCTCGATGAAGCTGTGCGGTGCGCCGGGGTAGACCTGCGTGCGGGTGGGTACGCCGGCTTCGGCCAGCCGCCGCGCCATCTCGGCGTTCTGCTCGGCCAGCACGTCGCGGTCGCCCCACAGCAGCAGTGCCGGCGGCAGGTCGTGCAGGTCCGCTCGCAACGGCGCGGCCAGTGGACCAGCCACCTGCTCGGCCTCCGGGCCCAGGTAGGCGGTCCAGAATTCATCCATTTCCGCGCCGCTGAGCATGTCCTCGGACGTCCCCAGGTTCTGCCGCACGGTATTCGACAAGGCCGGTGTCCATGCACCGTAGTTGAGCAGCAGCGCGCGGATGCGGGCCAGTTGCCCGGCCTCGCGCAGGCGCAGTGCAGTGGCGACGGCGAGATTGGCCCCGGCCGAATCGCCGCCCAGCGCCAGTTGCCCGGCGTCGATGCCGAGGCCGGCGCCGTGCGCCCGCAGCCAGTCCAGCGCGATGGCCACCTGGTCGAGCGCGGCCGGGTACGGGTGCTCCGGTGACAGGCCGTAGTCGATCGCCAGCACCGGCATGCCCGCGGCGTCGGCGTATTCGCGCAACAGGCGGTCGTGGGTGTCCAGCCCGAACATGCACCAGCCGCCGCCATGCAGATAGACCAGCGCCGGCGACGGCACGGCGGTGGTCATGGCCTGCGGGTACAGCACGCGCAGACCGAACGCACCGTGCGGCGATTCCAGTTGCACGTCGCTGACCTCGCGCATGCGCGGCCCGCCCTCGCGCCAGCGGGTGCGGGCCTGCGCGGCGATGGTGCGGCGCTCCGGCCAGCCCGGCTCACGGCCGCCACGCAGTTGCGCGCCCTGCCGGCAGACATCCTCGATGAACAAGCGGATCTGCGGGTCCAGCGCCTGCAGGCTGCGATTCATGCGGACGCCCCGGCGTCACCGGCGAAGTCGCGCATCCATTCCACCAGCGCCAGCTCGCCACCGGCCTGCAGGCCAGCCAGCAGTTGCGCGAAATCATGCCGCGCCTCGTCCTGGCCGAGCTTGAAGGTGGCGCGCACCTCGCGCACCGCTCCGCGCAGCGCGGTGACGCCGGTGGCCAGCCGCGCATAGCGTTCGCCCATCTCGTCCAGCGCCCAGGCGCGCGGGCGCCCGGCTTCCATCTGGCTGACCAGCGCATCGAGTTCGGCGCGGATGTCGGCCGGCTCTTCGCTCACCGTCACGTCCAGATCGAACACCGCCGCGGCGTAGTTCCAGCTCGGCGCCTGGGTGCGGTCATCCAGCCAGCTCGGCGAGACATAGGCGTGCGGCCCGATCAGCAGCGCCTGCGCGCGGCCGTCGCGGCGCAGCCGCGCCACATGCGGGTTGCGCCGCGCCAGATGGCCGCGCAGGGCGACCAGCCGACCGTCGGCATCGAGTTCCGCGCGCAGTGGCAACGGAGTGAAGGCGGCATCCTCGCCCCCGGCCGACACCAGCCAGGCGAAGGGTTGGGCGGCGAGCAGGTGCAGGACGTCGTCCTGGCTGCGCGGTGCATAGCGGCTGTCGCGGGCATGTCCCATCAGTGCAGTTCCTTGAGTGCGGTGGCCACGGAAACCGTGGGCCAGCGGTCGCGCCACGGCGCGGCCTGTTCGAGTTCGGCGGCCAGCTGCAGCAGCAGCGGCTCCTGTCCGCGGTCGGCGGCGAACTGCACGCCGACCGGCAATGCGCCAGCCTGTCCCAGCGGCAACGAGATCGCCGGAGTGCCGGCAAGGTTCTGCAGCGGGGTGTAGCCGATCCAGTGGAACATGGCCGGCAGCAGGGCATCGAAATCGCGATCCGGCGCCAGTTCACCCAGCGGCGGTGGCGGGGTGCGCAGGGTTGGCGTCAGCAGAACGTCATGACGCTGGTGGAAAGCGTTGAACGCGGCCGGCAACGCGGCCAGCGCGGCATGAGCCTGCTCCAGTTCGGCAATGCCGCAGTGGCGGCGGTGGTAGTCCGCCAGCCCGTGCGTCCACGGTTCCAGCGCAGCCGCGGCGAAGTCCTCGCCACCCTGCGCGATGGCCAGTTCCACCGCGTCCAGGCCCAGCCGCGACCACAGCGTGTACAGCGCCCGCCAGACCTCGCCGCCCGGCAGCGGGTAGGCCGCGGCTTCGACATGGTGGCCAAGCGAAATACACAAGCGGGTGACATCTTCGATGACGGCGGCGACGGCCGGGTCCGGCGCCAGCCCCGGCAACGTTTCGGTCACCACGCCGATGCGCAGCCGGCGCGGCGCGCGCGCCAGTACCTGCGGCTCGAAACCAGCGTCCGGGTGCGCCGCCACGAACGCCCATGCGCTGTCGCGCACGCTGCGCGACATCAGGCTGTCGGCGACGATCAGGTCCTCGATCGCATGCCGCCCGCGCACCGCCACCGTCGCGCCGCGGCCGGGCTTGAGCCCGACCACACCGCAGGCCGAGGCGGGAATGCGGATCGAACCGGCACCGTCGCTGCCGTGGGCCAGCGGCACGATGCCCGCGGCCAGCGCCGCACCGGCGCCACCGCTGGAGCCACCCGGCGAATGCGCCACGTCCCACGGGTTGCGCGTGACCGGGCCGAGCAGCGGTTCGGTCGAACCCATCAGGCCGAACTCGGGCATCGCGCTCTTGCCGATCGCCACCAGCCCGCTGGCGTCGAAGCGCTGCACGAACGGCGGCGCGCCGGTGGCCGGCGCACTGCTGCGCGAACGCGAGCCGCCACGCGTGGGCATGCCGGGGTAGCGCAGCGAATCCTTCGGCAGCCACGGCACTCCGGCCATCGGCGCAGCGCGGTCCACGCCGGCGGCACGCGCCAGCGCGCCGTCGAAATCGGCGTGGCTGAGCGCACCCAGCACGGGGTCGAAATGGCACGCGCGGACAATGGCCGCGGCCGTCAGTTCACCCGGCGACAGCTCGCCGCTGCGGACCAGCGCGCATTGGTCGTGCGCGTCCAGATGGCCCAGCGCCAATGCCTGGGCCAGCGGAAATTCCTTGGACGTCATGCTTGCGGATCCTGCACTTGCCGGCGCGCGCGGCGCTGGCGCACGGCTGACGCGCCTGCCTGCACATTCGCAGGATCAGGCAAGAATGGCGTAGTAATCGGCTCAGCCTTGCCGGCGCGCGCGGCGCTGGCCGTAACCGAGGTAGAGGACGGCGCCGGCCAGCAGGTAGGCCAGCAACAGGCTGGCCGGCAGCACGTCGCCACGGCGCACCTGGTTGAACATGTCGCCCAGCACCGGCGCCATCATCGCCAGGCACATGACGATGCCCAGCACCGGCACCACGCCGATCCAGGCCCGGCCGATCCACACCCCGCCCAGCGGCACGCGGAAGCCGCCGCGCAGGTCCGGGCGGGTCGAGCGCAGCCACATCACCGCGATGCACACCACGATGAAGGCCGAGGCGATGCCCAGACAGATCAGGTCGCCGAGGATGCCGATCGGCAGCAGCGCGGCGAGCAGGGCGCTGGCGACGCCGAAGGCGACGCTGGCCAGCCACGGCGTGCCCAGTTTCGGATGCACCCGGGTGAAGAACGCCGGCAGCAGGCCGTCGCGGGCGATGGCCATGCCGACGCGGGAGACGCCGTAGGCATTGGCCAGCAGCACGGAGCCCAGCCCGGTCAGCGCGCCGATCTTGATCAGCACCGCGAAGCCCGGCCAGCCGATGCGGTCCACCGCCAGCGCCACCGGGTCGGGCACGCCAAGCTCGCGGAACGGCACCAGCCCGGTCAGTACCGCGCCGGCGGCGATGTACAACACGGTGCACACCACCAGCGAGCCGAGGATGCCCACCGGCACGTCGCGGCGCGGCTGGCGCGCCTCGGCGGCGGCCATCGACACGGTCTCGAAGCCGAGATAGGCGAAGAACAGCATCGCCGCCGCGCGCATCACCCCGGGCCAGCCGTAGGCGAAGCCGCCCTCGTTGGCCGGCAGGAACGGCCGCCAGTTGGCCGCGTCGATGAATTTCGTGCCCACCGCGACGAAGGCCAGCAGCACCGCGATCTTGATCAATACCAGCACCAGGTTGGCCAGCGCCGAGCGCCCCACCCCGGCGATCTGCACCGCCGCCGCGGCCAGCACCGCCACCGCGGCGACGACGTTGACGCCGCCACCGAAATCCAGATGGGTATGCCCGCCCTGCTGCGCCGCGCTGACCGTGGAGGTCGCCAGTGCCGCCGGCACGTGCACATGCAGGTCGCCGAGCAGGCTGGTGAGGTAGCCGGAGAAGCCGGCAGCCACCGCGGCGGCGGCCAGCAGGTATTCCAGGATGATCATCCACGCCAGCGCCCACGCCGCGCCCTCGCCCAGCGTCACCTGGCAATACGAGTACGCCGAACCGGGCACCGGGATCACCGACGACAGTTCGGCATAACACAACCCGGTGAAGCCGCAGGCCAGCGCCGCCAGCACGAAGGCCAGCACCACCGCCGGCCCGGCGAAGCTGGCCGCGGCCTCGCCGGTCACCACGTAGATGCCGGCGCCGAGGATGTTGGCCACGCCCAGCACCAGCAGGCTGCCGGCGCCCAGGCGGCGGTGCAGGCCGGCGCGCTCGCCGTCCGCCACCACCGCCTCCAGCGGCTTGCGGCGGGCCGCAAGCTGCCAGCGCCCGAGCGGACGCACCTTCGCGAAGTTCCCGTCCATCGGCTCAGTAGCGCCAGTGCACGGTCACGCCGACGGTACGCGGCCGCACCAGGCCTTCGCCGATGCCGTTGGTTTCGGCCACGCTGCGGGTGACGCCGCGCTTGTCGGTGAGGTTGCTGCCGAACAGGGTGACGTCGGTATTGCCGAAGGTCATCCGGTAGCGCAGGTCGAACAGGTTGTAGTTGCCCTGGCGGTTCGGCGCGACGCCCGGCACCGCCGAGTTGAGATCGCTGATGCCGCCACCGACATACTGGTGCGACAGCGACAGCACCGGGTAGAAGCGCGTGTCGAAGTGCCAGCTCAGCAGGTTGCTCACCGTCCAGTCGGCCGAGCCCGGCAACTGCGAGCCCTTCGGCGCGGTGCCGTACCAGAGGATGAACAGGTCATCATCCAGCCGCGCACGCTGCCAGGTCGCCGTGGCCTGCCATTCGAATGCATCCACCGGGCGCCAGGTGCTGGCGAATTCGATGCCGCGGCTGTAGGCCTTGCCGCCATTGCTGGCGTAGTTGACGAAGTCCGGCGTACCAAGCCGCAATTGGATGTCCTGCCAGTCCACGTAGAAGAGGGTTGCATCGAGCAGCAGCCGCCCGCCCGCCCAGCTGGTGCGCGTGCCGAGTTCGTAGTTGACCAGGCTGTCGCTCTTCGAACCGGAGGGAATCGGATAGGCACTGATGCCGGAGGCGTTCGGCTCGCCGAAGCGGAAGCCTTCGGACACCAGGCCGTAGACCATCACGTCCGCAGTGGGCTGCCAGCTCAGGGCCACCTTCGGATTGAAACCTTCTTCCTCGGTCTGCTGGGGGGAGACGACCGGAGCGCCCGGCCAGGTCGAGAAGCCGAACCTGGTGGTACTGCCGCTCACCTTCGTGCGGAACAGGCGCCCGCCCACGGTCGCCTTCCACTGCTCGTTGAAGTGGAAGCTTGCTTCGCCGAACAGCGCCGCTTCCGAACCCGACAGCGGGGTGTGGAGGCTGTTGAAGATCTCCCCGTCCGGCGCGATCACCGCGCCGCTGCCCGGGCCGAACAGTGCGGACTGGTCGAACGCCGCCGCCGCACCGGCCGCGCCGATCTGCTCGTACAGGTCCTTGTCCGAATCGAAGTACATGCCGCCGACCAGCCAGTCGATGCGGCCGCCGGGCTTGGACGACAGGCGCAGCTCGATGCTCTTGCCGCGACTCTCGCCGCCCGACTCGATGTACAGCGGCGAGGTCAGGTTCAGGTCGAGGTCGGCGTTGTAGGCGCCACGGATCGGGGTGTAGTCGAAGCGCCAGTCCTGCTGTTTCTTCTGGTAAGCCGCCAACGCGGTGAAGTCGGCAAAACCCAGGTCCTGGTCCAGCCGCAGGCTGTGCACGGCAATCTCGGTCTTGGTGAACTCCGGGGTCGCGGTGTTGCGCTGCAGGTCGCCCAGCCCGGCGATCCGGTAGCCGTTGTCGGCGTTGTCGATGTTCTGCAGCAGGCTCAACCAGGTCAGGGTGGTGGCTTCGGACGGGGTCAACACCACCGACAGGCGGCCGCCGCCCAGCGTGGTGTCGTTGGCGCCCTTGCGGCCGGTGCCGATGTTGTCGAGGAAGCCGGGGTCATCGCGGTACTGCGCCACCGCGCGCACGGCGAACAGGTCCTGCTTGATCGGCAGGTTCACCATCGCCTTGGCGGCAAAGCCGGGGTCGGCGTTCCTGGTCTGGCTCAGGGTCACCTCGGCGGCGGCGTCGAAACCGCCGCTGTCGGCCACGTTGGCGACGTAGTTGACCGCGCCGCCCATCGATGCCGAGCCGAACAGCGTGCCCTGCGGGCCGCGCAGCACTTCGACGCGGTTGAGGTCGAAGGCATCGACGTCGGGAATGGCAATGGTCCAGCCCGGCTCGGTCAGCGGCACCTCGTTGAGGAAGTAGCCGGTGGTCGGCTGGCCCTGCACGTTGCCCGAACTGGTGGTGATGCCACGCATCACCACGTGCGACACGCCCGGCTGGTAGTTGTTGAACACCACACCCGGGGTGCGGCCGATGTAGTCGGCCAGCGACTGTGCGCCGATGTCCTGCAACTGCTGGTCGGTGACCGCCGAGGCCGAGCCGGCAATCTCGCGCACCGATTCCTTCAACTTGCCGGCGGTGACGGTGATGGTGTCCAGCGTCTTGGCCGGGTCGGCATCCGCGGCCGGTGGCGTCGCGTCCTGCGCCCATGCGGTGGTGGCGGCAGCCATGCCGAGACAACAGGCGAAGCGGATGGCGTGGGTGAGCTTGCGGACGTGGAGTTGCGAAGGCATTGGCACGTTCCCCTGGTGGCGATGGATGGAGCCGGCGGGCGCTCCCGCACGGCGGCATACGCGGCTGGGACCGAGTGAAAATGAAAAGCGCCACCGCTGTCCAGCAGAATCAGCGGTGCCACAACTGGCCACAAATCATTGATTGGATTATGGTTCCAACACAAAAAGCCGTGGATGTGGCCGCTCCCGCAGGTGAAATACGCAGAATCTGCGGCACCCGTCATCAAATAGCGAACAACCTGCGGCGGCCGCCGCACCGGGAAATCCCATGACCGCCAAGACGCTGGACCGCACCGACCTGAAGATCCTCGACGTGCTGCAGCAGGACGCGCGCATCACCAACCAGGCGCTGGGCGAGCGCGTGGCGCTTTCGCCCAGCGCCTGCCTGGCGCGGGTGCGCGCGCTGGAGGCCAAGGGGCTGATCCGCGGCTACCACGCGCACGTGGCGGTGGACCGCATCCGCTCGGCGACCGTGGTGCTGGCGCAGGTCACCTTCAAGCAGCATGCGCTGGAGGAATTCACCGAGTTCGACCGCCGCATCCTGGCCATGCCCGAGGTGGTCGAGGCCAGCCGCATCTCCGGCGCCCACGACTACCTGTTGCGGGTGATCGTCAACGACGTGCACCACTGGAAGGACATCGCCCGGCTGCTGCTCGGCGGCGACTACGGCGTGGAGAAGATCGTCTCGCAGTTCCTGATGGACGAGGTCAAGCCGTTCAGCGGCTACCCGCTGGTGGCCACCTCGACGGACAAACGCGGGGAATAGCGGCGGCCGCCGCGCCCTGCGGTTTCCCGCAGGGCGCACGCAATCATTCCACCGTCACCGACTTGGCAAGGTTGCGCGGCTTGTCCACGTCGGTGCCGCGCGCCAATGCGGTGTGGTAGGCCAGCAGCTGCACCGGGATGGTGTGCACCACCGGGCTGAGCACGCCGGCGTGGCGCGGGGTGCGGATGACGTGCACGCCCTCGGAGGCGCTGAAATTGCTGTCCTGATCGGCGAACACGAACAGCTCGCCGCCGCGCGCGCGCACTTCCTGCATGTTGGATTTCACCTTCTCCAGCAGGCTGTCGTTGGGCGCGATCACCACCACCGGCATCTCCGCGTCCACCAGCGCCAGCGGGCCGTGCTTGAGCTCGCCTGCCGGATAGGCCTCGGCGTGGATGTAGGAGATTTCCTTCAGCTTCAACGCGCCTTCCAGCGCGATCGGGTAGTGCAGGCCGCGGCCGAGGAACAGCGCGTTGGCCTTGCCGGCGAAGCGCTCGGCCCAGGCGACGATCTGCGGCTCCAGGTTCAGCGCGTGCTGCACGCTGCCCGGCAGATGCCGCAGTTGTTCCAGATACTCGGCTTCCTGCGCGGCATCGACGCGCAACAGCGGGAACTTGGCCGGCAGGGCGGAGCCCCACGACACTGTGCACGCCGATGCCCAGCCTATCCTGCGCGGCATCGACGCGGCCGTGCAGCTTGCCCAGCACCACCGCCAGCTGGAACAGCGCGGCCAGCTGGGTGGTGAAGGCCTTGGTCGAGGCCACGCCGATCTCGGCGCCGGCGCGGGTGTAGCAGACCAGTTCGCTGGCGCGCGGGATCGCGCTTTCCGGCACGTTGCAGATCGACAGCGTGTGCGTGTGGCCCAGCGACTTGGCGTATTTCAGCGCCTCCATCGTGTCCAGCGTTTCGCCCGATTGCGAAATGGTGACGATCAGGTGCTTCGGGTTCGCGCAGGCGGCGCGATAGCGGTATTCGCTGGCGATCTCCACGCTGCACGGCAGGTTGGCGATGGCCTCGATCCAGTAGCGCGCGGTCAGGCCGGCGTAGTAGCTGGTGCCGCAGGCAAGGATCTGCACGCCTTCGATGCCCTCCAACACGCCCTGCGCGTTCTTGCCGAACAGCTCGGCCGGAAAGCCACCGGCGTCGATGGCGGCCTCGATGGTGTCGCCCAGCGCGCGCGGCTGCTCGTGGATTTCCTTCTGCATGAAGTGGCGGTACGGGCCGAGCTCCAGCGAGGCCAGCGACACGCTGGACAACCGCTCCTCGCGCTGCACCGGCGCATCGCCGGCATCGAATACGCGCACCCCGGCGCGGGTCAGTTCTGCGGTGTCGCCTTCTTCGAGGAACATCACCCGGCGCGTGGCCGAGACGATCGCCGACACGTCCGAGGCGACGAAATTCTCGCCCTCGCCCAGCCCCACCAGCAGCGGGCAGCCCATCCGCGCGACCACCATGCGCTGCGGCTCGGCCTGGCTGATCACCGCCAGCGCATAGGCGCCGGTCAGTTCCTTCACCGCGTGCTGCAAGGCCACCAGCAAATCGATGCCGCCCTGCAGGTGGTGGTGGATCAGGTGGGCGATGACTTCGGTGTCGGTCTGCGACTCGAATGCGTAGCCCAGCGCGCGCAGCCGCTCGCGCTGTTCCTCGTGGTTCTCGATGATGCCGTTGTGCACCAGCGCCACGCCGTGGCTGAGGTGCGGGTGGGCGTTGGATTCGGTGACGCCGCCATGCGTGGCCCAGCGGGTGTGGCCGATGCCCAGCGTGGCGGCAAAGCCCTCGGCGGTGGCGGCGCCTTCCATCTCGGCCACACGGCCGGTGCGGCGCACGCGGCGGATGGCACCGCCATCCAGCACGGCAATGCCGGAGGAGTCGTAGCCGCGGTATTCCAGCCGCTTCAACCCTTCGACCAGTACCGGTACCACGTCGCGATCAGCGATCGCCCCAACGATGCCGCACATAAACCGCCCGCTTGCGAAAAGAGCGGACATTCTAAGTCAGCCGATTCGGCCATCCAGCGGACATCGCCGGACATGCCTGCCGCGGACACTGTCCGCGCAGGTGTCCGCGGACACCCGGACACTTTCCGGATTCACACATATTTCAATTATTTCAATCGCTTGCGAGTTGGCACGGGACCTGCTTTACGAACCACAACCTACCAGCGATGCCGACGATGATCCGCGACACCTCCGCACAGGACCAGACAATCACCCAGCACCAGCAGCCGCAGTGGCGCCGCTGGCTGTGGCCGGCCGTGGCCGTGCTCGTCGTGCTGGCCGGCATCGGCTTCGTCGCCAAGGGCTGGCTCGGCGGCTCGCGCTCGTTCGACGGCGACCGCCTGCGCATCGCCACCGTCGGCCGCGGCGACCTGGTGCGCGACATCGCCGCCGACGGCCGCGTGATCGCTGCCAACAGCCCCGTGCTGTACGCCATCTCCGCCGGCACCGTGACCCTGAAGGTGGTGGCCGGCGACGTGGTCAAGCAGGGCCAGGAGCTGGCGGTGATCGACAGCCCCGAGCTGCGCAGCAAGCTGGCGCAGGAACAGGCCACCCTGGCCGGGCTGGAGGCCGAGGCCGGGCGCGCCGCGCTCGACGCCACCCTGGCCCGCGCCACCGGCGCCAAGATGGCCGACCAGGCCGAACTGGTGCGCACCGCCGCGCAACGCGACCTGGACCGCTACCAGCGCGGCTTCGACGGCGGCGCGGTGCCGCAGGTGGACCTGGCCAAGGCCAAGGACGAACTGAAGAAGGCCGAGATCGAACTGCAGCACGCCCGCCAGGACGCCACCCTGCAGAGCCGCGGCGCCGACCTCGACGCGCGCAACAAGCGCCTGCTCTCCAACCGCCAGCAGGCGGTGGTGGACGAGGTGCAGCGGCAGGTCGACGCGCTGACCCTGCGCGCGCCGTTCGACGGCCAGGTCGGCCAGGTGCAGGCCACCCAGCACACCCAGGTCGCCGCCAACGCACCGGTGCTGGGCGTGGTCGATCTGTCGCGCTTCGAGGTCGAGATCAAGGTGCCGGAGAGCTTCGCCCGCGACCTCGCCATCGGCATGCCGGCACAGCTCACCAGTGGTTCCGGACAGCCGTTCCCGGGCGAGATCTCGGCGGTGTCGCCGGAGGTGGTCAACGGCGAAGTCGTGGCCCGCATCCGCTTTTCCGACAAGCAGCCGTCGGGCCTGCGCCAGAGCCAGCGCATGAGCGCGCGCATCCTGCTCGACACCCGCAAGGACGTGGTCAAGGTCGAGCGCGGCCCGTTCGTCGAGCAGTCCGGCGGCCGCTACGCCTGGGTGGTCAACGGCAGCACCGCCAGCCGCCGCCCGGTGACCTTCGGCGTCAGCAGCCTGGGCGAGGTCGAGATCGTCGAGGGCCTGCAGCCCGGCGAGAAGGTCGTCGTCTCCGGTACCGACCTGTTCGGCGACGCCGAACGGGTTTCCATCAACTGATCCCC
This sequence comes from uncultured Stenotrophomonas sp., assembly GCA_900078405.1. Taxonomy (NCBI): domain Bacteria; kingdom Pseudomonadati; phylum Pseudomonadota; class Gammaproteobacteria; order Lysobacterales; family Lysobacteraceae; genus Stenotrophomonas; species uncultured Stenotrophomonas sp. Next base: position 3,018,483 of record FLTS01000001.1, on the reverse strand, counting down.
GTTTCCACCTTTCAGCACAGGAACCTCCCATGCTCCAGATGCAATCCGTCTCCAAGGTCTTCCGTACCGAACAGGTCGAAACCCATGCGCTGCGCTCGCTGGACCTGCACGTGCGCGAAGGCGAGTTCGTCGCCGTCACCGGCCCTTCGGGTTCCGGCAAGACCACCTTCCTCAACATCGCCGGGCTGCTGGAGACCTTCACCAGCGGCCAGTACCTGCTCGACGGCCAGGACGTGAGCCACCTCGGCGACGACGCCCGCTCGCGGCTGCGCAACCAGAAGATCGGCTTCATCTTCCAGGGCTTCAACCTGATCCCCGACCTGAACCTGTTCGACAACGTCGACGTGCCGCTGCGCTACCGTGGCATGCCCGCCGCCGAGCGCCGCCAGCGCATCGAGAAGGCGTTGAGCGACGTCGGCCTCGGCTCGCGCATGAAGCACTACCCGGCCGAGCTGTCCGGCGGCCAGCAGCAGCGCGCCGCCATCGCCCGCGCCCTGGCCGGCAGCCCGCGCCTGCTGCTGGCCGACGAACCGACCGGCAACCTCGACACGCAGATGGCGCGCGGCGTCATGGAGCTGCTGGAGGGGATCAACAGCCAGGGCACCACCATCGTCATGGTCACCCACGACCCGGAGCTGGCCGCGCGCGCGCAGCGCAACGTGCACATCGTCGATGGCCAGGCCACCGACCTGCTGCGCGAGCCGGTGATCGCTCGCGCCGAAGTTGCGGCGCAGGGCTGAGCGGAGGAACACCACCGTGTCGCTGTTCCCCTACTACATCGCCCAGGGCCTGCGCAGCCTGCGCCGCACGCCGGTGCTCACCGCACTGATGGTGCTGTCCATCGCGATCGGCATCGGCGCGGCGATGACCACGCTGACGGTGATGCGCCTGCTGTCCGGCGACCCGCTGCCAGGCCGGAGCCAGCACATCTTCTACCCGCAGGTGGACGCGCTTTCGACCGGCAAGGCCCGCAGGAATCCGCCGGACATGCTCGACTACACCTCGGCGATGGACCTGTGGCGCGCCGGGCGCGGCGACCGCCAGGCGCTGGTGAACGACAGCCCGGTCAAGCTGCAAGCGCCGGAAACCGGGCAGCCGCCGCTGATGACGACGATGCTTTCCACGCATGCGGATTTCTTCCCCATGTTCGCGGTGCCGTTCGCCTTCGGCGGGCCATGGACCGGCGAAGACGACGAAGGGCATGCGCGGGTCGCGGTCATCTCCTCCGATCTCAACGAGAAACTGTTCGGCGGCAGCAACAGCGTCGGCCGCACCTTGCGCATCCGCGATGCCGACGTGCGCATCGTCGGCGTGCTGGGGCCATGGCGCCCGTCGCCGCAGTTCCACACCCTGGCCGGCGGCAACTTCTCGCAGGGCGACACCGCCAGCTTCTACGGCAAGGCCGAGGATGTGATGGTGCCATTCCAGACCGGGCTGGAAATCAATGACGGCCACTTCTTCCAGTTCACCTGCAATGCGCCGCCGGCCGTGTCCGGCCACCTGCAGAACAGCGACTGCGTCTGGCTGCAACTGTGGGTGGAACTGGACAGCGCCGCCAAGGTCGCCGACTACCGCCGCTTCGTCACCGACTATGCCGCGCAGCAGAAGGCGCTGGGCCGCATCCCCTTCCCCGAGAACGCCCGCCTGCTGTCGCTGATGGAGTGGCTCGACTACAACCGCGTGGTGCCGCGCGACGTGCGCCTGCAGAGCTGGCTGGCGCTGGCCTTCCTGCTGATCTGCCTGTTCAACACGGTTGGCCTGCTGCTGGCCAAGTTCCTGCGTCGTGGCGGCGAAATCGGCGTGCGCCGCGCACTGGGTGCGTCGAAGCGCTCGATCTTCGTGCAGTGTCTGACCGAAGCGGGCCTGATCGGCCTGGCCGGCGGTGCGCTCGGCCTGCTGCTGACCCTGCTCGGCCTGTGGGCGATCCGCAGCCAGCCGGTGGAATACGCCGACCTGGTGCATCTGGACGTGTCGATGTTCGCCGCCACCTTCGCGCTGGCGCTGGCCGCCAGCATCGTCGCCGGTCTGTTCCCGGCCTCGCGCGCCAGCCGCATCGCACCGGCGATGCAACTGAAGACCCTGTAAGCGGAGCCGGACACATGGACATCAAACCGATCATCTCCGCGCTGGGCCGCCACCGCATCGCCGCCGCGCTGATCGTGCTGGAGATCGCGCTGGCCTGCGCGGTGCTGTGCAACGCCTTCTTCCTGATCGCCAGCCGCCTGGAGCTGATGCGCATCGACAGTGGCGTGGAAGAAAGCGCACTGGGCGCGATCACGCTGGACGGCTGCGACGGCTGCAACAACGCCGACCTCAATGCGCGCGTGCTTGGCGCGTTGCGCGCGATCCCCGGCGTGCGCGCTGCCGGCACGATCAACACCATCCCGTTCGGCGTGCCTGCCGCCTATGCCGGCATCAATCTTGATCGCGAAGGCAAGCACTGGGGAGGCGTGCCGCATTTCTATCTGTTCGACCCCGCCGCAATCCAGACGCTGGGCCTGCACCCCATGCAAGGCAATGATTTCACCGCGAGCGATTTCCAGTCGATCGACAGCTTCGTGCCGAACGACGCCTCGGTATGGGTCACCCGATCGCTGGCTGAGCACCTGTGGCCCGGCGAAAGCCCGCTGGGCAAGGAATTGTGGAGCGCCGGGCACTTCCGCGTGGCCGGCGTGCTGGAGAATTTCGCCGTCCCCGCACCGGGCCGCAGCGAGGAAGGCGTGCCCGGTGCACAGTGGTCGGTGATCGTGCCGGTGCGTAGCGACGCGCAATCGGGCAGCTACGTGCTGCGTGCCGATCCGCTCGACCTGCCGCGGGTGATGCAGGCCGCGCGCGCAGCAGTGGCGCGCGCCGTGCCCGAAGCGGTGCTCGACCAGCAGCAGAGCCGCCCGCTGTCCGAACTGCGCGAACGCTATTTCCGCAGCGACCGCGCGATGGCGTGGCTGCTGGTCGCGGTAATCGCGGCGATGCTGCTGGTCACCGCGCTGGGCATCGTCGGCCTGGCCAGCTTCTGGGTGCAGCAGCGCACCAAGCAGATCGGCATCCGCCGCGCGCTGGGCGCCACCCGCCGCCAGATCAGCGCCTATTTCCAGACCGAAAACCTGCTGCTGACCGGCGCCGGCATCGCCCTCGGCATGCTGCTGGCCTACGGCGGCAACCAGGTGCTGATGCACTACTTCGAGATCGCGCGGCTGCCGCTGCCCTACCTGCCGTTCGGCGCGCTGGCGCTGTTGCTGCTGGGCCAGGCCGCCGTCATCGGCCCGGCGCGGCGCGCCGCCGCCGTCCCGCCCATCGTCGCCACCCGCAGCGCCTGACCCACCGGAGCCGAACATGTTCACCTACTACTTCAAGCTGGCCCTGCGCAGCTTCCGCCGCAACAAGGTGCTCACCGCACTGATGGTGCTGGCCATCGCCCTGGGCATAGGCGCGGCGATGACCACGCTCACCGTGTTCAAGGTGCTCTCCGGCGACCCCATCCCGCACAAGAGCGAGCGCCTGTTCTACGTGCAGCTCGACGCCTACACCCGCGAGGGCTACAAGCCCGGCGAGGAGCCGGAGGCGCAGCTGACCCGCTTCGACGCCGAAGAACTGCTGCGGCAGAAGAAGGCGCCGCGGCAGGCGCTGATGACCGGCGGCGACGGCATCGTCGACCCGCGGGTGGACGCGCTCAAGCCGTTCAGCATCGGCATGCGCTACACCTCCGGCGATTTCTTCCCGATGTTCGACACCCCGTTCCTGTATGGCCAGGGCTGGAGCGGCGCCGAGGACGATGGCCACGCACGGGTGGCGGTGATCAGCCGCAGCCTCAACGACAAGCTGTTCAAGGGCGCCAACAGCGTCGGCCACGACGTATTGGTGGAAGGCCACGCGCTGCGCATCGTCGGCGTGCTCGACGACTGGAAGCCGCAGCCGATGTTCTACGACCTGTTCGCCGGCCGCTACGACCACCAGGAGGACGTGTTCGTGCCGTTCTCCACCTCGCGTGACCTGCAGCTGGACCGCAACGGCAGAATGAACTGCTTCGGCCGCGAGATCGTCAACGACGCCACCGCGCTGAACGTGCCCTGCGCCTGGATCCAGTACTGGGTGGAGCTGGATTCGGCCGGTGACGCGCCCGCGTTCAAGGGCTACCTGGACAATTATTCCGACCAGCAGCGCGCCGCCGGCCGCTTCGAGCGCCCGGCCAACACCCGCCTGCGCAACGTGATGGAGCTGCTGGAGTTCCATAACGTGGTGCCCGGCGACGTGCGCCTGCAGATGTGGCTGGCGTTCGGCTTCCTGCTGGTGTGCCTGGTCAACACCGTGGGCCTGCTGCTGGCCAAGTTCCTGCGTCGCAGCGGCGAGATCGGCGTGCGCCGCGCGCTCGGCGCCAGCCGTACGGAGATCTTCAAACAGTGCCTGGTCGAGGCCGGAACGGTCGGCCTGGCCGGCGGCATGCTGGGCCTGCTGCTGGCACTGGGCGGGCTGTGGGCGGTGCGCCAGCGCCCGGCCGACTATGCCTCGCTGGCACACCTGGACGGCTCGATGCTGCTGCTGACCTTCGCCCTGGCCATCGCCGCCAGCCTGCTGGCCGGCATCCTGCCGGCGTGGCGGGCGATGCAGGTGGCCCCAGCCGTGCAGCTCAAGACGCAGTGAGAAAGCAGGAATGAGTGAAGAGGAACGAGGAACGAGTCGAAAGCAACAGCGCTCCACCTTCCTCATTCACCCGATACCCCGCTTTCTCTCGTTCCTCTTCATTCGTTTCTCGCTTCCGGAGCCCCTCATGGAAATCCGCCCGATCCTGTCCACCCTGTCGCGCCACAAGACCGCCGCGGCGCTGATCGTGCTGGAGATCGCGCTGAGCTGCGCGATCATCTGCAACGCACTGTTCATCGTTTCCCAGCGCCTGGAAACCCTCAATCTCGCCAGCGGCATCGACGACGACCGGTTGATCGAGATCGGCCTGAGCGGCATCGGCCAGCAGACCGATGGCGACGCCCGCACCGCCGAGGACCTGGCCTCGCTGCGCGCCGTCCCCGGCGTCGAGCGCGTGGCCATCACCAACCAGCTGCCATTCCAGAACGGCAGCTGGAACACCTCGCTCTCGCTCAGCGCCGAACAGGAAGTGCCCACGCTCAACGCCACCCAGTACATGGTCGGCGAAGGCACGCTGGCGACGATGGGCCTGAAGCTGGTCGCCGGCCGCGACTTCAACGCCGACGAATACAAGAGCAGCGACGTGCTGAACAAGGTCGAGGACATCAGCGGCCTGTCCTCGGCCATCATCCTCAGCAAGCCGGCCGCCGACAGGATGTTCCCCGATGGCGGCGCGGTCGGCAGAACCGTGTACATGGCCAACATCCCGCTGACCATCGTCGGCGTGGTCGACACCCTGCTGCGCCCGAACATGCAGAACAACAACCGTACCTATTCGGTGGTGTTCCCGGTCCGCATGAACTTCTCCAACGGCGGCCGCTACCTGATCCGCGTGTCCGACCCGGCGCGCCGCGCCGAGGTACTCGAACAGGCGCTGGCCGCATTGGACCGCAACGACCCCAACCGCCTGGTCTGGCGCAAGCTCAGCTTCGAGCAGGGCCGCGCCGACTACTTCGCCAACGACCGCGACATGGTCGGCCTGCTGCTGATCGTATGCGGCCTGCTACTGCTGGTGACCGCGCTGGGCATCGTCGGCCTGGCCAGCTTCTGGGTGCAGCAGCGCACCAAGCAGATCGGCATCCGCCGCGCGCTGGGCGCCACCCGCGGGCAGATCCTGCGCTACTTCCAGACCGAGAACTTCCTGCTGGCCGGCATCGGCATCATCGTCGGCATGCTGCTGGCCTACCTGCTCAACCAGTGGCTGATGGGCCGCTACGAACTGCCGCGGCTGCCGCTGCCGTACCTGCCGGTCGGCGCGGTGGCGCTGTGGCTGCTGGGACAGGCAGCGGTGTTCGGCCCGGCACGGCGCGCGGCGGCGATTCCGCCGGCAGTGGCCACGCGTGGCACCTGATGACGAACCCGCCAATGAAATTCGCCCTGCTGCCGCTGCTGGCACTGCCCTGTGCCGCAGCCCTCGCCGACGACGAGCTGACCACCACCATCGCCGCCCTCGACCAAGCGGTGTTCGACAGCTTCAACCGCTGCGCCGACCCGCAGCAGTTGCAACGGCACGCCGGCTACTTCGATCCGGCGGTCGAGTTCTATCACGACACCGGCGGCGTCACCTGGACCCGCGAAGCAATGCTGGAAAACACCCGCAAGCACGCCTGCGGCCACTACACCCGCGAACGGGTGGAAGGCAGCCTGCAGGTATTCCCGATCAAGGATTTCGGCGCCATCGCCCAGGGCAGCCACCGCTTCTGCGACGTGGCGACCGGCAAGTGCGAGGGACTGGCCGACTTCACCATGCTCTGGCGCCTGCACGACGGCCAATGGACCATCACCCGCGTGCTGAGCTACGGCCATCGCGCGGCCACGCCGACGGCCGCCGGGCAACCCTGAAGCAGGCCCCTGCCAGCGCGGGCCGCAACGTGTAAGGTCTGCGCTTCCCTTTCCACTCCCGCCCTTGCAGGCCCCGATGCCGCAGATCCTGATCATCGACGACAACAGCGCCGTGGCCACCGCGCTGGAGGTGCTGTTCTCGCTGCACGACATCGAGACCCGCCACGCCGCCTCGCCCGCGCAGGGGCTGGCGATGCTCGAAGAGCAGGAGTTCGACCTGGTGATCCAGGACATGAACTTCACCGCCGACACCACCTCCGGCGACGAGGGCCGCGCCCTGTTCGGGCAGATCCGCGACGCGCACCCGGACCTGCCGGTGATCCTGCTCACCGCGTGGACGCACCTGGACAGCGCTGTGGAACTGGTCAAGGCCGGCGCCGCCGACTACCTGGCCAAGCCGTGGGACGACGGCCGCCTGCTGACCACGGTCAACAACCTGCTGGAACTGGCCGAAACCCGCCGCGAACTGGCGCGCCGCCGCCAGCGCGAACTGCGCCAGCAAACCAGCCTGCGCGAGCGCTATGACCTGCGCGGGGTAGTGTTCGCCGACCCCGCCAGCGAGCGGGTCATCGCACTGGCCTGCCAGGTGGCACGCTCGGAGCTGCCGGTGTTGATCACCAGCCCCAACGGCGCCGGCAAGGAGAAGATCGCCGAAATCATCCAGGCCAATTCCGGCAAGCGCGGTGGTCCGTTCGTCGCGCTGAACTGCGGCGCGATTCCTTCCGAATTGATCGAAGCCGAATTGTTCGGCGCCGAGGCCGGCGCCTATACCGGCGCGAACAAGGCGCGCGAGGGCAAGTTCGAGGCCGCCGATGGCGGCACCCTGTTCCTCGACGAGATCGGCAACCTGTCACTGACCGGGCAGATGAAGCTGCTGCGGGTGCTGGAAACCGGCCGCTTCGAGCGCCTGGGCTCCAACCGCGAGCGCCAGGTGAAGGTGCGCGTGGTCAGCGCCACCAACGCCGACCTGCCGGCGATGATCCGCGACGGCAGCTTCCGCGAGGACCTCTACTACCGCCTCAACACCGTCGAACTGGCGCTGCCGGCGCTGGGCGAACGGCGCGAGGACATCCTGCCGCTGGCCCGCCACTTCCTCGGCGACGACGGCAAGCCGCTGTCGCCGCAGGCCGCGCAGGCGCTGCAGCGCCATAACTGGCCGGGCAACGTGCGCGAGCTGCGCAACGTGATCCAGCGCGCCAGCCTGCTGGCGCAGGGGCCGCGCATCGAAGCGGCCGACCTCAACCTGCCGCGCGCGCCACAGCGTCCCACCGCGCCGGCCGACGAGCCGGACCGCGCACGCATCGTCGCCGCGCTGGAACGCGCCGGCGGCGTCATTGCCCAGGCCGCCGCCGACCTCGGCCTGAGCCGGCAGGCGCTGTACCGGCGCATGGACCGCCACGGCATCCCCCGCGAATGAAACCGCCATGTTGAAGACGCGCTCGTTCACCTTCCGCCTGTTCCTGCGCCTGTTGCCGGTGCTGGGGCTGGCCGCGGCCATGCCGTGGCTGCTGGCATACTGGCTGGACCGCGGCTGGCTGGTCACCACGGTATCGACGGTACTGTTGCTGGCGCTGATGTGGTGGACGCTGCGCCGCGCCACCGCGCCGATCCGCTCGCTGCTGCGCGCGCTGGCCGGCATCACCAGCAGCTACCGCGACGGCGAATACAACTTCGGCGTGCACTGGCGCGGCAACGACGAACTGGCGCAGCTGGTGAAGGCGCACGCCGAACTGGGTGACGTGCTGCGCGAGCAGCGCCAGTCGCTGGTACAGCGCGAGCTGCTGCTGGACACGATGGTGCAGAACACGCCGGTGGCAATGCTGCTGCTGGCCGATGGCGGCGATGGCGTGCAGCGCGTGGCCTTCTCCAACCTCGCCGCGCGCAAGCTGCTGCACGGCGGCTGGAAGCTGGAAGGCAAGCGCATGCACGAGCTGCTGGAGAACATGCCGGTGGAACTGCGCAACGCCATCGCCCGCGGCGGCGACAGCCTGTTCGCGGTGCGCGAAGAAGGCGGCGACGAGGACGACGAGCAGATCTACCACCTGTCGCGGCGCAGTTTCCACCTCAACGGTCGCCCACATGAGCTGCTGCTGCTGCGCCTGCTGACCGCCGAGCTGCGCCGGCAGGAAGTGCAGACCTGGAAGAAGGTCATCCGCGTCATCAGCCACGAACTGAACAATTCGCTGGCACCGATCGCCTCGCTGGCCCACTCCGGTGCCGAGCTGGTGCGGCGTGGCCGCACCGACCGGCTGGAGGACATCTTCGCCACCGTCGAGGAGCGCGCACGCCATCTGGAAGGCTTCATCCGTGGCTACGCGCGCTTTGCCAAGCTGCCGCAGCCGCAGCTGCAGACCATCGGCTGGGCCGCGTTTCTCGGCGGACTGCAGCAGCAGATTCCCTTCCGCATGGCGCCACCGGCCGAAGATCTGCACAGCCGCATCGACCCGGCGCAGTTCTCGCAGGCGCTGCTGAACCTGCTGAAGAACGCGCACGAGGCCAGCGCCGACAACGGCATCGACGCCGACGACGCGGTGGAACTGCGGCTGGCGCGGCTGCCGCACTGGCTGCGCATCGAGGTGCTGGACCGCGGCGGCGGCATGAACGAGGCGGTGCTGCAGAATGCACTGATGCCGTTCTATTCGACCAAACGCAACGGCACCGGGCTGGGGCTGGCGCTGACCCGCGAGATCGTCGAAGCGCACGATGGCCGCATCTCGCTGCAGAACCGCAACGACGGCGGCCTGTGCGTGACCATCCTGCTGCCGGTCGCCTGAGCTGTAATGCGATCTGCAATCCGACCTGTAGGAGCGACGCGAGTCGCGACCGGGGCCGTATCCATGAAGCCCCGGTCGCGACTCGCGTCGCTCCTGCAAAAAAGAAAGTCGGCACAAACCGCTATTTCTTCAGCGGCCGCTGCCAGCCCTCGATGGTCTGCTGCCGGGCACGCGCCACGGTCAACCTGCCTTCCGGCGCATCGCGGGTAATCACCGAGCCGGCGCCGATGGTTGCGCCGTCCGCCAGCGTCACCGGCGCCACCAGCGCGCTGTTGGAACCGACGAACACCTTGTCGCCGATGGTGGTGCGGAACTTGTTCACGCCGTCGTAGTTGCAGGTGATGGTGCCGGCGCCGATGTTGGTGCCGCTGCCGATCACCGCATCGCCCAGGTAGGTCAGATGGTTGGCCTTGCTGCCCTTGCCCAGCGTGGTCTTCTTCGTTTCCACGAAGTTGCCCACGTGCACGCCATCAGCCAGCACCGTGCCCGGGCGCAGCCGTGCGAACGGGCCGATCTGCGCCGCGCCCTCGCTGACCACACCCTCCAGATCGCAATGCGCCTGCACCACGGTGCCGGCGCCGAGCCTGACGTCCTTCAGCCGTACGAATGCGCCGATGCTGACGCCGTCACCCAGTTCGACCTCGCCCTCCAGCACCACATTGGCATCAATCTGCACGTCGGCCCCGGCCTTGACCGTGCCGCGCTGGTCGAAGCGCGCCGGGTCCAGCAGGCGCACGCCCTGTGCGCACAGCGCACGCGCCGCGCGCAGCTGCCAGGCGCGCTCCAGCTGTGCCAGTTGCCACGGGTCGTTCGCACCCTCGGCCTCCTGCGGATCGGACACATGCACCAGCGTGGCCGGCGTGTATTCGGCCGTAGCCGCGGCGAACACGTCGGTCAGGTAGTACTCGCCCTGCGCGTTGGCGTTGGACAGGCCCGACAGCCAGCGCCGCAACGCGGTGGATTCGGCGGTGACGATGCCGGTGTTCACCGTGTGGATGCGCTTCTGCTCGTCGTCGGCATCCTTCTGCTCGACGATGGCCGCGACCTTGCCCTCGGCATCGCGCACGATGCGGCCGTAACCGGTCGGATCATCCAGCTCGGCCACCAGCACCGCCAGCCGCGGCGCATCGTGCAGCAGCGCGCGCAGCGTGTCGGCGCGGATCAACGGCACGTCGCCGTACAGCACCAGCACCTGCGCCGTGTCCGGGATCGCCGGCATCGCCTGCTGCACGGCATGGCCGGTACCCAGTTGCTGCGCCTGCTCGGCCCAGCCCAAATCGGCTTGATCGATGAACGCTGCGCGCACTGCCTCGCCGCCGTGACCATGCACCACATGGATGCCCGCCGGCTGCAGCTGTCGCGCGGTGTCGATCACGTGCGCCAGCATCGGCCGCCCGGCCACCGGCTGCAGCACCTTGGGCAGCGCCGATTTCATGCGCTTGCCGGCGCCGGCGGCGAGGATGATCACGTGCAACGGCTGGGTCATGTCGGCGGATTTCCTGTAAGCGATGGGGCAATTCTAGTGAACCTCTCCCTGCCTGCGTGAAGCACAGATTCCCCGCCGCGGGAATTCGCCGGCAACCGGTAACATGGCGCCCATCCCGTCGCCCAGGAATCCAATGAGCCTGTTCCGGCAAGGCAGCCAGTACCTCGCCATCGGCCTGCTGCAGTTGTTGCTGGACTGGCTGGTATTCGTCGCCGCCACCGCCGCCGGCCTGCCCCCGGTGCCCGGCAACCTGCTCGGTCGCGTCAGTGGCGCGCTGCTCGGCTTCTGGCTCAATGGCCGCTATACCTTCGCCAGCGGCGGCGAACGGCGCCACGGCTGGGACCGGTTCGCGCGCTTCCTCGGGCTGTGGCTGTTGATGACCGCCATCAGCACCTGGCTGGTAGCGCTGGTCGCACATGCGCTGGGGTTGCAGATGGCCTGGCTGGCCAAGCCGGTGGTCGAAGGTGCGCTGGCCGCGGAAGACCTTCAGGGGATCGGCTGCCAGCTTCGACAGCGAGGCGGCGCACTATGTGCGCTCGCTGTCGAAGCTGGCAGGCCACACAGTAGGTCTCGAAGGTGCGCTGGCCGCGGCGAACTTCTTCCTGCTGCGGCACATGGTCTATCGCTGAGCCGAAACTCTGTAGGAGCGACGTGAGTCGCGACCGGGCTTCATCGGGAAAGCGCGCGGCGCGACTCACGTCGCTCCTGTGAGAATCCGGGTTTCGATGACCCCAACGAAAAACGCCGGGCAAGCCCGGCGTTTTCCTGTTTCCGCAAGCCGCACTCAGTGCTTGAGGTTGCGGCGCAGGCGCTCCAGCGCCTGCAGCTGGGCGGTGATTTCGGCCAGCTTCTGCTGCGCTTCGGCCAGCTCCATCGCCTCGCCACGGTGGGCCAGCACGCGCTCGGCTTCTTCCTTGGCCTTGCGCACCGCGGCCTCGTCGATATCGGTGGCGCGGATGGCGGTGTCGGCCAGCACGGTCACGACCTGCGGCTGCACTTCGAGGATGCCGCCGGAGATGGCGAAATCCAGCTGCTCGCCGGCCTGCGTGGTGACCACGACCTTGCCCGGCTTCAGGCGGGTGATCAGCGGCGCGTGCTTGGGCGCGATGCCCAGCTCGCCCAGCTCACCGGTGGCCACGACCAGGGTGGCCTCGCCACTGAAGATCTGCTGCTCGGCACTGACGATGTCGCAACGGATGGTGCTCATGAAACTCTCTTCGCCTGAGGAGGTGGGCCTGCGCCCACCGCAGGTTGCCGCAAAGGCGGAGCATGCTCCGCCTTGTGCGAGACTTAGGCCTTCTCGGCCATCTTCTTGGCCTTCTCGACCGCTTCCTCGATGCCGCCGACCATGTAGAACGCCTGCTCCGGCAGGTGGTCGTACTCGCCATCGACGATGCCCTTGAAACCACGGATGGTTTCCTTCAGCGGCACGTACTTGCCGGGCGAACCGGTGAACACTTCGGCCACGTGGAACGGCTGGCTGAAGAAGCGCTCGATCTTGCGCGCGCGCGACACGGCCTGCTTGTCCTCTTCGGACAGTTCGTCCATGCCCAGGATTGCGATGATGTCCTTCAGTTCCTTGTACTTCTGCAGGGTCTGCTGGACGCGCTGGGCGGTGTCGTAATGCTCGTGGCCGATGACCTGCGGGTCCATCTGGCGCGAGGTCGAATCCAGCGGGTCCACCGCCGGGTAGATGCCCAGCGAGGCGATCGAACGCGACAGGGTCACGGTCGAGTCCAGGTGGGCGAAGGTGGTGGCCGGCGACGGGTCGGTCAGGTCGTCCGCGGGCACGTACACGGCCTGGATCGAGGTGATCGAGCCGGTCTTGGTCGAGGTGATGCGCTCCTGCAGCACGCCCATTTCCTCGGCCAAGGTCGGCTGGTAGCCCACCGCCGACGGCATGCGGCCCAGCAGCGCCGAAACCTCGGTGCCGGCCAGGGTGTAGCGGTAGATGTTGTCGACGAACAGCAGCACGTCCTTGCCCTTGCCGTTGGCGTCCTTCTCGTCGCGGAAGTACTCGGCCATGGTCAGGCCGGTCAGCGCGACGCGCAGGCGGTTGCCCGGCGGCTCGTTCATCTGGCCGTAGACCATCGCCACCTTGTCGAGGACGTTGGAGTCCTTCATCTCGTGGTAGAAGTCGTTGCCTTCACGGGTACGCTCGCCCACGCCGGCGAACACCGACAGGCCGCTGTGCTGCTTGGCGATGTTGTTGATGAGTTCCATCATGTTGACGGTCTTGCCGACGCCGGCGCCGCCGAACAGGCCGACCTTGCCGCCCTTGGCGAACGGGCACATCAGGTCGATGACCTTGATGCCGGTTTCCAGCAGCTCGGTGGACGAGGACTGGTCTTCGTACGACGGCGCGGCGCGGTGGATTTCCCACGAATCGGAAGCGGCGACCGGGCCGGCTTCGTCGATCGGGCGGCCCAGCACGTCCATGATGCGGCCCAGGGTGCCGGCGCCGACCGGCACCGAGATGGCGCGGTTGGTGTTGGTGGCCACCAGATTGCGCTTCAGGCCATCGGTGGAGCCCAGCGCGATGGTACGGACCACGCCGTCACCCAGCTGCTGCTGCACTTCCAGCGTGATTTCGGTGTTGTCCACCTTCAGCGCGTCGTACACCTTCGGCACGTCGCTGCGCGGGAATTCGACGTCGACGACCGCGCCGATGATCTGAACGATCTTGCCCTGACTCATTGCTGCATCCTCTAATTGAATACTTTGTTTGCGCGCGTCAGACCGCTGCCGCGCCGCCGACGATTTCGGAGATTTCTTGGGTGATCGCCGCCTGGCGGGCCTTGTTGTAGACCAGTTGCAGGGTGCCGATCAGCTTGTTGGCGTTGTCGCTGGCCGCCTTCATCGCCACCATGCGTGCAGCATGCTCGGAGGCGACGTTTTCCAGCAGCGCCTGGTACACCAGCGATTCGATGTAGCGCGTGATCACGTGCTCGAGCACGGTCGCGGCATCGGGTTCGTACAGGTAGTCCCAGTCGTGCGAGGACACCTGCGACTGGCTGGCCGGCAACGGCAGCAGCTGGTCGAAGGTGGCCTTCTGCGTCATCGTGTTGACGAAGTGGTTGTAGACCAGATAGACGCGGTCGACCTTGCCCTCGGTGAAGGCGTCGAGCATCACCTTGATCACGCCGATCAGCGTCTCCAGCTTCGGCACGTCGCCGATGTGGGTGACGCTGCCGACCATGTCCACGTTGACCCGGCGGAAGAACACGCTGGCCTTCTGGCCGATGGTCACCACGTCGATCCCGGCGCCCTTGTCCTGCCATTGGCGCATTTCGCCGACGGTCTTGCGGAACAGGTTGTTGTTCAGGCCACCGGCCAGGCCGCGGTCGGACGAGATGACGATGTAGCCGACCCGCTTGACCTCGTTGCGCTCGACCAGGAACGGATGCTGCACGTCGGTGCTGGCCTGGGCCAGGTGGCCGATCACCTGCTTCATCGCCTGCGCGTACGGGCGCGAGGTCTTCATCCGGTCCTGCGCCTTGCGGATCTTGGAGGCCGAGACCATCTCGAGCGCGCGCGTCACCTTGCGGGTGTTCTGCACGCTCTTGATCTTGGTTTTGATTTCGCGTCCGCTTGCCATCTCTTAATCCCGTAGAGCGGGGAGCACGCCCCGCTTTTGTCACAGTGAAGCGGGGCCAGCGCCCCGCTCTACATGCGGCTTACCAGCTGCCGGTGGTCTTGAACTCGGCGATGCCCTGCTTGAAGGCCGCCTCGATCTCGTCGTTCCAGCCACCAGTGGCGTTGATCTTGCCGACCAGCTCGCCCGCGGTGTTGGCGAAGTGGGCGTGCAGGCCCTCTTCGAACGCCAGCAGCTTGTTGACCGGCACGTCGTCGAGGTAGCCCTCGTTGACGGCGTAGATCGACAGCGCCTGGTTGGCGATGGACATCGGCGCGTACTGCTTCTGCTTCATCAGCTCGGTGACGCGCTGGCCGCGCTCGAGCTGCTTGCGGGTGGCTTCGTCCAGGTCCGAGGCGAACTGTGCGAATGCCGCCAGCTCGCGGTACTGCGCCAGCGAGATGCGGATGCCGCCAGACAGCTTCTTGATGATCTTGGTCTGGGCCGAACCACCCACGCGCGACACCGAGATACCGGCGTTCACGGCCGGGCGGATGCCGGCGTTGAACAGGTCGGTTTCCAGGAAGATCTGGCCGTCGGTGATCGAGATCACGTTGGTCGGCACGAAGGCCGACACGTCGCCCGCCTGGGTTTCGATGATCGGCAGCGCGGTCAGCGAGCCGGTCTTGCCGGTGACCTTGCCTTCGGTGAACTTCTCGACGTACTCCTCGGACACGCGCGCGGCGCGTTCGAGCAGGCGCGAGTGCAGGTAGAAGACGTCGCCCGGGTAGGCTTCACGGCCCGGCGGGCGCTTGAGCAGCAGCGAGATCTGGCGGTAGGCCACGGCCTGCTTGGACAGGTCGTCATAGACGATCAGCGCGTCTTCGCCACGGTCCATGAAGTACTCGCCCATGGTGCAGCCGGAGTAGGCGCTGATGTACTGCATCGCGGCCGACTCGGAAGCGGTGGCGGCCACGACCACGGTGTGGGCCAGCGCACCGTTCTCTTCCAGCTTGCGCACGATGTTGGCCACGGTCGAGGCCTTCTGGCCGATGGCGACGTACACGCACTTGATGCCGGTGCCCTTCTGGTTGATCACCGCGTCGATGGCCATCGCGGTCTTGCCGGTCTGGCGGTCTCCGATGATCAGCTCGCGCTGGCCGCGGCCGATCGGGATCATCGCGTCGACCGACTTGTAGCCGGTCTGCACCGGCTGGTCGACCGACTTGCGCCAGATCACGCCCGGGGCCACGCGCTCCACCGGAGCGGTCAGCGAGGTGCCCAGCGGGCCCTTGCCGTCGATCGGCTCACCCAGCGCGTTCACGACGCGGCCGAGCATTTCCGGACCGACCGGCACCGACAGGATCTGGCCGGTGGTCTTGGCCACGTCGCCTTCGCGCAGGTGCTCGTAGTCGCCCAGCACCACGGCGCCGACCGAATCGCGCTCCAGGTTCAGCGCCAGCGCATAGGTATTGTTCGGCAGCTCGATCATTTCGCCCTGCATCACGTCGGCCAGGCCGTAGATGCGCACGATGCCGTCGGACACCGAGGTCACGGTGCCTTCGTTGCGCGATTCCGCGGACAGGGCGACCTTCTCGATGCGGTTCTTGATCAGCTCGCTGATTTCGGAGGGGTTGAGCGTGTTGGCCATGGTCAAGTCCTAGTGCCGGCGGTCAGGCCGGACGTTAAATGAATTCAGTGGGCGAGCGCGGTCTGCAGGCGCGACAGCTTGCCCTTGAGCGAACCGTCGATCACCACGTCGCCGGCATCGATCACGGCACCGCCGATCAGCGAGGCGTCCACCGCGGTCGTCACCTCGACGTCGCGGCCGAAACGCTTGCGCAGCGCGGCCTTGATCTTGTCCAGCTCCTCGCCCGACAGCTCGCCGGCCGAGGTCACGGTGGCCTTGACCACGTTCTCGGCATCGGCCCGCAGCTGCTCGAACAGGCCGGCGATTTCCGGCAACTGGGGCAAGCGCTGCGACTCGGCCAGCAGGTTCAGGAAACGGCCGTAGCTCTCGCCGGCCGCTTCCGGGGCCAGCAGCGCGACCGCGTCGCCGCGCGCCAGTTCCGGGTTCGACAGCAAGGCCGACACGCGCGGATCGGCGGCAACGCGGGCGGAGAACGCAAGCGCGTCCGACCACGGCGCGAACTTGCCGTCCTCGCGCGCAATCGCGAACGCGGCGCGGGCATAGGGGCGGGCAAGCGTGAGGGCCTGGCTCATCGATCAGATCTCCGCGGCCAGTTCGTCGAGCAGCGCCTTGTGGGCATTGGCGTCGATCTCGCGCTTGAGCAGCTTCTCGGCACCGCTCACGGCCAGCGCCGACACCTGCCTGCGCAGGTCCTCGCGGGCGCGGTTGGCGGCGGCGTCGATCTCGGCCTGGGCCAGTTCCTTCTGCCGGTTGGCTTCGGCGATGGCTTCGTTCTTGGCCGCTTCGACGATCTGGTTGGCGCGGGCATGGGCCTGGTCGATGATCTCGTTGGCCTTGCCGCGGGCTTCCTTCAGCGCCTCGTTGACCTTGACTTCGGCCTGGGCGAGGTCCTTCTGGCTGCGGTCGGCAGCGGCCAGGCCCTCGGCGATCTTCTGCTGGCGCTCCTCGATGGCATTCATCAACGGCGGCCAGATCAGGGTCGCGATGATCCAGATCAGGGCGGCAAAAGCCAGGGCCTGCGCAATGAGGGTGAAATTGATATTCATGGGTTGGCTCAATCGCTGTATCGGGGTGGTCGCGCCGCCACTGCGGACGGCGCGGCCAGACCTTCATCCGTGGCCGGGCGCAACAAGCGCCCGGTCATCTCGCTGCAACCGGATCAGCCCGCCAGCTTGGCGGCTTCGGCCAGCAGGGTCGAGGCCAGCGGGTTGGCGAAGGCCAGCAGCAGGCCGACGGCGACCGAGATGATGAACGCGGCGTCGATCAGGCCGGCGGTGATGAACATGCGGACCTGCAGCACCGGAATCAGTTCCGGCTGGCGCGCGGCCGATTCCAGGAACTTGCCCGACATGATGGCCAGACCCAGACCGGCGCCCAGCGCGGCCAGGCCGATCATGATGCCGACGGCAAGGGCGGTGGAGCTCTGAACTTGGGCGAGATTGGTCAGGACGGCGAAGTACATGGTTTTCTCCAGGAACGAGGTAGCTAAGGGTGATGAAACGGATGAAGGGGTGGAACCGGATTGAAGCTTGGAACTCTTAGTGGCTGTCTTCCGACAGGCTCAGGTACACGATCGACAGCATCATGAAGATGAATGCCTGCAGCGGAATCACCAGCAGGTGGAACAGCATCCAGCCCAGGCCGAAGGTACCGCCGGCAAGGGCGCCGAAGAAACCGGCGCCGCCCAGCACCCAGATCAGCAGGAACACGATCTCGCCACCGAACATGTTGCCGAACAGTCGCATCGCCAGCGAGATCGGCTTGCTCAGCCATTCGACGATGTTGAGGATCAGATTGAACGGCATCATCCACTTGCCGAACGGCGCAGTCAGGAATTCCTTGACGAAACCGACGATGCCCTTGGACTTCAGCGCAAAGAAGAACATCAGGAACAGCACGCTGATCGACATGCCCAGGGTGGCATTGACGTCGGCGGTCGGCACCGGCTTCCAGTAGTGGATGCCGACCCAGCCCAGCGGGATGGCGATGAAATCGGCCGGAATCATCTTGACCGTGTTCATCAGCAGGATCCAGAAGAAGATGGTGATCGCGATCGGCGTCACCAGCTTGCTCTTGCCGTGGTAGGTGTCCTTGGCCTGGCGGTCGACGAACTCCAGGCAGATCTCCACGAATGCCTGCCACTTGCCCGGCACGCCGGACGTGGCCTTACGCGTGGCCAGCCAGAAGGCGAACACCATCAGCAGGCCCAGCAGCACCGCGGTGGCGATGGTGTCGACGTGGATCGTCCAGAAGCCGCCGCCATCGCCGACCGGTGAGGTCAGGTTCTGCAGGTGATGCTGGATGTATTCGGTAGGGGTTTTCGCCTCGCCCGCCATGAGTACCGGAACCTTTGTGAAATCGATCAACGCCTGGCCAAGGCCAGAACCTGGAACATCAGCGCCACCGGAATGCCCGCCAGCAACGCCAAGGGAGGAAGCTGCCACCAGACAAACGCCAGCACCAGCACGGCAACAACCAGCACCGTCTTCAGCACGAACGCCATGACCAGCCGCGCCAGTGCCGAGCCGGCGGCCTGTACGCCGCCGCCGAGCGCCACCCACGCCGCCAGCAATCCCCCCGCCACCACCGCCAGGCCCGACACGAGCGCGCCGAGGGCGTAGCTTGGCCCCACCAGCAGGAAGGCCAAGGCCAGGACAGCCACTGCGGCCAGCGGATAGATCGCGGCACGCAACATCAGTCGCCGACCCGCTTCAACGGAGTTCAGCACGTGGTAGGTCCTGCTTCATGGAACAAGGGGAAACGGACGGCACCGGATGGCGCCTCGTCGAGCTGCGAGAGTATAGCAGTGGGACATTTTGCGAGACAACCGCCACAGGGCATCCTCCCGGCCATGCAAGTTCCCGCAATTTCAGGAATTTTCGGGTCCGGGCGGGTGACGGCGGGGGACCTTGCATTCAGCCCCGGCAACCGGGAACTTGCAGGCAGCCGCCGGGTCTGACCGCTGCACCCGCCGCCATCACCTCGTCGATGCCCGCGGCGGGCGCAGGGCAAGGCGGTGCTGCCGTTCCCGCAGCACCGCCTTGCCACATCCGCACCGGCCCGTGTGCAGGCGGCGTCCACATGCCGCCATCCGCGTCCACATCGTCTGCACGATGCGCTCACGCAGGTGGTACGCCGCACTGCGGATAGTCCATTGCTTTCCGGCAACAGCAAGGCAATGCAATGCGCAATCTCCGCTTGATTCCCGCGATCGCCGCCCCGTGCGCACTGGCGTTGGGCCTGTTCCACGCGCTGCCGGCGCATGCCGCCGAGGATGACCCGCGCTTCACCCTGCGCCTTGGCGCAATGAACGTCGACTCGGACAACACGCTGCGCGGCAGTGGCGAAATCGACGGCCGATCCGCTTCATTCAGCGAGGACTTCCCGCTCGGCGGCAAGGAATGGGAGCCGCGCGTGGACGGGCTGTTCCGTCTCAGTGACCGCCAGCGGCTGATCTTCGACTACTTCAAGTACGACAAGGAGCGGCGCGAGACGCTCGACGAAGGCGTCGGTTTCGGCGATGCCAGCGTGCCGGCCGGCAGCTTCGTCAAGGGCGAGCTGAAATACCAGGTGGCCAGTGTGGTGTACGACTACTCGCTGGTCGACGCCGAGCAGTTCGACTTCGGCCTGCAGCTGGGCGCCGAATACGCCAAGGTTTCCGGCAAGGCCTACGCCGACCTGGGCGACCTGTACGAGGGACGATTCCTGGATGAATCCACCGACGGTATCGCGCCAGTGATTGGTGCGCGACTGACCTTCACCCCGTCCGAGCACTGGCTGGTCAACCTGCAGGGCCAGTACCTCGATACACGTTGGGGAAGTCTCGACGACTACAAGGGCGACCTGAGCCGCGCCAACGCCATCGTGCAATACAACTTCAACCGCAACTTCGGCATCTTCGCCGGCTACGACTGGTTCAAGCTCGACGTCGACAAGCGCGGCAGCGACGGGATTGTTGGCCTGAAGCAGGAATTCAAGGGGCCACTGGCTGGCGTGAGCCTGAGCTTCTGAAGCCGGCCGGCTTCCACCCGGAAATGCCGCACTGGCATGCGAAGCCGGCAACTCTTTGCACGCACCAAGAAGAAACCCCGGCGTTGCGCCGGGGTTTCCATCAAACCTTACTTCTTCTTCGGCAGGTACAGATCGGTAATGGTGCCGTCGTAGATCTCCGAGGCCATCGCCACCGACTCGCTCAGGGTCGGGTGGGCATGGATGGTGTGGCCGATGTCCTCGGCTTCGGCACCCATTTCGATGGCCAGGCAGATTTCGGCCAGCAATTCACCGGCATGCACGCCGACGATGGCGCCGCCGATGACGCGGTGGCTCTCCTCGTCGAACACCAGCTTGGTGAAGCCTTCGGTGCGGCCGATGCCGATGGCGCGGCCGCTGGCCGCCCACGGGAACTTGGCCACGCCGACCTTCAGGCCCTTGGCCTTGGCCTCGGTTTCAGTGACACCGACCCACGCGATTTCCGGGTTGGTGTAGGCCACCGACGGGATCACGCGGGCCACCCACTCCTTCTTCTCGCCGAAGGCCACTTCCGCGGCCAGCTTGCCCTCGTGCGTGGCCTTGTGGGCCAGCATCGGGTTACCGACGACATCGCCAATGGCGAAGATGTGCGGCACGTTGGTGCGCATCTGCCGGTCGACCGGGATGAAGCCGCGGTCGGTGACTTCCACGCCGGCCTTGTCGGCATCGATCTTTTTGCCGTTCGGCGCGCGGCCCACGGCCACCAGCACGCGGTCGAAGGTGGCGCTTTCCAGCGCCGGCTTCTCGCCTTCGGCCGCCGCTTCGAAGGTCACGGTGATGCCCTTCCTGTCGGCGTTGACGCCCGACGCCTTGGTCTTCAGGTGGACCTCGATACCCTGCTTCTTCAGGCGGTCGGCCAGCGGCTTGACCAGGTCCTTGTCGGCACCCGGCATCAGCTGGTCCATGAACTCGACCACGGTGACCTTGGCGCCAAGGGCAGCATAGACCGTCGCCATTTCCAGGCCGATGATGCCGCCGCCGACGACCAGCAGGCTCTTCGGCACGTCGGCCAGTTCCAGCGCGTCGGTGGAATCCATCACCCGCTTGTCGTCCCACGGGAAGTTCGGCAGCTTCACCGCCTGCGAACCGGCGGCGATGATGCACTGCTCGAAGCGCAGCAGCTGGGTCTTGCCGTCGTCGCCGGTGATCTCCAGCTCGTTGGCCGAGACGAATTTCGCCACGCCCTGCACGGTGCGCACCTTGCGCTGCTTGGCCATGCCGGCCAGGCCCTTGGTCAGCTGGCCGACGACTTTTTCCTTGTAGCCGCGCAGCTTGTCCAGAACGATCTTCGGCTTGCCGAAGGCGATGCCCAGCTCGTCGGCGTGCGCGGCGTGGTCGATGATCTCGGCCGCGTGCAGCAGCGCCTTGGACGGAATGCAGCCCACGTTGAGGCAGACGCCGCCGAGGCTGGCGTAGCGTTCGACCAGCACCGTGTCCATGCCCAGGTCGGCCGCGCGGAACGCGGCGGTGTAGCCACCGGGGCCTGCGCCCAGCACCACCATGCGGCACTCGATGTCGGCACTGCGGCCGCTGGACGGCAGCGCCTTGGCGGCCACCGCCGGGTCCGGCGCGCGGTGCGACGGCGTCACCGGCGGCTTGCTGCCCGGCGCCACCTTGTCGGCGGACGCGGCCGGTGCAGGCGCAGCCGGTGCGGCAGCGCCTTCGGTCTCCAGCAGCAGCACCACGTCACCCTCGGAAAGGGTGTCGCCGAGCTTGACCTTGACTTCCTTGACCACGCCGGCGGCCGAGGACGGCACTTCCAGCGTGGCCTTGTCCGATTCCAGCGTGACCAGCCCCTGGTCCTTGGCCACCGTGTCACCAGCGGCGACCAGCACTTCGATGACCGGGACCTTGCTGTAGTCGCCGATGTCGGGAACCTTGATTTCAACCGTTGCCATTCTTCGTTCCCTCGCTTACAGCAGCACGCGGCGCATGTCGGCCAGCACCTGCGACAGATAGGTGGTGAAGCGCGCGGCCAGCGCGCCGTCGATGACGCGGTGGTCATAGCTCAGCGACAGCGGCAGCAGCAACTTCGGCGCGAATTCCTTGCCGTTCCAGACCGGCTGGATCGACGACTTGGACACGCCGAGGATCGCCACTTCCGGTGCGTTGACAATCGGCGTGAACGCGGTGCCGCCGATACCGCCCAGCGAACTGATCGAGAAGCAGCCACCGGACATGTCGGCCGGGCCGAGCTTGCCGTCGCGCGCCTTCTTCGCCAGTTCGCCGGTTTCCTGCGCAATCTGCACCACGCCCTTCTTGTCCACGTCGCGGAGCACCGGCACCACCAGCCCGTTCGGGGTGTCGGCGGCGAAGCCGATGTGGAAGTACTTCTTCAGCGTGAGATTCTCGCCGGACGCATCCAGCGAGGCGTTGAACTCGGGGAACTTCTTCAGCGCCGCGGCACTGGCCTTGATCAGGAAGGCGAGCATGGTCAGTTTGATGCCGGCCTTCTCGTTCTCCTTGTTCAGTGCCACGCGCAGGGCTTCCAGCTCGGTGATGTCGGCCTGGTCGAACTGGGTGACGTGCGGGATCATCGCCCAGTTGCGGGCGAGGTTGGCGCCGGAAATCTTCTTGATCCGCGACAGCGGCTGGGTTTCGGTTTCGCCGAACTTGCTGAAATCCACCTTCGGCCACGGCAGCAGGTTCAGGCCGTTGCCGCCGCCTGCCGGTGCGCCAACCGCGACGCCACCGCCCAGCGCAGCCTTGACGAACTTCTGCACGTCGCCCTTGGTGATGCGGCCGCCCTTTTCGGTGCCGGTCAACTGCGACAGGTCCACGCCCAACTCGCGGGCGAACACGCGCACCGCCGGGCTGGCGTAAGGCACCTGCGAGGGCAGCACGCCTTCGGCATTGAACTGCACCGGCGGGGTGGCCGGCTTGCCGGCCGGCAATGCCTGCTCCTGCGTGATCTCGCGCTGGGCCAGCTTGTCCGGCACCGGGGCCACGGCCACCGGCTCGACCTTGGCACCGGTCTCGGCGGCGGGTTCCACCTTGGCCGGCGCGGCCGGGGCAGCAGCGGCCGCCGGCTTGGCGGCTTCCTCGGCCACCTCGATCAGCGCCACGACCTTGCCCTCGGACAGGTTGTCGCCGACCTTCACCTTCAGTTCCTTGACCACGCCGGCCACCGCCGACGGCACTTCCATCGTCGCCTTGTCCGATTCCAGCGTGACCAGGCCCTGGTCCTTGACCACCGTGTCGCCGACGGCGACCAGCACCTCGATTACCGGAATGTCGCTGTAGTCACCGATATCGGGGACAAGTGCTTCCTTGATTTCGGCCATGAACTAACTCCAGCAACAGTGAGGGGGAAACCCCTATTGTGGCCCCAGCGCGCCGCAGCGCCAACATCCGGCAATGGATTCGCCGGCGTATGTCCGAGGACAGGAGAGCGCCACGCCCGGCTTGCCTGGCGCATCCGGTCGCATCGGAACACTGCGTTGTCCCGGCCTGTCCACGGCAGCCAAACCGGGGCCGGTTCAGTCCTCCACCGGCCCCGGTGGCTCCAGCCAAGCGGACAGGCGCCCCCATTCCAGCACCAGCCTCGGCAGCGACCACGCCGCGTTGGCCGGGCTGGTGGACGGCAGGGCCAGCACCGGCACGCCAGCTCCGCCGGCGGGCAATGCCGGTTGCACATGGCGTTTGAAGGCCTGCATCGCCAGCGCGCCATTGCAGGCGATGGCCGCCAAGCGCGGCAACCGCGCGACCAGCTCCGCCACCGGATTGGGCACCTCACTGCCGCGCACGATGGCCGCATCCAGGCTGCCGCGCCGCCGGCACTGGCCGATCACGTCCCACATACCGATGCCGGCCCGCTGCACCAGCTCAATCCGCCGCGGGTAGTCCAGTTGCGGATCGAACCGGCACAAGGTGCCCATCAACGGCCAGAAGCGATTGCGCGGATGCGCGTAGTAGCGCGCGGCCTGCAGCGATGCCGCACCCGGCATCGAGCCCAGCACCAGCACCCGGCAATCCGCATTCACCTGCGCAGACAGGCCCTGCAACAACGTTTCGGTCATCACGCGCACCACAACTCGATGAACGGCAATTTCCCACGTTTGCCGCAACGACGCATGTTCCGGCGCTTCCGGCTGAACGCCATCGCATGAAAGCACCCACGCAGGGGCGGCGATTCATCTTGCCGCCGCTACGGTTTTCCCGCCCCGCACAGAGGGCATCGACAACGACAACGCAATCCCGAAAGACATCAAGCAACGAGGAGTCCCCCATGCGTTCGATCAACATTCTCGGCCTTGCCACCCTTGGCGCCCTGGCGCTGTCGTCCACCGCATTCGCGCAGGAAGCCGGCGACACCGCATCGGGCAAGCATTTCGCCGTGGTTGGCGGCGTGGCCCTGCTGCAGCCCAAGGACAACCCGGCGCCCGGCCTGGACAAGTTCGACGGCGGCCCGGCGCCGACCCTGAGCGCCAGCTACTACTTCAACGACAACATCGCCGTCGAGCTGTGGGGCGCGGCCGACAAGTTCGACCACCGGGTGCGCGCCGACAACGTCGGCAAGGTCGGCACCGTCGAGCAGCAGCCGTTGGCGCTGAGCGCGCAATACCACTTCGGTGCCGCCGACAACACCTTCCGCCCGTTCGTCGGCGCCGGCTATTACGAGTCGAACTTCAGCAACGAGAAGATCGACGGCCTGTCCGCCAACGGCGACCACATCGGCGTGGAAACCGCCAAGGGCGCCATCGGCACGCTCGGCGTGGACATGAACATCAATGCCACCTGGTTCGCCCGCGCCGATGCCCGCTACATGCACGCGCGCCCGGAGCTGCGCATGGCCGGCGCCGGCACCGGGCAGGACCTGAAGCTGGACCCGTGGACCGTGGGCTTCGGCATCGGCGCGCGGTTCTGATTGAAGCGACCACCTCGGACAAAGGCCCCTCTCCGTCATGGGAGAGGGGCTGGGTGCTATGGCGCCCCGCCATCTTTGCTCCACTGCAGCGCACGGTAGTCGAACCCGGCATGCAGCCGCGGCTTGACGATGTCGAAGAACGGCGACACATCGAAGTCGCGCGGGGTGTAGAGGCTGTAGTTGCGGATGTGCAGGATTTCCTGCCGCTGCTCGCGCCCGCCGACATGGCCGAGCACGGTCTCTATCTCGGGCAGGATCGGGTAGCGGATCGATTCGAACGCCTGCGCCAGCAGGGTCGAGCAGATCGCCTTGGTCGGCTCGCCGCTGCCCAGTGCAATCAACCGGCGGCGCATGTGCGCCGGCACCGGCGGCTGCCGGATCAGGTAGCGCGCCAGGTCGAACACGTTCTTCAGGTCGTAGCTGTGGCCGATGCGCGCGCGCATGTAATCGACCAACCGGTCGACCGCCTCCGGCGGCAGCCCTTGCGGGCGACAGATGCGGGTGTGCTGGTGGGCGAACTCGCCCAGGCCGATGCGCCGCACGCCCTGCTCCACATCGGCATCGATCAGCATCGGCCGCGGCGGCCCACCCTCGGCCAGCGGTTCCTCGCCGATGTAGAGCGCGGCATGCGACCAGGTGGACTGGGTGAGGTACTTGATCGCGGTGGCGAAGCGGCTGTTGCCCTCCACCAGCAGCACGTCGCCACGCTGCAGGGTGCGCGCCAGCAGGGCCGGGTCGCTGGTGGAAGGGCGCGTCTGGTGGCGCCGCGGCTGGGCAAGGAAACGCGCCATCCGGCGCCCGGCGAAACGCAGCAGACCCATCCATTCCCCTCCACGAAAGCAACGGGCGGAGCCTAGCCCCCGCCGGCGCGCGGGTACAAGAGCGTCGCGGCGCCCGGCTCAGAACGCAGGCAGCACCGCGCCCTTGTATTTCTGCTCGATGAAGGCCTTCACTTCCGGGCTGGTCAGCGCATGGGCCAGCTTCTGCACGCGCGCGTCATCCTTGTTGTCCGCGCGGCTGACGAGGAAGTTCACGTAGGGCGAATCGCTGCTTTCGATCGCCAGCGCGTCCCGCGTCGGGTTGAGGCCAGCATCGAGCGCATAGTTGGTGTTGATCAGCGCCAGGTCGACCTGGTCGAGCACCCGCGGCAGCATCGCCGAATCCAGCTCGCGGAACTTGAGCTGCTTCGGGTTCTCGACGATGTCGCGCTGGGTGGACAGGGCGTTGGACGGGTCCTTGAGCTTGATGACCCCGGCCTTGTCCAGCAGGATCAGCGCGCGGCTGTTGTTGCTCGGGTCGTTGGGGATCACCACGTCGGCACCGTCGGCCAGTTCGTCCAGCGACTTGACCCGGTGCGAATAGGCGCCGAACGGCTCGATGTGCACGCCGGCCACGGTCACCAGCGTGGTCTTGCGGTCGCGGTTGTAGGCATCCAGATAGGGCTCGGTCTGGAAGTAGTTGGCGTCCACCTGCTTCTGCACCAGCTGGTCGTTGGGCTGCACGTAGTCGTTGAACACGCGCACGTCGAGGGTGACGCCCTCCTTCTCCAGCAGCGGCTTGACCACGTCCAGTATCTCGGCGTGCGGCACCGCGGTGGCGGCGACCACCAGCCTCGATTCATCGGCGGCGGGCTTGCCGCAGGCCGACAGCGCCAGCACGGCGGCGACGGCGAGCAGCGGACGGAACAGGGAAGTCTTCATCGGGATTCCAGTGCGACGGGAGGGGAGGATGCACGCAGGTGCGGGGTTTGCCCCGCACGGAGCTTTACCGGGAAAGCGTCATGCCAGGCAAGCCCGGCATCTACGGAGGCGATGCTCAACGGCGAGTGTAGTGGCGCACCAGCCGGTCGCCCAGCATCTGCAGCAGTTGCACCAGGATCAGCAGCAATACCACCGTGACCAGCGCCACGTCGGTGTGCGAGCGCTGGTAGCCGTCGCGGAAGGCCAGGTCGCCAAGGCCGCCGGAGCCGATCGCGCCGCCCATCGCGGTGAAGCCGATCAGGGCGATGGTGGTCACCGTGGCACCGGCGATCAGGCCGGGCCGGGCCTCGGGCAGCAGCACCTTGAACACCAGTTGCGATGTGGTCGCGCCCATCGCCTGGCTGGCCTCGATGACGCCGCGGTCCACCTCGCGCAGCGCGGTTTCCACCAGCCGCGCGTAGAACGGCGCGGCACCGACCACCAGCGGCAGGATCGCGCCGCGCACGCCCAGCGAGGTGCCCATCATCGCCAGCGTCACCGGGATCAGCACGATCATCAGGATGATGAAGGGCACCGAGCGCAGCACGTTCACCACCAGCGCCGTCACCGCGTACAGCAGCGGGCGGCGGCGCAGCTGCGGCGAGCCGGTCAGGAACAGCAGCACGCCCAGCGGCAGGCCGATCGCCATCGTCAGCGGCAGCGAGCCGGCCAGCATCTGCAAGGTGTCGAGGGTGGCCTGGCCGATATCGGCCCACTTGCCTGCATCGAGGTGGCGGAAGAAGCCACCGGCGGTTGCGAAGATCATCGGCGCAGCTCCTCCACGTGCACGCCGGCTTCGACGAAACCGGCCTGGGCGGCGTTCTGGTCGCCTCCGACCAGGGCGACAGTCAGCTGCCCGTAGGGCGTGTCCTTGATGCGGTCGATGCGCCCGGACAGGATGTTGTAGTCCACCCCGGTCTGCCGCGCGATGCGGCCCAGCAGCGGCTCGTAGGTGCCGTCGCCGAGGAAGGTCAGGCGCACCACGCGTCCGTCCACTGCGGCGAAGTCACGGTACAGCTCGCCCTCGTCCACGTGTTCGGATTCGGACACGAAGCGGCGCGTGGTCGGATGCCGCGGGTGCAGGAACACCTCGCTCACCGGCCCGCTCTCGACCAGGTGGCCGGCGTCGAGCACCGCCACGCGGTCGCAGACGCGGCGGATCACGTCCATCTCGTGGGTGATCAGCACGATGGTCAGGCCCAGCTCGCGGTTGATCCTGCCCAGCAACGCCAGCACCTGCGCGGTGGTCTGCGGGTCGAGCGCGCTGGTGGCCTCGTCGCACAGCAGGATCTTCGGGCGCGTCGCCAGTGCGCGGGCGATGCCGACACGCTGCTTCTGCCCGCCGGACAGCTGCGCCGGGTACTTGGCCGCGTGCGCTTCAAGGCCGACGGTATGCAGCAGTTCGTCCACCCGCGCATCGACCTGCGCCTTCGGCGTGCCGGCCAGTTCCAGCGGGAAGGCGACGTTGCCGGCCACGGTGCGCGCCGACAGCAGATTGAAGTGCTGGAAGATCATGCCAACCTGCCGGCGCAGCGCGCGCAGGCCGTCGATGCCCAGCGCGGTGGCGTCCTGCCCGTCGATCAGCACGCGGCCGCCGCTGGGCTCCTCCAGCCGGTTGATCAGGCGGATCAGGGTGGACTTGCCGGCGCCGGAATGGCCGATGATGCCGAACACCTCACCGGCCCCGATGGACAGGTCGAGCGGATGCAGCGCGGTGATCGCGCGGCCTTCCACGGCATAGGATTTGTGCAGGTTCTGGAACTCGATCACGGCCAGGGCGGGGGTCGGCGGACGGAACGGGCGGCAAGCCTAGCAGCGCAAAGCGGCTTGCGTCCCGTCGGTCATCCCACGGCGGGGCTTTGTACGGTAATCTTCCGTACAAAGGAGACCCGCCATGTTCGCCAACACCGCCCGCCTCGACCTGCGCCTGAGCGGCGAGGACAAGGACCGCATCAACCGCGCCGCCGCCGCACGTGGCCTGCCGGTATCCGCCTTCGTGCGCGAAGCCGTGCTGCGCGAAGCCGATGCCGCCCTCACCCAACCGCGCCCCACCGGCTCGCTAGCCGCACGCCTGCGTGGCCGCGCCAGCGCACGCCTGAGCACCGACGAGATCATGCAGCTCACCCGCGGCGCATGATTCTGGTCGACGCCAACGTCCTGCTGGACGTGCTGACCGACGATCCGCGCTGGTTCGACTGGTCCGCCACGCAACTGGATGCCTGCGCCACGCGTGGGCGGCTGTGCATCAACCCCATCATCTATGCCGAAATCTCGGTGGGGTTCGAGCGCATCGAGGAACTCGACGATGCCCTGCCGGCAGAAGCCTTCGCCCGCCTTGAACTGCCATGGGAAGCCGGCTTCCTCGCCGGCAAGGCATTTCTGAACTACCGCCGCGCACAGGGCAGCCGTACCTCGCCGCTGCCGGATTTCTACATCGGCGCCCATGCCGCCATTGCCGGCATGCCGTTGCTGACACGGGATGCCAGGCGCTACCGCACCTACTTTCCCCGTCTGGAATTGATCTGCCCCTGACAGACGCAGGCTCAGGGATGATCCACCTGCCCGGCCCGCCGCGCGTGCTGGACGCGCTCGCGGTGCAGCAGGTACAGGCCGCTGGCGACGATGATGGCTGCGCCGATCCAGGTCACCCGGTCCGGCAGCACGCCCCACAGCAGCAGGTCCCAGCCGATCACCCAGACCAGCCCGGTGTATTCCAGCGGCGCGACCATCGACGCCTGCCCCAATTGGAAGGCGCGGGTCAGCGCGATCTGCCCCAGCGCCCCGGCCAGGCCCATGCCGGCGATCAGCCCGGCGTGCCTGAATTGCAGCGGCTGCCATTGCGGCCAGGCCAGCAACCCGGCGCCGACCGCCAGCAGCAGCAGGAACCACACCACCATCGATTGCGGGGTATCGGTGCGGGTGAGCAGGCTCACCGTCACCGCGGCGATGGCGTAGGCGGTGGCCGCCAGCAGCACCATCAGCCCCGGCAGCGAGATCAGCCCGTCGGTGCCGGGGCGCAACACCACCAGCACGCCGACCAGACCAATGCCGATGGCGACCCAGCGCCGCGGCCCCACCCGTTCGCCCAGCAGCGGCACCGACAGCGCCGCCACCAGCAGCGGCGCGACGAAATAGATCGAATAGGCGGTGGACAGCGGCAGGCTGCGCAGCGCGTGGACGAAGCAGCCGATCATCACCATGCCCAGCACGCCACGCAGCAGGTGCAGGCCCCAGCGCACCGGCACCAGCGAACGCGGCCCTGCGCTGGCCAGCACCCACACCAGCACGAACGGCAGCGAGGCGGCGCCGCGCAGCATGGTCACCTGCAGCACCGGGTAGCTGGCCGACAGCAGCTTCATGCCGGCGTCCATCAGCGAGAAGAACGCGACGGCGGCCAGCATCCAGGCCACGGCGGTCACAGGCGAGCGGGCGGCGGACGGGGAGGAAACGGACATGGCCCATTGTCGCAGGTCGTGCCGGCGGCAGGCATGGCGGGGCTATGCTCGCCGCACCCGACATGGAGCCCGAACGCATGCCCCTGCCCACCCTCCTGCGCCGCAGCCTGTGCGGCCTGATCCTGCTCGGCAGCTGCGCTTCGGCCGCCGCACAGGTGCCTTCGGCCACCGACCTCGCGCAGCTGGACGGCTTCGCCCTCGAGCTGGAGGCGGCCGGCCGCTTCTCCGGCGTGGTACTGGTCGCGCACGAGGGCGAGGTGGTGTTCGAGAAGGCCTACGGCCTGCGCGACGAGAACGGCGAAACGCCGCTGGTCGCCGACGACCGGTTCAACCTGGCCTCGGCCGGCAAGATGTTCACCAGCGTGGCGATCCTGCAGCAGGTCGCCGCCGGCCGCGTCACCTTGGACAGCCACGTCGGCGAAGTGTTGAAGGACTACCCCAACCGCGCCTTCGCCGACACGGTGACGGTGCGCCAGCTGCTCACCCACACCGCCGGCGCCGGCGATGTCGATGAACTGTTCGGCGTCGAGCACGCCGTGCAGCGCGCACGACTGCGCACGCCGGCGGACATCATCGCGCTGCATGGCGGCCGT
Source organism: uncultured Stenotrophomonas sp. (assembly GCA_900078405.1). NCBI lineage: Bacteria > Pseudomonadati > Pseudomonadota > Gammaproteobacteria > Lysobacterales > Lysobacteraceae > Stenotrophomonas > uncultured Stenotrophomonas sp. The sequence goes on along the minus strand of FLTS01000001.1, from coordinate 2,987,838 downwards.
CCACCGGAGTTTGTGCCGGGCACGCAACAGAAATACGGCAACTACGGCTACGTGGTGCTGGGGCGGATGCTCGAGGTGCTGACCGGGCAGGATTTCGAGCCCTACGTCCGCGAGCACGTGCTGAAGCCGGCCGGGATGATCCGCACCGGCTTCGTCGACTGCGACGACCCGGCACCGGACCTGGCTGCCGGCTACGTCGAGGTCGAGGGCAAGCGCGTGCGCAACTGCGCGACACTGCCGGTGCGGGGCTTCGCTGCCGGCGGACAGGTGGCGCCGGCCGGCGACCTGCTGCGCTTCGTCGAAGCGCTGCGCGACGGCCGCCTGCTGCCGCTGCTGCTGTTCATGGAAGCGACCACGCCGCAGCACGAATTCATGGGACTGGGCTTCTTCGCCACCGGCTATGGCCCGGGCGTGCCCGAGCGCGACTTCCGCTGGGGCCACGGCGGCAGCGCCGATGGCATCTGCACCGACGTGCGTACCTACCCGCACACCGGCGAGACGGTGATCGTGCTGTCCAACAAGGACGCCCCGGCCTGTTACGCGGTGGCCAACCAGCTGCACGCGCAGTGGCGGCCGCAACCATGAAGCGGCGGCCAATCGCCTAGAATGGCCGCTGCTTTCATCCCGGGATTTTCGCCATGCCTTCCTTCGACGTCGTCTCCGAAGTCGACAAGCACGAGCTGACCAACGCCATCGACCAGGCCAACCGCGAGCTGTCCACCCGCTTCGACTTCAAGGGCGTGGACGCGAAGTTCGAACAGGACGGCGACAAGCTGATCAAGCTGGCCGCGCCTTCGGACTTCCAGCTCAAGCAGATGGCCGACATCCTGAAGCAGCGCCTGGCCGCGCGCGGCATCGACTTCCGCTGCATGGAGTTCGGCGACATCGAGACCAACCTCGGCGGCGCGCGCCAGCAGGTGACGGTCAAGCAGGGCATCGAGCAGAAGCTGGCCAAGCAGATCGCCGCGAAGATCAAGGAATCCAGGATCAAGGTGGACACCCAGATCAACGGCGACAAGCTGCGGGTGAACGGCAAGAAGCGCGACGACCTGCAGGAAGTGATCGCGCTGTTGAAGAAGAACGAGTTCGAGCAGCCGCTGCAGTTCGACAACTTCCGTGACTGATTCCCTGCCCGCCAGCGACCCGATCGCCGACACCCGCCGCTGGCTGGAAAAGGCGGTGATCGGGCTGAACCTGTGTCCGTTCGCCAAGGCGGTGTACGTCAAGCAGCAGGTGCGCTTCGTGCTCAGCGACGCCACCACGCCCGAGGCTCTGCTGGAGGAGCTGGCCGAGGAACTGGTGCTGCTGCGCGATACCCCGGCCGAACAGATCGACACCACGCTGATCGTGCACCCGCAGGTACTGGGCGATTTCCTCGACTACAACGATTTCCTCGACAATGCCGACGCGGCGGTGGAGGCGCTGGATTTGCAGGGCATCCTGCAGGTGGCCAGCTTCCACCCGCGCTACCAGTTCGCCGGCACCGCGCCGAGTGATGTGGGCAACTACACCAACCGCGCGCCATACCCCACGCTGCACCTGCTGCGCGAGGACAGCGTGGAGCGCGCGGTAGCCGCATTCCCCGACCCGGACGTGATCGTCGAGCGCAACATCGCCACGCTGGACGAACTGGGCGTGGAGGGCTGGAACACGCTGCTGGCCGGGGAGTGACTCGGGAAGCCTCCGGGATTTCAGGCCGGCAGGGTCAACAGCGGCTGCAACAGTCCGCGCACCTCATGCAGCGAGCCGGCGATGCGGTGGCCCAGCGCGCGCACGCTCTCGTCCGGCACCAGCAGGTCGGGGATCTGGATGACATGCATGCCAGCGGCCAGCGCGGCGCGCACGCCGGTGGGCGAATCTTCCAGCGCCAGGCACTGCGCCGGGTCCACGCCCAGCTTGCTGGCGGCCAGCAGGTAGATATCCGGCGCCGGCTTGGGATGGGCAACGTCGCTGCTGGTCGCCACGTGCTCGAAGTAGCGCAGCAGGCCGGCGGCTTCGAGCTTGCGCAGCGCCAGCGGGCGGCGGGTCGAAGTAGCCACCGCGCGCGGCACGCCGTGGGCGGCCAGCGTGTCGAGCAGCTCGATGATGCCGGGCCGGTACGGCACGCCGGCGGCGACGATGCCGTCGTAGCGCGCATAGGAATCCTGCAGCAGTGCGTCGACCGCGTCGGCGCCGACCTGGGCACCGATGAGCTGGCGAGTGAGCGCGTCGCTGGAGCCGATCAGCGACAGCAGGAAATCCTCCGGCAGATCGTGGCCGGCCGCGCTGCCCGCCTGCGCGAGGCAGCCCAGCAGGGCGCGCTCGCTGTCGAGCATCAGCCCGTCCATGTCGAAGACCACCGCCTGCGGCAGCGTCGCCAGCGCCATCACGGCGTCACTCCGAACAGGGTGTCGAGGTCGGCCGCGGACAACGTCCGCCACTGCCCTTCCGGCAGCTCGCCAAGCTCCAGCCCGCCGACGCGGCTGCGGTGCAGCGCTTCGACGTGGTTGCCAACCGCAGCGAACATGCGCCGCACCTGGTGGTAGCGGCCTTCGTGCAGGGTCAGCCGCGCGCTACGCGGGCCGAACACTTCCAGTTCGGCCGGCAGCAGCGGCTTGTCCTCCGACTCCAGCAGCAAAGTGCCGCTGGCGAAGGTGGCCGCCTCGTCGCCACGCAGGTCCTGCGCCAGTTGCGCCTCGTACACCTTGTCCAGTTTCGACTTCGGCGACACGATCCGGTGCAGCAATGCACCGTCGTCGGTCATCAGCAGCAGGCCGCTGGTGTCGCGGTCCAGCCGCCCCACCGGCGACAGCAGCGGCGAACGCTCGCGGAAACGGGCGGGAAGCAGGTCGTAGATCAGCCGGCCGTGGTCCTTGGTCGAGCAGGTGTAGCCGGCCGGTTTGTGCAGCATCAGGGTCAGGCCGGGCGGCGGATCGAGCGGCTCGCCATCGACGCGGATGACGTCATGTTCCACCTTGTCGTCGGCATACAGCACTTCGCCCTCGGCGTCGGTGATGCGGCCCTCCCGGAACATCAGCTGCACCTGTTTGCGACTGCCGTAGCCGAGGTTGGCGATGTGCTTGACCAGCTTCATGCGCGGCCCCCGCGGGTGCCGACGATGACCTTGAAGCCGTCGCGCTCGGCAGCCACCCGCACCTGCCCGAAGCTGTCGTTGAGGATCTGCTCGTAGGGCAGGTGCCGGTTGGCGACCATGAACAACCGTCCGCCGGGGCGCAGCGCCTGTGCGGCCACGGCGATGAAGCGCTGGCCGATGTCCGGCCGGTCCTCGCGCGCCGGGGTGTGGAACGGCGGGTTGGAGACGATGAAGTCGTAGCGGCCATCGATGCCGGCAGTGACGTCGTGCCAGCGGAAATCCAGCTGCGCGGCGCTGCCGGCGAGATTGCGGCGGGCCAGTTCCAGCGCACGCGATTCGGCCTCGTACAGGTCCAGCGCCGTCACCTTCGGGCAGCGCGCCAGCACCTCGGCCGACAGGTAGCCCCAGCCGGCGCCGAGGTCCGCGCCGCGTCCGGCCAAGTCGGCCGGCAGCTGTTCGACCAGCAGCGCCGAGGCCGGATCGATGCGGTCCCAGGCGAACACCCCGGGACGGCTGTGGAAGCGCCCGCCCACGATCGGCCGCGGCGCATCCAGCGCCACCCAGCGCCTGCGCAACGCTTCGTCGTGGCCACCCTCCAGTGGCGCGGTCCAGAACACGCGGCAGTGGTTCTTGGTCAGCTTGCCGCCCAGCCCGGCCAGTTGCTGCAGGTCGCTTTCGCCCGAGCGTGCGCCCTCGTTGTTGGACTGGCAGGCGACCAGTACGCCGCCCGGCGCCACCTGCTCCAGCGCGCGCGCCAGCAGTGCACGGGCCTCGTCGCGCTGGCGTGGCGGCAGCACCAGCACCAGCGGGTAGCGTGCGTCCGAGGATTCCAGCGCGGCTTCGTCGCGCACCTCCCAGCCGCCGTGCTCCAGCGCCTGCGCGAACGGGCGGAAGCTCTGCATGCAGACCAGTTGCCCGGCGGCGGCATACTCGCGCAGCGGCCAGCCGTCGCGGGCGCGCAGGAACAGCACCGGTCCCTGCGGCCAGTCCAGCGTGCCATGGGCGAAGGGAAGGAAAAGAGTCTGCAGGGGAGCGTCGTGCGAAGCGGACATGCCGGTGCCGGATCAAAGCAAACGCACATTCTACCGGCCCCGGATCCCGCCCCCGCCGGCAGGCGTGGCCCGACGATGAACCGTTCGCAACCCGCCACCCTCGGCCACCGCCGAAACCATTGTCCGGCCCCGCATTCGCGCCCACACTCGGGGCATCCCGTCAACGGAGACAGCGATGAAAAGCACGACATTTGCCGGGCTGGCGCTGGCTGGCCTGCTCGTGGCCGGCATCGCCGATGCCCGGCCCGCCAACAACGTGGCCGACCCGCAGGCACCGCGCGCCCTGCCCGCCGAGGGCCCGGTACAGGTGCAGTGGAACGATCCGGCCGGTTTCACCGAACTGCGCTACAGCCGCAACCGCTGGGAAGCCCAGCGCGGCGACTGGGTGACCAAACTGGCCGAACACCTGCGCAAGCGTGCCAGCGGGCAACTACCCGAAGGCCAGCAACTGGCGGTGACCATCACCGACATCAAGCGTGCCGGCGACTACGAGCCGTGGCACGGCGCGCGGATGGACGACGTGCGCTTCATGCGCGACATCTACCCGCCGCGGATCAGCCTGCAGTTCACCCTGACCGACGCGCAGGGCCAGGTGATCGACCAGGGTGAGCGCAAGCTGGTGGACAGCGGCTACCTGTACGGCAGTACCCGCCTGTCCGACACCGATCCGCTGCGCTACGAAAAGCGCCTGCTCGATGACTGGTTGCGCCGCGAGCTGCATGAGGACCGCGCCACCGCCGGGCTCTGACACCGGTGCCGGTGCATGCAAGCCGTTGGAAGGGAAAGGGCCGCATCCGCGGCCCTTTCTTCATTGCGACAGATACACGCGCTCGGCGCGCTTGAGGCTGCACGGCAGCCGGTAAGCACTGGTATTGCAGCGCGGCGCCAGCTCCGAAAGAGTCGGCGCGTTGCCCCACAGCTGCACCACGCTGCCCAGCCCCGCCTGCGGGTGGTCGCTGAGGTCCACGGTCAGCATGTCCATCGACACGCGGCCGATCAGCTGCCCCGGCACGCCGTCGATCTGCACCGGGGTGCCGTTGGGCGCGAACTGCGGGTAGCCATCGGCATAACCCATCGCCACCACGCCCACGCGGGTGGGTTTTTCGGCGACGAAGCGCGCGCCGTAGCCCAGCGGTTCGCCGATGCCGATCTCGCGCACCGCGATCACCCGCGATTGCAGGGTCATCACCGGGCGCAGCTGCGCGGCATGCGGGCTCGGCTGCGGATACAACGGGTCGGCGCCGTACAGCATCAGCCCCGGCCGCACCCAGTCGCTGCGCACCTGCGGCCAGCCCAGCAACGCCGGCGAGTTGCACAGGCTGGTTTCGCCGGCCAGGCCTTCGGTAGCGCGGTTGAAGGTATCCAGCTGTTCCCGCGTGCGCGGACTGTCCAATTCGTCGGCGCGGGCGAAGTGGCTCATCAGCACCATCGGTCCGACGTGCGCCAGCGCCGACAGCCGCGCGTGCGCGGCGCGGAACTCGTCCACCGACAGGCCCAGCCGGTGCATGCCGCTGTCCAGCTTCAGCCATACCTTGAGCACCGCCTCGGTGCGGAACGCAGCCAGCGCGTCCACCTGCCATTGCGAGGCCACCGCGGTCCACAGGCCATGCTCGACGATCAGCGGCAGCTCGGCGGCATCGAAGAAGCCTTCCAGCAGCAGCACCGGCTTGGTGATGCCGGCCCGGCGCAGTTCCAGCGCTTCCTCGATGCAGGCCACGCCGAAGCCATCGGCCTCGGCCTCCAGCGCACGCGCGCAGGCCACGGCACCGTGGCCGTAGGCGTCGGCCTTGATCACCGCCAACGCCTTGCCGCCACCCAGCCGCCGCGCCAGCCGGTAGTTGTGGCGCAGTGCCTCCAGGTCGACCAGCGCCTGTGCCGGGCGCATCAGCGCGGGCCCCCGCCGCCGTAGCGGAAGATGTCCAGCCCCTCGCTGCTGATCTGCGGCGTGCGCCCGTCCATCAGGTCGGCCAGGTAGCGGCCGGAGCCGGCGGCCATGGTCCAGCCCAGCGTGCCGTGGCCGGTGTTGAGGTACAGGTTGCGATATGGGGTTGCGCCGATCACCGGGGTGCCGTCGGGCGTGGCCGGGCGCAGGCCGGTCCAGAACTCGGCGCGCGACAGGTCCCCACCATGCGGATACAGGTCGTTGACCACTTTTTCCAGCGTGGCGCGGCGGCGCGGATCCAGCGACAGGTCGAAGCCGGCCACCTCGGCCATGCCGCCGACGCGGATGCGGTCGGCGAAGCGGGTCACCGCGACCTTGTAGCTCTCGTCGAGGATGGTGGAGGTGGGCGCCATCGCCGGGTCGGTGATCGGCAGGGTCAGCGAGTAGCCCTTCAGCGGGTATACCGGCAGGCGCAGGCCCAAGGGCGCCAGCAGCAGCGGCGAATAGCTGCCCAGCGCGACCACGTAGTGGTCGGCGGTTTCCAGCCTGCCGTCGATGCGCACGCCGGTGATGCGGTCGCCGTCGTGTTGCAGCGCCTGCACGTCCTGCCCATAGCGGAACCCGACGCCGGCCTGTTCGGCCAGCGCGGCCAGCTTGCGGGTGAACAGCTGGCAGTCGCCGGTCTGGTCCTCGGGCAGGCGCAGCGCGCCGACCAGCGTATCGGCCACCTGCGCCAGTGCCGGCTCGGCGCGGACGATGCCGTCGCGGTCCAGCACTTCGTAGGGCACGCCGTACTCGGCCAGCACCGCGATGTCCTTGGCAGCACCGTCGAGCTGCTGTTGAGTGCGGAACAGCTGGGTGGTGCCGAGCTGGCGGCCTTCGTAGTCGATGCCGGTGGCCGCGCACAGCTCGTTGATGCAGTCGCGGCTGTAGTCGGACACCCGCACCATGCGCGCCTTGTTGGTCGCGTAGCGGCCGGCGCTGCAGTTGCGCAGCATCTGCCACATCCAGCGGTATTGGGCGAGGTCGGCGGTGGGGCGGATCGCCAGCGGCGCGTGTTCCTCGAACAGCCACTTGATCGCCTTCAGCGGCACCCCCGGCGCCGCCCACGGCGAGGTGTAGCCGAACGACAGCTGGCCGGCATTGGCGAAGCTGGTCTCCAGCGCCGGGCCGGGCTGCCGGTCCACCACCGTCACCTCGTGACCCGCCTGCCGCAGGTACCAGGCACTGGTCGTGCCGATCACACCGCTGCCGAGTATCAGAACCCGCATCACCCTCTCTCCTGACCGCATCATTCCCTGCGCAACCGGAGGCAGGGGCCATGAATGGCGCAGTATAGGCACGCCGATCCAGTCGTTTTTTCCGTATTGATCGGCCAATACAGTGTATTTTCCTGCAACGACCACCCGAGGCAGAGAACGAATGGCCGCCCGCAGCCGCGAACTGGACAAGATCGACCGCAAGATACTGCGCATCCTGCAGGCCGAAGGCCGCATTTCCTTCACCGAACTGGGCGAGCGCGTGGGCCTGTCCACCACCCCCTGCACCGAGCGCGTGCGCCGGCTCGAACGCGAGGGTGTGATCACCGGCTACTACGCGCGGCTGGACCCGCAGTACGTCAAGGCCGGGCTGCTGGTGTTCGTGGAGATCTCGCTGGCCTACAAGTCCGGCGACATCTTCGAGGAGTTCCGCCGCGCCGCGCTGAAGCTGCCCAACGTGCTGGAATGCCACCTGGTCTCGGGCGACTTCGACTACCTGCTCAAGGCCCGCATCAACGAGATGGCCTCCTACCGCAAGCTGCTCGGCAGCACCCTGCTGAGCCTGCCGCATGTGCGCGAGTCCAAGAGCTACATCGTGATGGAAGAGGTCAAGGAAACCCTGAGCCTGCCAATCGCCGAATGACGCTCAGGGCTTGCCGTCGTCCCGCTTGACGATGCGTTGCCCGTCGCCACTGGGCACGGTGTCGTAATAGCGGCCGGTGCGGGTGTCCATCACCCGGTTGGCGCCCGCCTGGCGCATGCCGTTCATGCGCTGGCCGTGTTCGTCGTAGACCGGCCGCTGCGTCGCCGGCCGGGTGATCGGCCTGGGCGTGGAGGCCGGCGGCTTGCCTACCGTCGGCGTCTCGTCACGCTGCGAGCGCTCGCCCGCCTTTTCGTCGTTGCTCTTCGACGGCTGCGGCAGGTTCACCGGCCGGGTCTGGGTGGGCGGTGGCGGCTGCCGGAGCTGGGCCTGCGCCGCCAGCGGTACCGCCGTGGCCAACAGCAGCGCCAATGCATGCACATGTTTCATTCACGTCTCCCTACGATCCGGCAGGAACCCCGAGAGTATGCTTCCGGTCCGGCATCGAGCAACGTGGAGCGGCACATGGGCAACAGCGAGAACAGCAGCACAGGCATGGCCCGCCACGGCCAGCATTACGACCTGGCGCCCCCCGACGATGCGCAACGCACGACGCTGGTCGGCGCACTGAGCGACGAGGAACGCCGCGTGCTGCTGCATCACGGCACCGAGGCGCCGTTCTGTGGCGTGTTCCTCGACAACAAGCACGAGGGCACCTACTGTTGCCGCCTGTGCGGGCTGCCGCTGTTCCGCTCCAGCGCCAAGTTCGACTCCGGCACCGGCTGGCCCAGCTTCTTCGCTCCGTTCGACCCGGCCCACGTCCGCCGCCTCCACGACCGCAGCCACGGGATGGAGCGCACGGAAATCGTCTGCGCCCGCTGCGGCAGCCACCTCGGCCACGTATTCCCCGACGGACCGCCGCCGACATTCGAAAGGCATTGCCTGAACTCGGTTTCGCTGTCCTTCGTCGACCGTGGCGCGCCGTGGCCCGACCCGCTGCGGCGCGGCGGTGCCGAAGCCGCAGGCTCCGACTGAGTTCACGTTTCCGCATTACAGAAATCCCCGGTCCGGCCGACAATGGGGTGTCCCCTCTTCCGTTCCGGTTCCCCATGCTCATCATCGTCGGCCTGCTCGTCGTCGTCCTCAGCGTGCTCGGCGGCTATGTCGGCGCGCACGGGAAGCTCGGCGCACTGTGGCAGCCGTTCGAGCTGGTCATCATCGGCGGCGCGGCGCTGGGCGCGTTCCTCGTCGGCACCCCGGCCAAAACGGTCAAGCAGACCCTGCGCGCGGTGGCCGGCGTGTTCAAGGGCCCGCGCTACAAGCGCGACGACTACCTGGACGTGCTCAGCCTGCTGTACGAGCTGCTCAACAAGGCCCGCCGCGAAGGCTTCATGTCGCTGGAAGAGCACGTCGAGAACCCGAGCGGCAGCGCGCTGTTCGCCAACTACCCCAAGGTCCTTGCCGACCACCACCTGATCGACTTCATCACCGACTGCCTGCGGCTGATGATCGGCAGCAACATCGAGCCGCACGAGCTGGAGCCGCTGCTGGAACTGGAACTGGACAAGCACCATCACGAGGCACTGGAGCCGGCGCACGTGCTGACCAAGGTCGCCGACGGCCTGCCCGGCTTCGGCATCGTCGCCGCGGTGCTGGGCATCGTCATCACGATGGGTTCCATCGGCGGGGACATCAAGGAGGTCGGCGCGCACGTGGCCGGCGCGCTGGTCGGCACCTTCCTCGGCATCCTGCTCGGCTACGGTTTCGTGGCACCCATCGCCGCGGCGGTGGAAGCGCGCGCCGAGCAGGATGCGCGCATCTACGAGTCGGTCAAGACCGCGCTGCTGGCCTGCCTGCGCGGCTACAACCCGAAGATCGCGCTGGAGTTTGCCCGCAAGACCGTGCCCTCGGCGCTGCGCCCGGGTTTCAGCGAGTTCGAGCAGCACCTGAAGTCGGTCAAATAGGACATGGCGAGCAACGATGCCAAGCCCACGGTGATCGTGCGGCGGGTGAAGAAGGTGCAGGGCGGCGGCCACCACGGCGGCTCGTGGAAGGTGGCCTATGCCGACTTCGTCACCGCGATGATGGCCTTCTTCCTGGTGATGTGGCTGCTGGCCTCCACCACCCAGCCCGAGCGCGCGGGCATTTCCGAATACTTCCGCAACCCCAGCCCGCTCAGCGGCACCAGCACCACCGCGGCGCCCGGCATGGCCGGGCCGGGGGGCGCCAGCACCTCGATGATCAAGCTCGGCGGCGCCACCGACATCTCCCGCGGCAACAGCAACGACCCGTTCCAGAACCAGCGCGAGGCCATCCCCAACCCGGTGGAAGAGCGCGAACGCGAGAAGCAGCGGCTGGAAGCGCTGAAGCAGGAGCTGGAAGAGGCCATCGACAAGAGCCAGGCACTGGAGCCGTTCAAGGACCAGCTGCTGCTGGACATCACCCCGGAGGGGTTGCGCATCCAGATCGTGGACAAGCAGAACCGGCCGATGTTCGACGTGGGCAGCGACAAATTGATGCCATACACGCGCGACATCCTGCGCGAGCTGTCGCGCTTCATCAACCAGGTGCCCAACCACATCAGCATCAGCGGCCATACCGACACCACCGCCTATTCCGCGCAGATCGGCTACAGCAACTGGGAGCTGAGCGCCGACCGCGCCAACGCCGCGCGCCGCGCCCTGCTGGAAGGCGGGATGGACGAGGCCAAGGTGGCGCGCGTGGTCGGCCTGGCCTCGTCGGTGCTGTTCGACAAGAACGACCCGCAGAACCCGATCAACCGCCGCATCAGCATCGTGGTGATGACCAAGGAGGCCGAGGCGGCCGCGCTGTCGAACATCGCCGCGCTGCCGTTGGCCACGCCCGACGCATCCGCTGCGCCCGGCCCGGACGCTCCCGACACCGCCGCGGTCCCGGCGGACGTCGCCACGCCCGGCATCGACTGACCCGCGCGACGGCATTCCGGCACCGCCGCGGGCGGGCGCCTACAATGGCGGCCGTTTTCCCTTACCGAGCAGCCCATGTCCCGCAATTCCAAGGCCAAGCGCGACCAGCGCAAGAAGCAGCAAGCCCGCCGTCCGTTCCTGCGCCTGGACGCGCAGCAGCAGGTGCAGAACCATGCCGTGCTGACCAACGAGGAAGGCCACGTGGTCGCCGCCATCGGCCTGCAGGGCCGGCAATGGCTGCTGTCCATCGGCGGCCAGACGATGGGCAACGCCGACAACCCGGTGCCGATGCTGGCCATGCTCAAGCACCTGGCCAACGTGCAGGAGAAGGAAGGCCGCACCGTCAACCTGGAATACTCGCAGCTGCTGCAGCAGCTGCTGGACGCACTGGCCGCCGAGCAGGGCGTGAGCGCCGACGACTACCTCGCCACGCAGGTCGCCGAGTTCGAGAACGTCGAAGCCGAGGAAGTGGCCGCAACGGCCGACGATGCGGCCGAAGCCGAAACCGCCGACGGCGACAAGCCGCAGGCCTGAGCCGCGGGCCGCGTGCGGTGGCGGTCTACATTGACGATGCGGTGCATCCCTGGCGCGGCGAGCGCTGGGCGCATCTGATGGCCGATACCCTGCCCGAGCTGCACGCACTGGCGCAGCAGCTCGGGATCCCGCGCCGCGCCTTCCAGAACCGCCCCAGCGGCGCGCACTACGACGTGCCCGCGCCGCTGCGCGAACAGGCCATCGCCCTGGGCGCACGCGCCATCTCCCGACATACCGACCGGGAGCTGCTGCGCACGGTCATCGCCAACGCGCGCGCGCAATACCAGCCGCCCTTGTAGGAGCGACGCGAGTCGCGACGTGGCTTCACCGGTAAAGCTTCATCGCGACTCGCGTCGCTCCTACAGGGGCCGCCTGCACTCAGAACGGGTCGCTGCCCGGCCGCACTTCCACACCCAGCAGCGAGCACAGCGCCAGCATCGCCTCGTCGTCGCGGCTGAGCGCGATCCAGCCGGCACAGGCGTCGCCGCCGGTATTCCAGTTCCACAGGGTGTAGCCATGTTCGCGCAGGCGGTCGTGCGCGGTCGCCATCAGCACGGGCACGTCGATGGCCTCGGCGAAATCCTCGTCGTCCAGGTCGCCGCCCCAGTCCACCCGCAGGTTCCAGCGCGCGGCCAGTTCGTCGACTACCGCCATGAACGAATCGGCGTCCTTCCAGTCCACGAAGAAGCCCGAGCGCCAGTCGATGGCGTCCTTCAGGTCCCAGAGCCACTGTTCGTCGCCGGCCTCGTGCTCGGCGCCGGCGCGCGCCTCGCGCCAGACGTCGAACTGCTGCAGCGCCAGCTCCTCGTCGCCGGGATTGAGCAGCCACAGCAGGTTCCACACCCGTGCCGGGTGGTCATCCTCGTCGAAGGTCGGCTGCAGCTCGTCGGGATCTTCGTAATCGGCGCTGTTGTCGGGCATGGGCGGTTTTCCACGGGGTGGCGCGCATTCTGCCGCCGCGCGCGCGCCGGCGGAAGCGGCTGCGCCGGCGCAGCGGGTATCCTTGCGCACCGAAGCCGGCCACGGTGGCCCGCAGCGAAGCCCGAAAATGAGCGATACCCCTCCCGACCGCCTGGCGGTCAACCCCACCAGCCCGTTCCATGACCCGGCCATGCTCGAGCGCGGCATCGGCGTGCGCTTCAACGGCATCGAGCGCGACGACGTCGAGGAATACTCGATCAGCGAAGGCTGGATCCGGGTGCAGGCCGGCAAGGCCCGCGACCGCCGCGGCAACCCGATGACGCTGAAGATCAACGGTTCGGTCGAGGCGTATTTCCTTGCAGGCAGGAACGAGTAAAAGCGCTGGCAACTGCTTTGGTTCGTCATCCCCGCGCAGGCGGGGATCGCTTCTGCCTCACCCTTCCGAAGCAAAGCCCCAACAGCGATCCCCGCCTGCGCGGGGATGACAATTGGAGGCTTCCACGCGTTTTTGCTCCACCTCAATCCCGCTGCCGGCTTTCCAGCAGGTCCAGGTTGCGGATCAGCCTGCGCGCGACCTCGTCGGACAGCTGCCCGTGCCGGACCAGCCGGAACAGTTCCTCGCGCTCGGCGTTGAGCCCGGCCGTGCGCAGGCTGCGGTAGGCCTGCTCCATGCGCCGCACCTTGCCCGGGTCCTGGTCCGGGCCCTGGCCCTTCTCCAGGTTGCGCTGGTACAGCAGGCTCACCTGCGCCGCGGCGTCGTTGCAGAGCTGCATCCTGGCGGCGGGCTGGCCCTCCACCAGTTGCTGGCGCACCTTCTCCACCGCCACCAGTGCGGCCTTGGAGGACAGCTTGCGGGCCAAGTCCTCCTCGCGCCGGGCACCGTCATCCTTCGGCAGCTCCAGCCCTTTCAGCAGCCGCGGCAGCAACACACTGGCGGCGAGCAGCGAGATCAGGATCACCGCCGCGGCCAGGAAGATCACCAGGTCGCGCGCCGGGAACGGCTCGCCGCCGGGCAGCAGCAGCGGCAGGGTCAGCACGCCGGCCAGGGTGATGGCGCCGCGCACGCCGGCCACCGACATCGCCAGCACCACGCGCGTCGGCGTATGCGCGCGCTGTTCGCCGCGCAGCCGCGCGCGCAGCAGGTTCCAGTGCAGCGACAGCCACACGAACACCAGCCGCAACAGCACCAGCGTCACGCTGATCGCCATCACGTAGATCAGCAGCCACCACCATTCGTGGTGGCCGGTGACCGAGATCGTCGCCACCGCACGCTGGACGATGCCCGGCAGCTGTTCGCCCAGCAGCACGAACATGATGCCGTTGAAGCTGAACTGCACCGTATTCCACACCGCCGTGCGCTGCACCCGCATGCTGCCGCTGACCCGGCCGCTGAGCTCGACATAGCTCATGCTGACGCCGGCGGCGACCGCGGCGAGGATGCCCGACGCCTCGAACTCCTCGGCCAGCAGGTAGGCGGCAAACGGGATCAGCAGGTTGACCAGCAGGGCCGCGCCCGGCTCCTCGCCGAACCGGCGCCACAGCCAGCGCTGCAATGTGGATACGCCCAGGGTCACCACCACGCCGATGGACAGGCCGGCGAGGGCCACCCACAGGAAGGTCAGCGAGGCCTGCGCCAGCGAGAAGCTGCCGGTCATCACCGCCGCCACCGCGAAGCTGAAGCACACCAGGCCCGAGGCGTCGTTGAGCAGCGACTCGCCTTCCAGGATGTGCATCAGCCGCTTGGGGAACGGCACCCGCGAGGCGATGGCGCCGACGGCCACCGGATCGGTCGGCGAGATGACCGCGGCCAGTGCGAACGCCACCGCCAGCGGCATCACCGGGATCAGCCAGTGGATCAGCAGGCCGGCACCGAGCACGGTGAACACCACCAGCCCGAACGCCAGCTCCACGATCGCGCCCTTGTCGCGGAACAGCCCCTGCTTGGGGATGCGCCAGCCGTCCAGGAACAGCAGCGGCGGCAGGAACAGCAGGAAGAACACCTCCGGCTCCAGTGCGTGGCCGCGCTTGAACACGCCGGAGATCAGCGCGCCCAGGGCGATCTGCACCAGCGGCAACGGCAGGGAAAAAGGGAGGATTCTTACCAGGTAGCCGCTGGCGACCACCGCCACCAGCATCGCCAGAACGACTTCGATCGTGTGCATGCACGTTCCACGGAAGTCGCCACCACGACAGCAGGCTGCCGACGCCGGCAGCGACGGTTGGATGAATGCGAAAAAACTACCACAGCTGCCAGCAGCCAAAGATGTGGGTCGGGGCTACACCCCCGACGCGCCATGCCCATCGAAGCCGGGGCCTGGCCCCGGCCTACGAAAGCCACGGCGCTCAATCCCCGTCGCACGACAGCGCCAGTTGCGCGATCACCTCGGCCAACGGCATCGGCTGCCCCAGCAGATAGCCCTGCACCTGGTCACAGCCGTGCGCCACCAGCCAGTCCAGCTGCGCCTGGTTCTCCACGCCCTCGGCGATCACCACCAGCCCCATGCTGTGGCCCAGCGACAGCAGCGCGCGGCAGATGGCGGCGTTGCGCGGGTTGCGCTCGACGTCGGTGACGAAGCAGCGGTCGATCTTCAGCGAATCCAGCGGCAGGTGCTGCAGGTAGGACATGCTGGAAAAACCGGTGCCGAAGTCGTCCAGCGACACCGCGATGCCGCGGGCGTTCAGGCTCTTCAGCACCTGCATCGCCTGTGCCGGGTTGTGCATCAGGCAGCTTTCGGTCAGCTCCATCTGCAGCGCGCCCGGCGCCAGCCCGTTGGCCGCGGTGGCGGCGACGAACTCGCCGAGCAGGTCGCTGTTGAACAGCTGAATCGCCGACACGTTGACCGCGATCGGCAGCCCCGCCCAGCCATGCGCGGCCAGTTCACGCTGCGCCCGCGCCGCGGCCTGGATCACCCAGCGGCCGAGCACGATGATCAGGCCGGTGTCCTCGCACAGCTGGATGAAGTCGGACGGCGGGACGAAGCCGCCGTCCGGCTGTGGCCAGCGCAGCAGCGCTTCCAGTACCGCCGGGGTGCCGTCGGCGGCATGCCGGATCGGCTGGAAATGCAGTTCGAATTCGTCGCGGTCGATGGCCCGGCGGATGCGCCCGGCCAGTTGCAGCCGCTCGGCGTGGCGCGCGGCCATGCGGCAGTCGAAGCGCGACACCACCACGCCCTGCCCGCGCGCGGCATGCGCGGCCTGCGCGGCACGGCCCAGCACCTGGTCGGCGCCCTCACCGTCGTCCGGGCAACTGGCCACGCCGATCCGCGGCTCCAGCTGGTGGAACGAATCGCGCCCGCGCACCGGTTCGGACGCCGCCTCCAGCAGGGCCTCCAGCGCGGCCTGCGGGTCGTGCCCGGCAGTCACCGCGACCACGAAGTCCTCAGCCGGCTGCCATGCCGTCAGGCCATGCCGCGCCCCCAGCCCGCCGAGCCGGCCGACCATCGCCTGCAGCACGTCCTCGCCGGCCTCGCGGCCCAGCGTGTCGGTCACCAGCCGCAGCCCGCGCAGCTGGATGTGCAGGATGGTGTAGCCGCCGCCATCGGCATCCAGCTGCTCGGCCAGCGCGCGCACCGTCAACAGGCCGGTGTCCGGGTCATGGCTGGCGCGGTAGGCCAGGTCGCGCTCGTAGGCCAGCCGCTGGCTGACGTCCTCGGCCAGCGTCAGGCAGGCGGCGCGGCCATCGAATTCCAGCTGCGCCATGTGCCCGACCACCTCGAAGGTGCTGCCGTCCTTGCGCCGGTGCATGCGCACGCGCGGCGCCAGCGCGCGCCCGCCGAGGGCGTCGTCGCGCGCCTGCCGGACCTCGTTCCATTCCTCCTCCGGGCGGATATCGAGGATGGTCATGGCCAGGAATTCCTCGCGGCTGTAGCCGTACTGCTCCATCGCCGCGCGGTTCACTTCCAGGAATTGCAGGGTGACCACGTCGAAGATCCAGAACGGCGCCGGGTTGCGGTCGAACACCAGCCGGAACTGGCGCTCGGCCTCCTGCGCGCGCTCCTGGTTGCGCAAGTGCTCGCTGACGTCGACCACCGCACCGGCCAGGCGCCGCCCGCGCTGGCTGTCCACCCGCTCGCCGCGCACCGCCAGCCAGCGCAGCCCGCCGTCGGGCAGGATGAAGCGGTAGGTCATGTCCAGCGCTTCCTCGCCGTTCCAGGCGCGCGCCAGCTCTTTGCGCAGGTGCTCCCGGTCCTCGTCGCATACCTGCCCCAGGAACGCCTCCAGCGAGGTGCCGCGCAGTTCCAGCCCGAACATCTGCCGGGTGATGTCCGACCAGTGAACCCACGTGCCATCCCCTTCGATGAACCACGTGCCGACCTTGCCGACCTTGTGCGCCAGCGCCAGTTCCGCCGCGCCGGCGCGCAGCTCGTCGGTCAACCGCGCCTGCCGCCGCGCATTGCCGCGTACGCTGTGGAACAGGTAGGCGAAGCCGGCCAGGTACAGCAGGAACAGGCCGATGGCCACGTACAGGTAGGTGCGCCACGGCGCCATCACCTCCTCCGCGGACAGGCCGGTGAACAACACCAGCGGGTAATCGCGCGGCACGCTCACCGCGCTGATCCGGCGCACGCCATCCAGCGGGCTGATCACCGCGCCCATCGGTTGCACCTTGTCGGCCGGTTCCAGCTTGCGCATCGGCCGCGGCAGCGCGCGCTCGACCGCGGAAGGATCCAGGCTGTGCGCGAGCAGCTGCCCCTGGCGGTTGCCGATGGAGGCCACGCCGTTGCGGCCGGTATCCAGGCCGCTGACCACGCGCTGGAACACCGCCAGCCGCACCCGCGCCAGCAGCCATTGCCCCGGCTGCATCGGCATGGCCACCATCATCACGGTGCCGCCATCGGGCGTGCGCTCGACGTCGCCCAGGTACATCTCGCCGGCCAGCACCCGGTTCGGCAGCGATACCCAGCGCGGCAGGCTGGCGTCACCACGGCCGGCGGTCAGCGCCGCACCGGCGTCATCGACCAGGGTGATCGCGGCCAGGTCCGGGTTGCGCCCCAGCGTGCCACCGATGCCTTCCTGCAGCAGCGCCGTGGCCCGCCCGGGGTATTGCCGGTAGAACCCGCGCCCGTCTTCGGCCACGCGCCGCAACACCCGCTCCACCGCGGTCAATTCGGCCCGCAGCAGGCGGTCGCTGCCGGCGGCCAGTGCCATGCTCTGCCGCTGCGCCGCCTGCAGGCGATTGGCATGGTCGCTCCACAGCATGGCTGCCAGCATGCCCGCCAGCAGCAACGCGATGACCACGCCGAACACGGAAACCGAACGCAGCGGGTGCGCGATTCCCCGGCTCACCCGGCGGCCCCTCGCATCAGTGATCGGCTGTTGGTCGTCTTCGGCACCCGTGTCTCCGGAAAAGCAGGTAGCGCTCGGCAAGGCCGGAATACCCCGCCTCGCATGCACGCCCGGATCCACCGCAGCATGCAGCACAAAACCGTCGACGTGAAGCCCGCGTGCACGCCATCACCGCCAAGTGCCCGCATTCGGCACACCCGCGGACGGGCACCGGCATCGGCGGTGCGGCACCAACGCCCTTAAACTCGGGCCTTCATCACGAATCAGGTCACGCACATGGTCCCGCAACGTCCCCTGCTGGTGCTGGCAATCGGCGCCGCCCTCGCCCTGAGCGCCTGCGACAGGAGCCCCGCCCCGGCCGCATCCGCACCGCAGGCGCAGGTATCGAAACCGCAACTGGGCAGCTTCGGCTTCGATGCGGCGGGCATGGACCGCAGCGTCGCCGCCGGCGACAACTTCTTCGACCATGCCAATGGCGAATGGGTCAGGAACACCGAAATCCCGGCCGACCGCTCCAGCTACGGCAGCTTCAACGTGATCGCCGAGAAGACCCTGGCCGACACCCGCGCGATCATGGAGGAGGCCGGCAGCGCCGATGACGGCGAGGCCCGCAAGGTCGGCGACTACTACGCCGCCTACATGGACGAGGCCGCCATCGAGGCGCGCGGCATCGCGCCGCTGCAGCCGCAGCTGCAGGCCATCGCCGGCATCGGCGACCGCCAGGCGCTGGCCCGCGTGCTGGGCGGCAGCGTGCGCGCCGACGTGGACCTGCTCAACGCCACCAATTTCTATACCCCACACCTGTTCGGCGTATGGGTGTCGGTGGACCTGCTGCAACCGCAGCGCAATGCGCCCTACCTGGTGCAGGGCGGGCTGGGCATGCCCGACCGCGACTTCTATCTGGAAGGCGGGCGCATGGCCGAACTGCGCAAGGCCTACGAGGGCTACGTGGCGCGGCTGCTGGAACTGTCCGGCGACGCCGACGCCGCGGCCAAGGCCGCGCGCATCGTTGCGCTGGAAACGAAGATCGCCCGCGCCCACGCCACCCAGGAAGAAACCAACGACGTCGAGAAGGGCGCCAACGCGTGGAAGCAGGCCGACCTGGGCGCGAAGGCAGCGGGCATGGACTGGGCCGCGTTCCTCGACGCGGCCGGGCTGTCGGCGCAGCAGGACTTCATCGTCTGGCAGCCGCAGGCCGTGGCCGGGCTGTCGAAGCTGGTCGCCGGCGAACCGCTGCAGGCATGGAAGGACTACCTCGCCTTCCACGCGCTGGACGAGGCCGCGCCGTACCTGCCCAAAGCCTTTGCCGACGCGCACTTCGCCTTCCACGGCACCGCGATGAGCGGCACCCCGCAGCAGAGCGAGCGCTGGAAGCGCGCGGTGGCGCGGACCAACGACGCCATCGGCGAGGCGGTCGGCAGGATCTACGTCGAGCGCCACTTCGATGCCGCCACCAAGGCGCGCGCCGACGAAATGGCGAACAACATCATCGCCGCCTTCGCCAGGCGCATCGACGCGCTGGAATGGATGTCGCCGGAAACCAAGGCGCACGCCAAGGCCAAGGTCGCCGGGCTGAAGGTGGACATGGGCTACCCGTCGAAGTGGCGCGACTACACGGCGCTGGAGGTGAAGCGCGACGACGCGCTGGGCAACGCACAGCGCGCTTCGCTGTTCGAGTACCAACGCAACCTCGCCAAGCTCGGCCAGCCGGTGGACCACAGCGAATGGGCGATGCTGCCGCAGACCATCAACGCGATGAACGTGCCGCTGGAAAACCGGCTGGTGTTCCCGGCCGCGATCCTGCAACCGCCGTTTTTCGACGGCGCCGCCGACGATGCGGTCAACTACGGTGCCATCGGCGCGGTGATCGGCCATGAGATCAGCCACGGCTTCGACAACGCCGGCGCGCTGTTCGACGAAACCGGCAAGCTGCACAACTGGTGGACGGCCGACGACCTGAAGCAGTTCAACGCCGCCGGTGACGCACTGGCTGCGCAGTTCGGCAGCTACGCACCGTTCCCCGGCGTGCACGTCAACGGCCGCCTGACCTTGGGCGAGAACATCGCCGACGTGGCCGGGCTGGCCACCGCGCACGACGCCTACGTGCTGTCGCAGCAGGGCAAGCCGACGCAGGAACTGGACGGTTTCAGCCCCGACCAGCGTTTCTTCCTCGGCTTCGCCCAGGCCTGGCGCAGCAAGGCGCGCGAGCAGGCACTGCGCAACTCGCTGCTGACCAACGTGCATGCACCGGGCCAGTTCCGCGCGTTGACCGTGCGCAACCTCGATGCGTGGTACCCGGCCTTCGACGTCAAGGAAAGCCAGCAGCTGTACCTGGCGCCGGAGCAGCGGGTGAAGGTCTGGTAAGCGGCGCTGCCGCACCGGTCACGGAAACGGGCGCCGCGGCGCCCGTTTCCGTTTGCCGCCGCCACATTTCGCGCATCACGCCCTCACGGCCATGTGCATGCGCAGCATGAAGGACGAATTTCCAATTCCATTCCGCACAGTTACCTCGTGACGCGGCGCAAAATCCGCAACCCGCCTGCCGCACGCATTTCCCCGCACGACGGAATTTCCTGCGCCTGCCCCATTGCCAAGCCGCGCGAAAATGCTAGAAATGAAGGCGCCTGACCGTTCCACGCCGTATCCGCTCGTTCCAGATTCAGTACCTGCAGGAGCTCGACATGATCGCGTTGTTCAAGGGTTTGGGGTTGTTGCTGCAAGACAATGAGCTGTATCGCAGTCCGTTCGAGAAACAGGTCGAACACTGGAAGAACCTGAGCGACGAGCAGATACGCGGGGAAGTGGACGTGCTGGCCCGGGCCAAGTGCCAATGGCTGATCGCCTCCATCGTGCTCTGGCAGGCCGTCTCGCTGCTGGTGCTGGGGCTGATCACCAGCTACCTGTGGAGCGACGACTACCACATCACCTTCACCCGCGTGGTCATCGTGCTCGGCTCGTGGGTGTCGATCCTGTTCGTGATCTGGTTCATGGCCAACATGTTCGACCACACCGCCGGCTTCGAGCGCTGGATGAAGGCCTTCAACAGCCGCGCGCGCATCAGCTCCGACGCCGACAGCGTGGAGACCGTGGCCGAGGCACTGGAGATGGCGCAGCACTATCCGGAAGTGCTGGACTACAAGCAGGCGGTGAGCGCCCGCCGCGAGCTGCGCCACGAGGACATCCGCATCATGCGCGAGCTCGGCCGCATGCGGCAGCACTCGGAACTGGTCGGCAAGCTCAACCACATCGGCGACGACGGGCTGCGCCTGCAACCGGCGTTCTGACCGCTGCCGTTCTCCGCACCTTTCCCTGCAACGCCGCGCTCAGTCGCGGCGTTGTGCTTCGTGCGCCCGCACCCGCTGGCCGAAGCCGGCCGGCAGCCCCCGCACTTCGCGCACGCCGCCCACCCCTACGCTGAAATCGTCCAGCGCCAGCCGCCGGCACAACTCGCCTGCGGCCTCGTCGCGGCAGTCCTCGCGGTAGAGCCGGTAGAAACAGCTGCCGCTCTCGCTCTGCAGGCACTGGAACCGGGCCTTGCCGGCGGACACCGTGGTGCGGCTGAGCACGGCCGCCTCGCCGCTGATGCGGGTGATCGACGTCTGCCCCTGCGGTTCGTGGTAGCCCAGCATCGCCAACAGGCTGCCGAGCAGGACGGTCAGGTAATGCATGGCACTCCTCCCTCGTGTAGCGCGGACTCACATGCCGCGGAACAGGCTCATGAACGCCTGGCTGACCACCAGCGTCTCGCTGCGGCCCTTCAAGCGCAGCACGCCGCGCCCGTTGTCCTCGCGCTCCACCGCCGCCACCGCCTTCATGTTGACGATGGTCGAGCGGTGCACCTGGCGGAAGCACTGCGGGTCCAGCACCTCGGCCAGCTCGCGCAGCGGGCTGCGCAACAGCAGTTCCTCGCTGGCGGTGACCACGGCGGTGTACTTGCTGTCGGCGCGGAAATACAGCACGTCCTCCAGCATCACCAGCCGCGTCTGGCGACCGCTGCTGGCGGTGATCCACGCCAACGGCGGCGCGGCGGCCTTCTCCACCGGGCGCCGCGCCAGCTGCTCCAGCAGCCGGTCCAGCACCTGCCGGTCCGGCGTGCCGGCCTGCAGGCGCGCAAGCAGGCGCTGGCGCGTGGCCAGCAGGCGTTCGTCGGCCACCGGCTTGAGCAGGTAGTCCACCGCGCCGCGCTCGAAGGCATCGATCGCGTACTGGTCGTAGGCGGTGACGAACACCACCTGGGTCCGCGGGCTGAGGGTTTCCAGCGCGCGGGCCACGTCGATGCCGGTGACGCCGGGCATGCGGATGTCGAGGAAGGCCAGGTCGGGCTTCAGGGTTTCCAGCGCCTCCAGCGCGGCGGCGCCATCCTCGCATTCGGCGACGATGCGCAGCTCCGGCCACAGCCGCTGCAGCTGCGCGGCCAGCGCCTGGCGCAGCAGCGGCTCGTCCTCGGCGATCAGGGCATCAAGGTGCATGGGGCAGCTCCGGCGGCAACGCGCCCTTGTGCGGCAGGGTCAGGGTCGCGGCCGCGCCGCTGGGGAAATTGGAGACCAGGGCGAAGGCCGCCTCCGGCCCGCAGGTCAGGCGCAGGCGTTCGCGCAGGTTCTTCAGGCCGATGCCGGTACCGCTGCTGTCGCCGCCGAAACCACGGCCATCGTCGGCCACGGTGATGTGGACCTGTCCGTCTACCTCGCGCGCCAGCAGCCAGATGGTGCCGCCGCCGGACTTGGGCTCCAGCCCGTGCTTGATCGCGTTCTCCACCAGCGTCTGCAGCGCCATCGACGGCAGCACGACGTCGCGCAGGGCCTCGGGCACGTCGACCTGCACCGCCAGCCGTTCGCCCATGCGGATGCGCAGGATCTCCAGGTAGGCCTGCACCCGCTCCAGCTCCTGCCCCAGCGTCGACAGCGACTGGTCGATGCCCGGCAGCGAGCTGCGCAGGTACTGGATCAGGTGGCCGAGCATGCGCTCGGCGCGCTCGGGGTCGGTACGGGTGAGCACCTGCGCGTTGGCCAGCGTGTTGTAGAGGAAGTGCGGCTCGACCTGCGCATGCAGCAGGTTCAGGCGCGCCACGCTCAGCTCCTTCTCGGCCTCGGTGCGCGCGGCCGATTCACGCTCGTCGCGGCGCTGTTCGGCCACGCGCTGGCTCATCGCGCGGCTCATGGCATCGGCGTTCTCGCGGTTGCTGCCTTCGTCGGCCATCAGCAGGTCCACCCAGGCACCGGCATCGGGCTCGAACAGCAGGGTCACGCTGCTGGTGCCCTGGCCCGGCGTCACCGTCGCCGACACCCGGTCGTGCTTGACCGCCAGCCACGCCAGCGGGTTCCAGCGCGATGGCAGGCGCGTGTTGCGGGAATCGGTGCGCGCGATCCGGGCCCGCACCTGCAGGCTGCCGGGCGAGCTTTCCACATCCTCCACCCGTGGCAACCCGGCGACCACCGACTCGACCAGCGCGAAGGCCTGCCCGGCATCGAGCGGCAGCTCGATCCTGCGCTGCTGGCGGCTGGACAGGCTGTCGTGGTCCAGCCGCCCGGCGACCAGCTTGACCCGGCGCAGGTGGCTGGCGGTGTTGATCGCCGCCAGCACCAGCAGGCCGACCACCAGCAGCACGAACACCGCGCCCGGCCCGCCGAACAGGTTCGACCAGATGACGCCAAGCACGATCAGCGCCAGCACCCAGGCCACGAGGATGCGAAGGCAGAACCACAGGCTGGCGATCATGACGGTGTTCCTGGCGGGAGATTGACGCCGAGCATAGGTACTGCGATGCGACGGACAAGCGGCATGCGACGAAGCGGGAAAACCGGGGAGCCAATGGCCTCAGCGACGGATGGAAACCCATGGCGGAAACGGAAACGCCGCCTGATGCGGCGGCGTCCCGGCTGCGGCAGCCTTCCTCCTTGCGGAAGAAGGCTGCCAAGACGACGCTCAATGGCGTGCGTCGGCACTGGCGTCACGCACCGCGCGGAACGGCTCGTCGGCGCTCCAGTTCGGCCACGCGCGCGAGTTCGCCAACTGCTCGCCCAGCGTGTAGACCACCTCCAAGTCACGCGCGGCACCGGCAAAGCGCCAGTCCGGCTGCCATTCGTCGCCCTGCTGGTGGTAGCGCCTGGCAGTGTAGTCGTCCGATGCCTTCTTGCCGGCCTCGACGCCGCCCTCGACCCAATCCTGCCCGGCCGAATACGACAGCGCCGGCACACCGCGCTTGGCGAACGGGAAGTGGTCGGAGCGGAAGAACAGGCCTGCTTCCGGCTTGGGATCTGGCGTGTAGCGGATGTCCCAGCCCTTGGCCACGTCCCTGAGCTGGTCCAGCAACTCGAAGCGGGCCGAGCCGTAGATGCCGAAATCGCGCGACGGCCCGAACGGCGCCATGCCGTCCATGTTGATCAGCGCCACGGTCGTGCCCAGCGGGTACAGCGGATGGCTGGCGTAGTACTCCGAACCAAGCAGACCCTTTTCTTCGGCGGTGACGGCAAGGAACAGCACCGAGCGCTGCGGCTGCGGTGCCTTGGCAAAGCCGCGTGCCAGTTCCAGCAGCGCGGCGGTGCCGCTGGCGTTGTCCAGCGCGCCGTTGAAGATGCGGTCGCCACGTGCATCCGGCTCACCGACGCCGATGTGGTCCCAGTGCGCGGAGTAGATGATGGTCTCGTCCGGGTGGCTGCTGCCTTCCAGCCGCGCAACCACATTGTGCGAGGTGATGACCTCGGTCTTGACCGCGTAGTCGGCCGAGAAGGTTTCGCCCTTCAACTCCACCGGGCGGAAGTCGCGCGACTGCGCCTGCTTCTTCAACGCCTCGAAATCCAGCCCGGCACGCTTGAACAGGTCCACCGCCAGGTCACGCTGGATCCAGCCTTCCAGCGGCGGGTGCGCCGCGGCCGGGTCCTCGCGCACCACGTCGAACATGGTGTTGGTATTGGAGCCGGCCACCGTCGCCCAGCCGTAGGAGGCCGGCGCGGTTTCGTGCACGATCAGCACGCCAGCCGCGCCCTGCCGCGCGCCCTCCTCGTACTTGTAGGTCCAGCGGCCGTAATAGGTCATGCCCTTGCCGTCGAAGTCGCCCTCACCGCTCTCGAAGTCCGGGTCGTTGACCAGCACCACCGCGATCTTGCCCTTCAGGTCCACGTCCTTGAAGTCGTCCCAGTCGCGCTCCGGCGCCTTGACGCCGTAGCCGACGAACACCAGCGGTGCGTCCTCGATCGCCACCGCGCTGGCGCCGTTCATCGCCGCGCGCACCGCGATCTCCTGCCCCTGCGTGAGCTGTTGCGCCTTGCCGTCGCGCGACAGTGACAGCTGCGGCTTGCCAACGATGTCGCCCTTGAGCAGCGGCACCGCCTGCGTCCACAGGCGCTGGCCGTCCTTCAGGTCGCCGCCAGGCTGCAAGCCGGCCTCGGCAAACTGGCGGCCCAGGTAGGCGATAGTCTTCTCCTCGCCGGCGGTGGCCGGCGAACGGCCTTCATAGGCGTCGGACGCCAGTTCCTTCACGTCGGCGGAAATCCGTGCGCCATCGAACTTCGGCGGCGCGGCCAGCAAGGCCGTGGACATCGACATCGCCAGCAGGCTGATCGCTACTCGTTTCACATCCCTCTCCAATGGTCGGACAACCGCTGGAGTGTAGCCAGAGGGACGGCCGTGCGGGCAGTCCCGATCACACGGTGGCGGCACGCGCCAGCAGGGCCTCGCGTTCGCGGGCATTGCCGCTCAACGCGGCGGCCTGCTCGAACGCGGCGCGCGCCTCGGCATGGCGACCGAGTTGCGCGAGCAGGTCGCCGCGCACCGCCTCCAGCGGCGCATAGCCGTGCAGGCGCGCGTCGTCATGCAGGGCCTGCAACAGCGGCCACGCCGCCTGCGGCCCCTGCGCCCGAGCCACCGCCACCACACGGTTCAGTTCGACCACCGGCGAGGGCATGACCGACGCCAGCCGCGCATACAGCTGTGCGATGCGCGGCCAGTCGGTCTGTTCGGCGCGGCGCGCCCGCGCGTGGCATTCGGCGATGGCGGCTTGCAGGACGTAGGTATCGTCATCACCGCCAAGCGCCAACGCTTTTTCCAGCGCCGCCTGCCCGCGGCCGATCTGCAGCCAGTCCCAGCGGCCGCGATCCTGCGCCATCAGCAGCACCGCCGCGCCCTGTGCAT
Source organism: uncultured Stenotrophomonas sp. (assembly GCA_900078405.1). Lineage (NCBI taxonomy): Bacteria > Pseudomonadati > Pseudomonadota > Gammaproteobacteria > Lysobacterales > Lysobacteraceae > Stenotrophomonas > uncultured Stenotrophomonas sp. Next base: position 2,962,179 of record FLTS01000001.1, on the reverse strand, counting down.
CGGTGCGCGCGGCCAGCCGCGAGGCCTGCAATTCCATCAATGCCAGCAATCCCAGCACCGGCGCCGACATGGGCATCAGCGCGGCCAGTACCCGGCCCAGCCGCAATGCTTCCTCGCACAGCGCCGGGCGCATCCAGTCCTCGCCGTGGCTGGCCGCGTAGCCCTCGTTGAAGACGAGGTAGACCACTTCCAGCACCGAGCGCAGACGCTGCGGCAACGCCTTGCGCCGCGGCACCTCGAACGGCACCCGGCGCGCGGCAAGAGTGCGCTTGGCGCGGACGATGCGCTGGGCGATGGTCGGCTCGGGCAACAGGAACGCGCGCGCGATCTCGGCGGTGCTCAGGCCGCACAGCAGGCGCAGGGTCAGCGCCACCCGCGCGTCGGCCGGCAGCGCCGGATAGCAGGCGACGAACAACAACCGCAACAGGTCGTCGCCGATGTCGTCTTCCACTTCGCGCTCATGGTCGCGCACGACGCCCCCCGGCCATTCCGGCGCCTGCGCCAATGCCTCGTGCTTGCCGGCGTGCAGGCGACGCTGGCGCAGCAGGTCGATCGCGCGGCGCTGGGCCGTAGTCATCAGCCACGCGGCGGGGTTGTCGGGGACACCATGCAGCGGCCAATGCTCCAGCGCGGCGACCAGCGCGTCCTGCGCCAGCTCCTCGGCGCTGTCCAGGTCGCCCAGCATCCGCATCAGGCGCGCGACCAGGCGCGGCGATTCCATCCGCCACACCGTGTCGAGCCTGCGCTGGAGTGCCTGATCCTGCATCGACGGCGATCACAGCATCGCCGCGGCAATCACGCAAGCCAAGGCAGTCAGAGATCGACGATGGGCTTGAAGCCACCCCAGAACATCCGTTTGCCGTCGAACGGCATGTTCCCCACGTTCCAGCCCTGCAGTCGCGCGTCGGCCATCACCTTGGCGTTGACGCGGTCGCGGTGCGCGCGCGAACGGAACAGCACGTAGGCAAACACCACCACCTCGCCCTCCTTCAGCTTCACCGCCTGCGGGAACGAGGTGTGCCTGCCCGGCTTCACGTCGTCACCGATGGCTTCGACGTAGGCCAGCGCGCCATGCTCCTTCCACACCTTGCCACCGAGGCGGGCCATGCGCCGGTAGGCGGGCAGGTTTTCCCGCGGCACCGGCAATACGTAACCGTCGACGTAGGCCATTGCGTTTCTCCCGTGGTCGCGTGGTGGCTCAGCCCGGTTCGCCATCCATGTGGGCGATTTCCCACAGATGACCATCCAGGTCCTGGAAGCCGCGCTGGTACATGAAGCCGAGGTCGCGCGCCGGCATCGGCTCGCTGGCGCCGGCGGCCAAGGCCGCATCGACCAGTTGGTCCACCTCGGCGCGGCTGTCCGCCGACAGGCAGGTGATCACCTCGGTCCGCCTGTGCGCGTCGCACAGCGGCTTGTGGGTGAAGCCCTTGAAGAACGGCTCCACCAGCAGCATCACGAAGATGTTGTCGCTGACCACCATGCAGGCCGCATTGTGGTCGGTGAATTGCGGGTTGAAGGTGAAACCGAGCGCGGCGAAGAAGGCCTTGGAGGCTTCGAGGTCGCGCACCGGCAGATTGACGAAGATCATCCTCGACGCGGTCATGGCCGTCCCTCCGCCGTGCCCATCGGCTTCATGCAGTTGACCATCCACGGCTTGCCGTAGCGGTCCACCAGCATGCCCCAGCGCTGCGCCCAGAACGTCTCGGCCAGCGGCATCTGCACCTGCCCGCCTGCGGCCAATGCGGCGAACACGCGCTCGGCTTCCTCGATGCTGTCCACCTCGATGTTGATGGTGGTGCCACCCCCGCCATCGCGCTGCGGGCCGTCGGCAGCCATCAGCACCGCGCCGCCTGCTTCGAGCTGGCAATGCGCGACCTGCTCCGGCTGCGGCGTGAATCCGCCGCAGCCTTCGGCGTCCATGTCGGGGTCGGGCGGCATGTCGCCGTATTTCATTTCCGATACCACCTTGCCACCCAGCGCCTTGGCGTAGAACGCCATCGCCTCGTGGGTGTTGCCGTCGAAGCCCAGAAAAGGAATCAGTTTCATCGTGCGTCTCCTCGTCGTCGAATCAGTCGTTGCGTTCGATGCGTTCGCGCAGACGTTGCTCCTGCGCGCGCAATTCGGGGGTGAAGGCCTCGCCGAAATCGTCGTCTTCGAAGATCGGCCGGATCTCAACCTCCACCGCTTCGGTGCCGTCCGGGTTGAACGGCGCGCGCTGCAGCCACTCCACCGCCTCGTCCATCGAGCGCACCTGCCACAACCAGAAGCCGGCGATGAGCTCCTTCGTCTCGGCGAATGGCCCGTCGATGACGCTGCGCCGCGCGCCATCGAACCGCACCCGCACGCCACGCCGGCTCGGGTGCAGCCCCTCGCCGGCCAGCATGATCCCGGCTTCCACCAGGCGTTCGTTGTAGGCGCCCATCGCCGCCAGTTCTTCCTGCGTGGGCATCACCCCGGCTTCGCTGCCGGCCGATGCCTTGACGATCACCATCACTTTCATCGCCCTGTTTTCCTCGATTGCGGGCCGGATGACCCGCTTCACACCCGATACGACGAACCAGCGCCGCGGGAATCGACAAGGCCGACCAAGGATTTTCTGAACAGGTTCATGTTCCGCCGGGGCGATGCGCGCGCCATCATGGCCGCTCCCCTCTGCCGGCGCCTGCCATGAAATTCATGCTGCTGATCAACATCGACCCGGAACTGCTGCAGGCGCTGCCGCCGACGGAGTACGACGCGCTGATGCGCGACTGCCTGCAACATGCCGACGCATTGCAGGCGCAAGGGGTCCTGCTGCAATCGCAGAAGCTGCAGCCCCCGGCCAGTGCCCGCACCCTGCGCACCCGCGGCGGGCAGGCCCGCGTCACCGACGGCCCCTTCGCCGAAACCCGCGAGATCCTGGCCGGCTTCAACCTGATCGAGGCAGCCGATGCCGACGAGGCCACCCGCATCGCCCACCAGTTCCCGTGGTCGGCCTACGGCAGCATCGAGGTGCGTGCGGTGGAAGACCTGCAGGCCGAGCGGATGCGCGTGGGCGCATGAACCCGGGGTTCACCGCTTCGGTCAGAGCAACGTCACCCCGAGTTCCCGTCGTTCCCCGGCCTCGTTGCCGCTGTAGTCCTTCGCGGTGATGCGCAGGGTGTAGTCACCCGCCGGCAGCTCCGACACATCCAGCGACCCGGCCGCCAGCCGGCCGTCGCGCACGGTGTTGGTCAGCACATAGCGGAAACGGGTGCGACGGCTGCCGTGCACGGTGATCCCGCTGTCTTCGGCGTAGGCCAGCCGCACCGCTTCGCGTTGTGGGGGCATGCGGTTGAATTCGATGTTCATGCGCGGCTGTTCGTGACCGGGCAGCGGGCGCCCCGCGGCATCGAGGATCTGGTAGCCCAGCGCGTACAGGCCGAGGCGGCGGCGCGGCAGGTTGTCGTCCACCTGGTCCCACGCTTCGACCACGAGCTGCAGGCCACTGCCATCGCGTGGTACCACGAGGCGGCCATCGCGGTGTTCGCGCAGGCGCTGCCCGCTGGCGTCCAGCAGGGCGATGTCGTCGATGCGCGGGACGAAATGGTCGGCGTAGTTGGTGAAGCCCAGCCGCACGGCGTTGCGCTCGTAGCCCGATGGCCCCACCGCCAGATGCACATGGGCCTGGTTGTTGATGCTGCCCAGCGCATCGCCGGGGTTGAAGCGGGTGCCGCGGCGCACGCGCACGCGCTCCAGTTGCCCGGCCTCGTCGTACAGCAGCTGGAAACGCGCCGGATCGAGCGGCCGGTTGGCCGGATCGCGGCCGACCTTCATGTGGATGTAGTCCAGCATGTCCAGCGACAGGCCTTCGGCCTGCCCGCCCAGGTTCCACGTCGCCGCCGGGCTGCCGACCTTGGCCGCGGCGATGGCGAGCACGGTCTGGCCGACGTCGCCGCGCACGTCGAAGCCGCTGTGCAGGTGGTGCCGGCTCTCGCCGCTGAAATTGCCGCGCACCTCGCCCAGCGTGCCGACCACTTCATGCCAGCCGCGTTGCGGCGCCAGCGGCCAGCGGCCCTCGTTGCGCGGCAGCGGGTTGTCGATCGACGGGCCGACCACGGCCTCGCTTTCGGCCGCGCCGGCCGGCAGCGGGCGCAGGTGGTGGATGCGGTAGGCGTCGGCATCGGCCAGCAGCAGGCTGCCGTCCGGGGCCAGTGCAAGGCCCGCCGGGCGCGCGAAGCGCTGTGCGCCGCCGGCCACCGCCACCACGTGGCCGGTTGGCGACACCTGCAGCACGCGGCCGGTGAGGCGTTCGCCGACGTAGGCGACGCCATCGTGGGTGAGCGCCAATGCCTGCGGGTTCCACAGCACGCGCGAGGTGCCGGGGCCACCTACCCGCGTCCTCACTTCGCCGGTTGCGGTAACGGTACGCAATGCGTCGTTGCGCATGTCCGCCACCCACAGCGTGCCGTCGGCGGCGAGCTCGAGGTCGGTGGGCGTGTCGAAGCGCGCCTGGTCGCCCTGCCCGTCCGCCCAGCCGGGGCGGTCGCCGCCGGCCAGCGTCCACACCCGGCCGTCGGGCTCGATCGCGCGGATGCGGTCGTTCCAGGTGTCGGCGACATAGACGCGGCCGGCATCGTCCACGGCCACACCCATCGGCCCGTTGAAGCGCGCATCACGGCCGTTGCCGTCGGCGAAACCGGGCACGCCGCCGCCGGCCAGCGTGGTCACCTCGCCGCGCGGGGTGACCTTGCGGATGGCATGGTTGCCGGTGTCGGCCACGTACAGGTTGCCGTGCCGGTCCAGCGCGAGACCGGATGGGGTGTGGAACGCCGCCGCGCTGCCCGAGCCATCGGCAAAGCCTTCGCGGCCGCCGGCCAACACGTGGAAATCACCATCCAGCCAGCGGCGGAGGATGCGGTTGTTGTCGCCGGCATCGGCCACGTGGAGCGTGCCGCCGGCATCCAGCGCCATGCCCCACGGGTCGCTGAAGCGGCTGTGCGCGCCGGGGCCGGTGGCGTTGCCCTCGATGCCGTCACCGCCGAGCAGTTCGACCTGCGCGCGCCAGCCCAGCGGTGTCGCCGCCGGCTCCGGGCGCGGCGGCGGCGGCGGTTGCCACAGGAAACTGGCCACCAACGCGGCGGCGGTCAGCCCTGTCGCCGCCATCACCCAATGCTTGCGCGCCATCCAAGGTCCATCCGATCCGGGGCTGGGCATGATGGCCGCTGCCCGGCGCGTGCGGAACCCCTGCCGCTCAGCGCGCCGCGCGCAGGTGCTCGCCCACCGGGCCGGAGAAGATGCGGCCGTCGGCCACGTCCCAGTTGATCGACCAGGTCATCACGCCACGGAACATCGGGTACGGCTGCTGCGGCTTCACCTGGTCGCAGCCGTTGCCGGTGGTCAGGCAGTCGAAGGCGCGGTTGATGTCGGCCGGCGTGGCTTGGCCGGTGCCGGCCGCCTGCGGGCCGGACGGCAGCGCCAGCGCCACCTGGTCCGGGCGCAGGCCGTCGAAACGGCCCTTGCCGTCGGCCAGGGTGAAGCCTTCGATCAGCATCGTCACCGAACCGGCCATCATGTCCACGCTGCCGGCGGGGAACGGCGCGTCGCGGTACGGGGTGGGCAGGCCGCCGTTGTTGTAGAGCTGCACGTGCAGCAGATCCAGCTCGTCGCGCAGGCCGTCGATCAGCGGCAGGTAGGCGCCCCAGATGCCCTGCATCGACACCAGCCCGCCCTGCACGTAGGGGTGCTCGGGCGCCATCGACACGTACAGGTTCGGGTACATCGCGTGCAGGCGCTTGACCGCGGAGATCAGGTGCGGGACCGCCGGCGCGCCATGCTCGACGCCGGCGATCTTCTCCAGGTCGATGTCGATGCCGTCCAACCCGTAGGCATCGATGGCCTGCGCGGTGGTGCGCACGAAATTGTCCTCGTCGCGCCGGGTGCGCAGCGTCACCGTACCCAGCTCGCCACCGAAGGACAGCGCCACGATCCTGCCCTGCGCACGCTTGGCGGCGATGTCGGCGATCAGCCGCTGCCGGTCCAGCGCCGGGTCCGGGTTGAAGGCGACCTTGCCTTCGCCCATGTCGTCGGCGAAGGCCAGCACGATCACGTCCCAGCCGTCGTCCACCTCGCCCACCGGCAGCAGGCCCAGGCCGTTGTCGAAATTGTGCAGGTAGCCGACCAGCGCATGCTTCGGCAGCGGATGGGCGTAGCCGGGGGGGATGCCGGCCTGCGTGGCGGCGCTTTCCGGCCGGGCCTGGCAGCCGAAGGTGGCGGCGAGCGCCAGTGCGCACGACAGCAGGGTGATCGACTTCATCGCAACTCCATACGCGGGGGGAAGCCCGATTCTAGGCATGCGCCGTGCCTGAAAATCCTTCCGGAACATGAAGTTGCGAAAGTTGTCCGGCAATGGCGCCGGCATTGTCCACCTGCCATCGGCACGCGGCCGCGGCGATGGCACGCTGCGTCTTGCCGGACATTCGCAGCGGTCAAATCGGGTCGAGATCGCCGGCCACGGAGGACCACCGGCAGCCACACCGGTTCAACCGCAGGTCCGCATCTGCCGCTCGGCTTCCCACAACCCGCGCCGGGCCAGGTCATGCGCGCTGTCGGCCGCGGCGGGCAGGCTGTGTTCGGCTTCCACCGGGTCGGCGCCGTGGGTGTAGCGGTATTCCAGCCGTTGCAGCGCATCCAGGTGCTGCAGCACCGGCGCCAGCCAGCGCTGGCGGTCGCCGGCGGTGCAACGTGGGTAACGCCGCTCCAGTTCGCCGATGGCCGTACGGATGCGGCGGCTGGCCGTGCCGTCCAGGCCGGGGACGGGCTCATGCCGGATCGGGGCGGCCTTGTAGGCATCGCCGGTCGCGGCGCTGCCCAGATCGGCGGGGCGTTCGTGCAGGGCGGGGTTGAAGGCCACCTCAGGCGGGCGCCGCGCCTGCGCCGGCTGAATGTCCTCGCCGTAGATCATCCGTTGCGCCAGCGATTGCGGCGTACCCGCCGGGCGCTTGGAAAACAGCCCGGCGGTGGCGCGCTCGCCGACACCGGTGGCCAGTTCGTCGCGGTGCTCGAACACGCGTTCGACAGCGCTTTTCTGCGCGCTTTCCCCGACCGTGTCCGGTGCCAGCGTAACCCGGCCATTGCCGCTGTAAAGATTCCGCGACCACGCCGGCGACGCGGCGTCGGGCGCTGTCGCATCCGCTGGCGGGGCGATGGCCTGCACGGGCCTCGCCGGCATCGACAGGGCGGCGGCTCCAGTGGCCATGACCGGGTCCGTCGCCGGCATCGGCAACGCCTGCGCCGACGACGGTGGCAACCAGCGCAACTGGATGCGTGCCTCCTGCCGCATGCTGCGGGTTTCCGGCAACTGCCACAGCAGGCGTGCCAACAGGGACAGCACGGCCAGGGCCGCCAGCACGGCGACGGTGTGGTTCCACAACGGTTCGGGCAAACGGGCAGGACGCATGCAACTCCGGACAAGACGCTCCGCAAGGCGGTCACCGGCCCTGCCACGGCACATCTGCAACCAGCGACAGACCGCCGCGGGCAGGGCGAGTTCCAGCGGACACGGCAACGCCATCCGGCATTCAGGCAGGCGCAAGCTTGCCGGCGCGCCCGATCTGCTGCGGTAGCATGGCGCCCCCTTCAACCACGCCGCCTCCGCACATGCCCCATTACACCGGGCCGTTGCTCACCCGCCCCGTCCTCGACGCGCTGCAGGCTGCGCTGAAGCAAGGCGCCGGCCGGGCGCAGGCATCGTTCGACCTCGGGCGCAGCGAGGAGCCGGTGGACATCGGCAGCGATGGCTGGCGCTGGCGTGGGCAGGCGTTCCCGTGGCCGGAAAAGCTCAGGGACCGGACCATCCACTACTGGGACGGCGAGGCATTCGCCGTGGCCTCGCGCTTCGGCAGCGGCCTGTACAAGCTGGTGCCCACCGACTGGGGCGCGCCGACGTTCGAGATCGACGGCATCAAGATGCTGCCCAGCGCGCAGCTGTCGCCGTTCGAGGACGCGCGGCGCAAGGTGGCGCTGGTCGAGCCGCACGGCAAGCGGGTGCTGGATACCTGCGGCGGGCTGGGCTATTTCGCCGCGTGCTGCCTGGAAGCCGGCGCGGCGTCGATCCAGTCGTTCGAGAAGAGCAGCGAAGTGCTGTGGCTGCGCACGCTCAATCCGTGGTCGCCGGACCCCGACGCGGTGGAGAACGGCGGCCGCCTGCAACTGCGGCAGGGCGATGTCAGCTGTGAAATCGAGCGCATCGCCGACGCCTCGGTGGATGCCCTGCTGCACGACCCGCCACGCTTCGGCATCGCCGGCGAACTGTATTCGCAGGTGTTCTACGACCAGCTGGCGCGGGTGCTGCGCAAGGGCGGGCGCCTGTTCCACTACACCGGCGCGCCGAACCGGCTGACCAGCGGCCGCGATGTTCCGCGCGAAGTCGCCGCGCGGTTGCAAAAGGCCGGCTTCGCGACGCAACTGGTGCTGGATGGGGTGTTCGCCACGCGGCGCTGAAATCCCGCGGGCCGCGGCACCTGTTGACCTTGCCACCGTGGCAAGCTCCAGACTGTCGCCTTCCTCCCCGGAGATCCCCCATGCAATTGCAAATCGAGAACATGACCTGCGGCGGCTGCGCGCGCGGCGTCACCGCGGCGATCAAGGACGTGGACGCCGATGCCATAGTCGAGATCGACCTGCCCGCCAAGCGCGTCCGCATCGAATCGGCACAGCCGGCCGAGCACTTCGCCCGGGCGCTGGATGAAGCCGGTTTCCCGGCGCAGCAAACCCCGTAGACGCGGGGCTTGCCCCGCATTGGGGCTTCACCGGGAAAGCGCCATGCGGGGCAAGCCCCGCATCTACCCGCCGGCCGGCAAGGCAACAACCCGACCTACGGCATGCGTTGCCAGACTTCGCGCTCGACGCGGCGCCCGTCCTGCCAGCGTTCCAGCGTCCACGTATCGCCTTCCAGCGTGTAGCGGAACGCGTAGCTGCCGTCGTTCTCCAGCGGGTAGGACGCCATCAGCGGCGTCTCCACGTAGCGCACCGCATCGCCGTCATAGGTGCCCGCGCCGCCCGCCCAGAAGGCACCATCGCTGGTGGTGGTGAAGGCGAAATGGCCGTCGGCCAGCACCTTGGTGCCGGCCAGCTTGCGGCTGGCGTAATCGACCACGGTACCGTCGCCATCGATGAACTCGCCGGCCTGCAAGCGCCATGCGCCCTGCAGTTGCGAGACATCGGCGGCGATGGCGCCGCCGGCAAGGCCCATGCACGGCAACAGGGCAAGCAACAGGCGCAGGGTGCGGCGCAGCGGCATCATCGGCTCCTCGTGGCGGAAGCCGGCATTGTGCGTGGCACCGGTCCGCCATCGCCAGCATCGGATCACCGGCAACTTTACCGCGGCGCCGGTGCCGTCACGGCGGGCGTTATCATGGCGCCCGTCACCATTCCGGCAGCGCGACGTGCAGCAGACCATCCTCACCCCGGTATCCATCGGCGAGCTGATCGACAAGATCACCATCCTCGAAATCAAGGCCGAGCGCATCGCCGACGCCGCCAAGCTCGGCAATGTGCGCACCGAGCTGGACGGCCTGTGGCCGCTGTGGCTGCAGCAGCAGGCCGCGCGCCCGGAGCTGGCCGCGCTCAAGCAGCGGCTCAAGGCGATCAACGAGCGCATGTGGGACATCCAGGACCAGTTGCGCGCGAAGGAAACCGCGCAGGACTTCGGCGACGGCTTTATCGCTCTCGCCCGCGGTGTCTACGGCACCAATGGCGAGCGCGTGGCGGTGAAGAACGAGATCAACCGCGTCGCCGGCTCGGCGCTGGTCGAGGAAAAGCAGTACCAGGGCGAGTAATTCAGCTCATCCCAAGCCCGGCGCCATAGCAGCATTGACGGCAAGGGAAAGCCCGCAGTGGGCTCGGACACGATCAAGGGGGAAAACCGTGAAACCAGAATTGCTGCTCATCACCGCTCTTCTCGTCACCAGTGGCTGCACATCCGTCAAGGTGAAACCCATTGCCCCTGCCAGCCTTCAACAGGTCTGCATCGTCAACAACCCCAAAGTCATCATCGACGAATTTGTACCGGTGCTTCAGGACGGCTTTGCGCGCCACCACATCGCTACTCATGTCGTGGAACAGGCGCAGTCGCAATCCTGCGAGGTGACGCTCACCTACACGGCGCTCCGCTCCTGGGATTTCACTCCCTATCTTTCCCATGCCGAACTACGACTCTGGCGTGCCGGCAAGCAAATTGGCGCTGCCGATTACCATCTGCGGGGAAAGGGCGGCTTTTCCCTCACCAAATGGGCAGGCGTCAAAACCAAGATGGATCCGGTGATTGACCAGTTGCTCGGCGGCCAACCCGGAGCCGGCGCGGCAACACAATCCCCGCAACTCCCGGTACCTGCCCGGTCGCCACAAACGGCGCCGCAACCGGCCCAGCTCGTGCAGCCGACCCCGGTTCTCATGGAAGCCGGAGCCGCTGCTTCACCCCCCGCTGCGCCGGCTCCGGCCGCGTCCGGCAATTGGCGCAATTGGGGGGCATCTCCCACTCCCCGCCAACCCCGAACGCTCTATCGCTGCCCCGGTGGCAACGGCAGCGAAGTTGTCACCGAAACACCGGCTGCCGGCTGTACCGTCATCCACGAGTAACCGTTCCACCGAATCAGGCTTTCCCGTTGCAGGGGATTTGTCCCGGCCGGCGACGAACCCACCCGATCCAGCACCAAGCCCATGTCCGGCATGCCACGCGGGCAGGTCTGCCTGCATTCAATTCAATCCAGCGCCAGCACCGGCACGTCGTACCAGCGTGCCTGCGGGAAGCGTGCCTGCATCCAACTGCGGATGAAGCCACGGCTCTCGGCGGCGATCACCTCGTCGTTGCCATCATCACGGCCGTTCCAGGCGATGCCGTGCAGCGCGATGCCGCGCGCGGCGACGGCCTCCAGCGACAGCAGCGTGTGGTTGATGCTGCCCAGCCGGCCGGAGGTGACCAGCAGCAGCGGCCAGCCGCGCCGGGCCACGTAATCGATGGTCAGCAGCTGTTCGGTCAGCGGCACCATCAACCCGCCGGCGCCTTCCACCAATACCGTCTCGTAGCGCTCGCACAGATAGGCGGTGGCGCGGTCGATGGCCTGCAGGTCGATGCTGCGCCCTTCAAGCCGCGCGGCCAGGTGCGGCGAGGCCGGGTAGGCATACAGCGCCGGCATCGTGTGGCCGCCGCGGTCCTCGTCGAGCAGGCCGCAGCCCATGATGCGCCGGTGCAGCAGGATGTCGTCCGATGCGCCGACGCAGCCGGTCTGCACCAGCTTCTGGGTGATGACGTCCACGCCCGCCTCGCACCACTGCCGCGCCAGCCAGCCGGTCACCACGGTCTTGCCGATCTCGGTGTCGATGCCGCTGACGAAAACCACCTCTCCCCTCATTGCCGCATGTCCTCCGCGCGCAGGCCCGCCACTAGCGCGACCACGCCATCGCACAGGCGCTGCAGTTGCCCATCGTCGATCACGTAGGGCGGCATCACGTAGACCAGCCGCCCGAACGGGCGGATCCAGATGCCCTGCTCCAGCATGCGTCGCTGGATGCGCTCCAGCCGCAGCGGCGCGATCAGTTCAACCACGCCGATCGCGCCGAGCACGCGCACATCCTGCACCTGCGGCAACGCGCGCGCCGGCTCCAGCCGTTCGCGCAGACCGCGCTCGATGCGCTGCACGTTGCCCTGCCAGTCCTCCGCCAGCAGCAACTGCGTGGACGCCAGCGCCACCGCACAGGCCAGCGGGTTGGCCATGAAGGTGGGGCCGTGCATGAACACGCCCGGCTCGCCGCTGGCGATCACCTCGGCGATCTCGCGGCGGGTGATCGTGGCGGCCATCGTCATGTAGCCGCCGGTCAGCGCCTTGCCGATGCACAGGATGTCCGGGGTGATGCCGGCATGCTCGCAGGCGAACAGCCTCCCGCTGCGGCCGAAGCCGGTGGCGATCTCGTCGCAGACCAGCAGCACCTCGTGCTCGCGGCACAACCGCGCCAGTTCGCGCAGGTACTGCGGGTGGTAGAAGCGCATGCCGCCGGCGCCCTGCACCACCGGTTCGATGATGAAGGCCGCCAGCTCGTCGGCATGCTCGGCGAACAATCGTTCGAGCGGCACGATGTCGGCCGCGTCCCACTGCCCGCCGAACGGCGTGGCCGGCGCCGGCACGAAACGCCGCGTCGGCAGCGCGGCGCCGAACAGGCCGTGCATGCCGGTGACCGGGTCGCATACCGACATCGCGTTCCAGGTGTCGCCGTGGTAGCCCGAGCGCGTGGTGGCGATGTTGCACTTGCCCGGCAGGCCGCGTGCGTACTGGTACTGGATGGCCATCTTCAGCGCCACTTCCACCGACACCGAGCCGGAGTCGGCATAGAAGATCGCGTCCAGCGGCTGCGGCACGATGGCCAGCAGCTGCTTGCCCAGGGCGATGGCCGGCTCGTGGGTGAGCCCGCCGAACATCACGTGCGACATGCGCCCGAGCTGGTCGATGGCCGCCTGGTTCAATACCGGGTGGTTGTAGCCGTGGATGGCGCACCACCACGAGGCCATGCCGTCGATCAGCCGGGTGCCGTCGGCCAGCTCCAGCAGCACGCCCTCGGCGCGCGCCACCTTCAGCACCGGCACCGGGCCGTCGAGCGCGCTGTAGGGGTGCCAGAGGTGTTCCCTGTCGAATGGGTCGGTCAACATGCGGGGATTTCGTGCCGCCGGTGCGGCGACATGCGGGCGCGTACCTTACCGCTTCGCCCGCACGCCCGCATCCACCAGGCCCGCATCAACACGGCAGGCCGGCGACGCGACCTGCCGGGGAGTCGGGGAAAGGAAACGGGGATCACTCCTCGTCTTCTTCCTCCTCCTCATCCTCCTCTTCTTCGTCCTCGTCGTCTTCCTCGAACGCGTCCAGCTCCTCCACGCGCACGAAGTTGGGCAGCGCATCGGCGAAACCGATCTGCACGCCCTCGGCGACCATCGCCCGCACCTCGCGCTTCATCGCGCTTTCCACCAGCGCGAAGCACACCACCGCCTGCGCGGCTTCCTCGCCGCCCTCGTCGAACACGGCAACCCAGCCGGCGGCGGGCATGATCTGGATGATGTTGTCTTGCATGGCAATCACCACGGGAAAGGGAATCCGGAGATTGCGCCAAGCCCCGTGACGACGCAATCGCGTGCGACGGCGGATGTGACTGCGGCCACGATGAATGGCCGCGACGGCGGATTCAGCCGCCGTGGCCGTCCTCGTCGCCGCGGGTGCCCAGCGCCATGCCGGCGCCCATGCCACCACCGCGTCGCGGATGCACCGCGCCCCGCCTGCACAGATCGCGCAGGGCCTTCGGCTGCATCGACATGGCGGACAGGTCAAGCAGATCCAACGTCATGCATGAAGCAGGAAAGCCGGCTCCGCATCAATACCAGATGGCCGCCGGCAATCCCGTGGCGTCCGGGACCACCGGCGCAGGCAGCGAACCCGCGCGCCCACTGGCGATGCGCTCGGCACTCCACAATGCAACCAGCGCGTCCAGCACGTCGTCGGTGGCGGCCTCGCGTACCGGCACGGTGCGCACCAGTGCCATCACCTGATCGCGGCCGAAGACACCGCCGAGCAGGTTTGCACGGGCTTCCGCACCGGCAAAGGTGCGCTTGGCATCCACCAGACCACACCCTGTTCCGCCATTGAGCGCTGCAAACGACACCTCGGGGTGGATCTCACGTACACGCTGTCGCACGTCGACATCCTGCTGCAGCAGCTCATCCCACTGGCGTATCTTGGGCAGGATGGCGAACGACTGCGCGCCGAAGCCTCGTCCATCGATCTCCCGGTTGCGACGGGACGCCTCTGCCTGCGAAGTCGCATCGAGGATTCCACGCACCGGCGTGGAGAAAACGCTGCTCGCCCGCTTGCCACCGACAAAGGTGCGGGCCTCTGCGTCCGCCTGCCTGCCGTTCCGCTCGCAGAGGCCTATCGGGATATCCACCGCGATCACCCGAGCCGCACGATGCGCTTCCACGAGTTCCCACGCACCGGGATAGACATGGTGAGCAAGCGTGCCGGCATTCCACCACACGGCGATCCATCCGCTCTTGGCACCATCCACACCGACGCAGTCTTTGAACTGCTCCATTCTTCCCTCCTTGCCCCCGGCAGCAGGAGCAGAAGATTCCGGTTCCCCGAAAGAAAAGGGCCAGACTCGTTCGAGCTCTGGCCCCGATCCCTCTCGATGTCATCCAGCCATCAACCGCACTTGCTGTACCCGCAGTTCAGGCACGTCTGGCAACCGTCCAGGATCACAAGCGCCTTGGTGCTGCACTTGTGGCACATGCTGGCACTGGGCGGGAAACTGGTGCCTTCGCCGGTGACTTCGACGTCCTCCTCGCGCTTGGCGGGGGCGGCGGCTACGGCGTCACCGTTTTTTTTTGAACGATCCTCGAACTGCTTGCGCTTCTCGGCGATCAGCGCGCGCTGGTGGGCGCTCATCTCCGGGTCATGCAGCAGGCCGATGGACTTCATGTGGTCCTCGACGATGGAGCCCAGCTCGGCCACCAGCGACGGCATGTACACGCCGCCGGCCTTGAAATAGCCGCCCTTGGGATCGAACACGGCCTTCATTTCATCGACGATGAAGGTGACGTCGCCGCCCTTGCGGAACACCGCGGACATGATGCGGGTCAGCGCCACGATCCACTGGAAGTGCTCCATCGACTTGGAGTTGATGAAGATCTCGAACGGGCGGCGCAGCTCGTGCTCGGTGCCGGCGTTGAGCACGATGTCGTTGATGGTCACGTAGAAGGCGTGCTCCACCAGCGGCGACTTGATCTTGTAGGTGCTGCCGACCAGCACGTCCGGGCGCTCGATGCGCTCGTGCATGTGCACGATGTTGTTTTCCGCCGCGCCATCCGGAGCGGTTGCCACGACCGGAACCTTGGCCGCCGCCTCCTTGCTCTTCCCGTCCACGGTGATGACGGAATAACCCTTGATTTTCTTGTCGATCTTGACGGCCATGTTGCGTGTCCTGGTCATGCGTTGCGATGCGGGTTGCAGCGTCCCCGCCCTACCGGGCGGGGGACGCGATGCGGCGTGTTGTTACTTGCGGGCGGCTTTCTTCACCGCTTTCTTCGTCGCGGCGACCTTTCCGGCGGCGGTCTTCTTTACCGCAGCGGCCTTCTTGGCCACTTTTTTCTCGACCTTGTTCACCGCCTTCCTGGCGACGGCGGCTTTTTTCGTGACCTTCTTCGCGGCCTTTTTCACCGCTTTCTTGGCCACGGTGGTCTTCTTGACAGCGTTCTTGGTGACTTTCTTTTCGGCGGCCTTCACCGTCTTTTTGGCCGAGGCCACCTTCTTGGCGGCCTTCTTCGCGGCAGCACGCTTGCCGGCGCCCTTCTGCTTCAGCTCGGCGGCTTCGGCCTTGGCGCTGGCCTTGGCCGCCTCCAGCTTCCGGCGCACCGAGGACACCTGCTTGGCCACCGCCTTCTTCGCGGTGGCGGCCTTCCTGGCGACGACCTTCTCGGCCTTCTTCACCGCCTTCTTCACCTTGACGGCCTGTTTCCTCGCACTGGCACCTGCCTTCTTCGCGCCGGCCCTGACCGCGGTAACGGCCTGGCTGGCGCCGGTGGCGAGCGACTCGCCCAGGTCGACGGCGGTTTCCTTCACGTTCTCGGCAACCAGGGAGACGGTCGCCGCCACACCATTACCATTGCTCATAAAGCCCTCCGGGGGCATCGATTCGTGACGTTGGCGATGCTGTTGCGAAGCGGATCAAGCGTGGAACGCGGAGCATGAACGCGTCCGTGGTGGCGCCACGGCGCCCACCGCCGGCCTTGCGGCGCAACGGCGGGGAAGGTGCTTCAGGGTGTGCCGGGAACCTTCATCAGAACTTGCCGTAATAGCCTTCCTTCAAGGCATCGAACAGGTTGGCGGCGGTGTGCATCTCGCCGTCGTACTCGATCTGCTCGTTGCCCTTCACCTCGACGACGTTGCCGTCCTCCAGCTCGAAGCGGTAGGTGGTGTTCTCCAGGTCCTGCTCCTTGACCAGCACGCCCTGGAAGGCGGCTGGATTGAAGCGGAACGTGGTGCAGCCCTTCAAACCCTGCTGGTGGGCGTAGCGGTAGATATCCTTGAAATCCTCGTACGGATAGTCGGTCGGTACGTTGGCGGTCTTGGAGATCGAGCTGTCCACCCACTTCTGCGCGGCGGCCTGCACGTCCACGTGCTCCTTCGGAGAGATGTCGTCGGCGGCGATGAAGTAGTCAGGCAACCGCGCGCCGGGTTCTTCCGCGAACGGCATCGCCTTCGGGTTGACCAGCTCGCGGTAGGCCAGCAGCTCGAAGGAGAACACGTCCACCTTCTCCTTGCTCTTCTTGCCTTCGCGGATCACGTTGCGGCTGTAATGGTGGGCGAAGCTGGGCTCGATGCCGTTGGAAGCATTGTTGGCCAGCGACAGGCTGATGGTGCCGGTCGGCGCGATCGAGCTGTGGTGGGTGAAGCGCGAGCCGGCCTCGACCAGTTCGTCCACCAGCTCCGGCGCCACCGTGGCGATGCGCTGCATGTAGCGGCTGTAGCGCGCGTGCAGCACCTTGCCCTGGATCTTCTGCCCGATCTTCCAGCCGTCGGCGCGCATTTCCGGGCGCTGGCGCAGCATCGCGGCGGTGACCTCGAAGGTCTCCTCCATGATCGGCGCCGGGCCCTTCTCGCGTGCCAGCTCCAGCCCGGTTTCCCAGCCGGCGATGGCCATGTCGCGGGCGATGGCCTCGGTGAACTCGCACGATTCGGCCGAACCGTACTTCATGCGCAGCATGGTCAGGGTGCTGCCCAGGCCGAGGAAGCCCATGCCGTGGCGGCGCTTGCGCATGATCTCGTTGCGCTGCTGCTCCAGCGGCAGGCCGTTGACCTCGACCACGTTGTCGAGCATGCGGGTGAACACGCGCACCACTTCCTTGTACTCGTCCCAATCGAACGAGGCCTTGTCGGTGAACGGGTCACGCACGAACTTGGTCAGGTTGACCGAACCGAGCAGGCAGGCGCCGTACGGCGGCAGTGGCTGCTCGCCGCAGGGGTTGGTGGCGCGGATGTTCTCGCACCACCAGTTGTTGTTCATCTCGTTGACGCGGTCGATCAGGATGAAGCCCGGCTCGGCGTAGTCATACGTCGAGACCATGATCATGTCCCACAGGTGGCGGGCGCGGATGTGCCCGTACACCTTGCAGGCCACCAGGCCGTCGTCGCGGACGATGTAGTTCTCGTGGGTCGGCCATTCGCGCCACACCACTTCCTCGCCGCTGGCCGGGTCCAGCTCGGCCTGCTCCTTGACGTTGATCGGGAACACCAGCGGCCAGTCGGCGTCGTCGTTGACCGCGTCCATGAAGCCGTCGGTGATCAGCAGCGACAGGTTGAACTGGCGCAGGCGGCCGTCCTCGCGCTTGGCGCGGATGAAATCCTTCACGTCCGGGTGCGAAACGTCGAAGGTGCCCATCTGCGCGCCGCGGCGGCCACCGGCCGAGGACACGGTGAAACACATCTTGTCGTAGATATCCATGAACGACATCGGCCCGGAGGTGTAGGCGCCGGCGCCGGCGACGAACGCGCCGCGCGGGCGCAGCGTCGAGAACTCGTAGCCGATGCCGCAACCGGCCTTCAGGGTCAGGCCCGCTTCGTGGACCTTCTCCAGGATGCCGTCCATCGAGTCGGTGATGGTGCCCGACACGGTGCAGTTGATGGTGCTGGTGGCCGGCTTGTGTTCCTGCGCGCCGGCGTTGGAGGTGATGCGGCCGGCGGGGATGGCGCCGCGGCGCAGCGCCCAGACGAAGCGCTCGTACCAGTAGGCGCGCTTGTCGTCGCTGCCCTCGGCGTCGGCCAGGGCACGGGCGACACGCTGGTAGGTGCCGTCGATGTCGGCATCCAGCGCTTCGCCGGCCTTGGTCTTGAGGCGGTACTTCTTGTCCCAGATGTCCTGCGAGGCAGGTTGCATCGGTACCAGATCCGAACGGGTGTAATTGCCGACCACTTCCAGACGCACCGTACTCATGATGATGGGAACTCTCCTTGTGCACCTTGCGGTGCGTTTGCCGTGGCCCGGCGCGGCAGGGTCCTGCGGAACGGCGCATGGCGATCCGCGTCATGCCGGGCGGCGTCGCGACGTTCGCGCGAGCTGGCCAATGGCCTCCGGCCGGAACCCTACCACTTGGGGGCGTTCTTCACACCAACCCAATATCTTGTGGCTGATGACCGGGCCAAGCTTACCCACGGCCCAAGTGATGTCAAACGAAAAATCTGCCCTGCGCCCCTTGCAATCGGCGCAGGGCTTGGCCGCCCTGCGTTTGCACCGGCGCAACCGGTTTCATTGTCGATTTAGCCGGCTGCGGCCACACTCCCGTTCAGCACTCCACCCCGGCGCGCCCCGCGCCCCGCATTGGAACCACCGGACTCATGCGACCGTTCCCGACCCTGCTCACCTTGGCCCTGGCCGCCGCCTTCGGCGGCTTCACCGCCAGTGCCATCAACGCCCACCTGGACAACCGCGCCGAAGCCGCCACCACCCCCTTGCTGCCGACCACCAGCGCATTGCCGGCCAGTGTGGCCGGGCAGCCGGTGGCCTCGCTGGCGCCGATGCTGGAACGGGCGATGCCGGCGGTGGTCAGCGTCAACACCAAGCAGGTGGTGCGGGTGCGCAACCCGTTCTTCGACGACCCGTTCTTCCGCCGCCTGTTCCCGCAGGTACCGCAGGAGCGGATCAACGAATCGCTGGGCTCGGGCGTGATCATCGACGCGGCCAAGGGCTACGTGCTGACCAATCACCACGTCATCGAGAACGCCGACGACGTGCAGGTGACGCTGGCCGACGGGCGCACGGTGAAGGCCGAGTTCCTCGGCTCGGACCGCGACACCGACATCGCGCTGATCCGCATCCCTGCCGACAAACTCACCGCGCTGCCGCTGGGCGACAGCGACCAGTTGCGCGTGGGCGATTTCGTGGTCGCCATCGGCAACCCGTTCGGCTTCAGCCAGACGGTGACCTCGGGCATCGTCTCGGCGGTGGGCCGCAGCGGCATCCGCGGGTTGGGCTACCAGAACTTCATCCAGACCGACGCCTCGATCAACCCCGGCAACTCCGGCGGCGCGCTGGTCAACCTCAGTGGCCAGCTGGTCGGCATCAACACCGCCAGCTTCAACCCGCAGGGCAGCATGGCCGGCAATATCGGCCTGGGTTTGGCCATCCCTTCCAACCTCGCCCGCGACGTGGTCGAGCAGCTGATCACCAACGGCGTGGTGGTGCGCGGCACGCTGGGCATCGAGACCCAGAACCTGAGCACGCAGATCGCGCGCGGGCTGGGCCTGGACGAAGTGCGCGGCGCGCTGGTCACCCGCGTGCTGTCCGGCTCCGGCGCGGCCGCGGCCGGGCTCAAGGCCGGCGATGTCATCACCGCGATCAACGGCCAGCGCGTGGACAGCGCGCAGGCGCTGCACAACTATGAGGGCCTGCAGCCGGTAGGCCGCACCGTCGAGCTGGAAGTGCGCCGCGACGGCAAGCCGCTGCAACTGCAGGCCACGCTCAAGGAACAACCGCGCGCGATCGCCGGCGACACGCTCGACCCGCGCCTGGCCGGCGCCACCTTCGTCGACCTGCCCGAGTCGGCGCGCCAGTCCGGGCTGAGCGGCGTGCAGGTCAGCGAAGTGGCGCGCGGCAGCCGCGCCGCACAGTCGGGCCTTGCCAACGGCGACATCGTGCTGGCCGCGACCAGTGGCGAGTTCGTCGACCTGGCCAGCTGGCGCGCCAGCTTCAGCCCGCGCCCGCAGCAACTGGTGCTGCGCATCCTGCGCGGCAACACCCGGGGCCAGCTACCGATGCGCTGAGCGCCGCCCGGCCGTAACGAATCCTGCACCCGTTTGCTGTTATTGCTGTCATCCACACGGCGCCCCTGCCGGAACCCAGGAGACCAAGATGAGCCCCACCAACACCGAGAACATGAAGGAACATCTGGGCGAAGCCGGCGGGCATCTGAAGTCCGCCGCCAGCGCCGCCGGCTCGGCGGTCAAGGGTGCCGCCGGCGCCGCCGGCGACGAGCTGCGCCTGGGCAAGGCGCAGCTGAAGTCCGAGCTGTCCGACAGCGCGCTGGCCGGATTGGCCGCCGCCGAGCTTTCCGGCGCCGCGGCGAAGGAACAGATGGACGCGCTGATGGACAAGGGCAAGGACCTGGTCGACAGCGCCGCCGACCTGATCCGCGAGCGCCCGCTGGCCTCGTTCGGCGTGGCCTTCGCCGCCGGCTGGATCATCGCCAAGCTCGCCCGCAGCAACGACTGATCCGGGCGTGAGCGACAACGCCCCGCCACCGGAAACCGAGCCGGCGCCGGACCCCACATCCGGCACGCCCGGCCTAGAAGAGAGCATCCGCGAGGTCGGCGACGCCGGCCGGCAGACGCTGCAGTCGGCGCGGCAGACGCTGCGCTCGCTGCGGCGGCTGGCCTCGGCCGATTTCGCCCTGGCACGCAGCGCCTTCGGCCGCGCACTGGCGTGGAGCGGAGTGGCCATCGTGTTCGGCGCCTCGGCGTGGCTGCTGCTGGCCGCGACGATGATCGCCTTCCTGCACTACGTCGGGCTGTCGTGGTTCGTCTCGCTGCTGCTGACCTCGCTGGCCAGCCTTGCCGTCACCGGCTGGGCGATCTGGCGGGTGTCGTACTTCTTCCACCACACCGGCATGCACGCCACGCGGCGGCAGCTGTCGCGGCTTGGGCTGTTCGACGAGCCGGCCGAGGACGATCCCGATGCCGACGTGAACATCCCGGGGGACGGCACACGATGAATTTCGATGCCCTGCAGCGCCGCGTGCGCCGCGCCGAGGCCGTGGTGCAGGTGCGCATGGACGACACCAGCGGGCACTGGAACACGCTCGATGCGCGCTGGCGCCGCAGCTGGACGCCCGGGCGCATCGTCATCGCCGGGCTCGCCGGCGGTTTCCTGGCCGGCAAGCTGGAACCCGGCGAAACCGGCCTTCGGGGCGCTGCCCCAGCAATAGCTGGGCGGGCTGGTGGGAACTGCCGGGCGGCAAGCTGGAACCCGGCGGCGCCTTCAGTGGCGCGCGCTGGCTGCAGATGATCGGCTCGGTGTCGGGGCTGGTGGCCTCGGCGCAGGCGTCGATCACCGCGCTGCACGAAGCCGGGCTGGCGGCCGCGGCGGGATTGGCCGCCGGGGATGCCGCGGACGACGAAGGCCCGGCACCGGCGCCTGCATCCGAATCGGCTTCCGGCACGCCGCCGCAGGCGGCCGCGGCCGCCACCGAGCTGTCAGAATCCTGATCCGCGCGGCCGCCGGCCGCGCCCTTCCCGTTCCGGAGTGCCGCCATGCCCGCACTGCCGTCCGACCTCCCCCCGCCTGCGCCCGAACCGGCCGCACCGGCCCCACGCCCGCGCGCATCCACGGCCCTGCTGGTGCTGGCCACGCTGGCGCTGGGTTACACGCTGTGGGCCGCGCAGGACGTGGTCCTGCCGGTACTGCTGGCGATGTTCTTCGCGCTGGTTGGCAACCCGATCATCCGCCTGCTGCAGAAGCTGCACCTGCCGCGCTTCCTTGCCGCGCTGCTGGTGGTGCTGGGTGGGCTGGCCGCGACCGGTGCGCTGGCGGTGCAGTTGGCCGGCCCGGCCACCGAATGGGTGCAACAGGCACCACAGCAGATGCGGCAGGTGTCGCGCCAGGTGCAGGCCTTCGTCAAACCGGTACAGCAGGCCAACCAGGCCGCCGAGAGCTTCGCCCGCGCCGCCGGCGGCGAAGGCAACCGCAAGGTGGAGGTGATCCGCACCCAGCTTGACGACCCCTACAAGGCGCTGGTGCGCACGCCGCGGCTGGCCGCCTCGGCACTGGCGGTGGTACTGCTGACGCTGTTCTTCATGATCTACGGCGAGGATCTGCAGCGACAGGTGATCGCGCTGCTGCCCAACCGCCAGCAGAAACGCTTCACCACCGACATCCTGCGCGCGATGGAACGCGAGATCTCGCGCTACGTGCTGACCATCACCATCATCAACACCCTGCTCGGGCTGGCGCTGGCCGGCGTGCTGGTGCTGCTGGGCATCGCCGTGCCCGAGGCGCTGCTGTGGGGTACGGTGGCGATGCTGCTGAACTTCGCGCCCTACGTCGGCCCGCTGCTCGGGATCATGCTGATGCTGCTGGTGGGCATGACCCAGTTCCGCGAACCGCTGGCGGTGGCGCTGCCGGCGCTGGTCTACCTGGCGCTGCACACGCTGGAAGGGCAGCTGGTCACGCCGATCGTGCTGGGCCGGCGCATGGCGATCTCGCCGCTGATGCTGGTGCTGGCGCTGATGCTGTTCGGCTGGCTGTGGGGCATCGTCGGGCTGCTGCTGGCGGTACCGCTGCTGGTGTGCGCGAAATTGGTGCTGGCGCGGCTGGACGGCATGCAGGGCTGGGCGCGATTGCTGGAATAGGCAAGGTTTCGCCGGCGCCACTGCCGTAAAATGGCCCGGTGAACTTTCCTGTCCTAGCCATCACCCTCGACCTGGACGACACGCTCTGGCCGTTCGCGCCCATCGGCGCCCGCCTCGACCAGGTGCTGCACGATTGGCTGTGCGTACACAGCCCGGCCACCGCCGCGATGTACCCGCTGGAGGCCATGCGCGAGCTGCGCGTGCGCACCTGGGCCGACAACCCGTGGCTGCACCACGACCTGAGCGCACTGCGCCGCCTGTCCCTGCGCGAAGCGCTGGAGCGCAGCGGCGCCAGCCTGGACCTGCTGGAACCGGCGTATGAAGCGTTCTACGCCGCACGCAACCAGGTGGAGTTCTATCCCGACGCACTGGACGCGCTGCGCCGCATCACCGCACGCGTGCCGGTGGCCGCGCTCAGCAACGGCAACGCCGACCTGGCCCGCATCGGCATCGGCGAACTGTTCGCCTTCCAACTGGGCGCGCGCGAACATGGCGCCGCCAAGCCCGATCCCGGCATCTTCCACGCCGCCTGCGCGCGGCTGGGCGTGGCCCATGCGCAGGTGCTGCACGTGGGCGATCATGCCGAGATGGACGTGGCCGGGGCGATCCGCGCCGGCCTGCGCGGCTGCTGGATCAACCGCGAAGCCCACCCCTGGACCGACAACGAACTGCGACCGGACCTGCAGTTCGACACCCTCACCGGGCTGGCCGACTGGCTCGACGCCAACGCCACCGTGCATCCGCACTGACCTCCGCCCGGCTGCACCACGAGAAACGACATGACCCTCCTCAACGGCTTCACCACCGACTCCACCCACGCGCTGCCGCTGCACGTGCTCGACCGCGACGGCTTCGCCGCATGGAATGCACGGCAACCGGCCAGCGTGCAGGCGTGGCTGCAGCACCAGCAGTTCACCGCGACGGCAGGCACGGCGGTGCTGCTGCCGGGCGACGACGGCGTCGCCGGTGCCGTGCTGGGCGTGGGCGACCGCGCCGACGCCTACGCTTACGCGCACGCTCCATTCGCGCTGCCGGCCGGCAGCCGCTGGCAACTGGCCAGCGAACTGGCCGCCGCCGATGTCGCCAACCTGCACCTGGGCTGGGGCCTGGGCAGCTACCGCTTCAACCGCTACCGCAAGCCGGCGCAGTTGCCGGCGCAGCTGGTCGCCACCCCGACGGCGGAAGTGCGCGACGTGCTCGCCGCCTGCCTGCGCGTGCGCGACTGGGTCAACACACCCACCGAAGACATGGGTCCGCAGCAGCTGGAGGACGCCGCGCGCGAACTGGCGCAGGCGCACGGCGCCGAGCTGGAGGCCATCGTCGGCGACGAACTGCTGGAGCAGAACTTTCCCACCATCCACGCCGTCGGCCGCGCCTCGCACCGCGCGCCACGGCTGATCGTGCTGCGCTGGGGCAAGCCCGACGCGCCGCAGCTGGCGCTGGTCGGCAAGGGCGTGTGCTTCGACACCGGCGGGCTGGACGTCAAGTCGGCCGACGGCATGCGCAACATGAAGAAGGACATGGGCGGCGCCGCGCACGCGCTGGCGCTGGCCGGGCTGGTGATGGCGCGGCAGCTGCCGGTGCGGCTGACACTGGTGGTGCCGGCAGTGGAAAATTCCATTGGCCCGGAAGCCTTCCGTCCCGGCGAGGTCATCACCACCCGCAAGGGCATCACCGTGGAGATCGACAACACCGACGCCGAGGGCCGCCTGATCCTGTGCGACGCGCTGGCCTACGCCTGCGAGGACAAGCCGGACACCCTGCTCGACTTCGCCACCCTCACCGGCGCGGCGCGCATCGCCCTCGGCCCGGACCTGCCGGCCCTGTTCGCCAACGACGATACCCTCGCGCAGCAGTGGCTGGACGCCGGCGACGCCACCCGCGACCCGGTGTGGCGCATGCCGCTGTGGCGGCCCTACCTGCGCTACCTCAACAGCGGTATCGCCGACCTGGCCAACGCCGGCTCGCGCATGGCCGGCAGCGTCACCGCCGCGCTGTACCTGGAGCGCTTCGTCGACGAAGGCCAGAAGTGGGCGCACCTGGACGTCTATGCGTGGAACGACGGCGACCGCCCCGGCCGCCCGGCCGGCGGTGAAGCGTTGGCACTGCGCTCGGCATGGACGATGCTGAAAGCGCGCTACGGCAGTTGAGCCCGCTCACGGCTGCCCGCGCTTCTCCGGATGCGCGGACGGCCGCGAGCCGAAGCTGAAAGGCGGAATCCCGCGAAGGAACCGCCGCATTCCAAACCCGCGGAACGCGCTACATCCCGGCGCATACCGCGCGGTCGCGGCCTTCGCGCTTGGCCCGGTACAGGGCTTCGTCGGCACGGCGCATCAGGCGATCGGCATCGTCCGCACCACGGCGGTACACGGCGATGCCGATCGAGACGGTCACTGCCGGCAGTTCCTTGCCCAGGTGACGCACGTGCATCTGCCGCACCTTCTCGCCCAGCCGTGCCGCGCACTCCAGCGCCGCCTCCGCCGCGGTTTCCGGCAGGATCAGGGTGAATTCCTCGCCACCATAGCGACAGGCAATGTCTTCGGTGCGCGCATGGTTCCTGAGCAACTGGCCGAATGCGGCCAGCAGCGCATCACCGCCGGCATGGCCATTCAAGTCGTTGAAGGCCTTGAAGTGGTCCAGATCCAGCATCATCAGGCTCAACGGCTGGCCGCGGCGTTCGCAGCTGGCAAGCTCGCGCAGCAGCGATTCTTCCAGATAGCGGCGGTTGAACAGGCCGGTAAGCGGGTCGCGGATGGACTGGATGCGCAGGCTCTCCTGCAGCGAGAGGTTGTGCAGGGACATCGACAATTGCTCGACCGCGGCCTGCACCAGGTCGAGCCGGGACAGGAACGCCGGGGACTTCGCGGAAATGTAGACAAAGCCCAACTGGTTGCCCTGCGCGGCCAGCGGCAGGCACGCACTGCTGAAGCCGCCCTCGCCACCCGGCGCGACTTCGATGTGCTCGCAACGCATGGCCTGCCCCGACTGCTCCAACAGATGCGGCTGGCCGCGGCGCAGCGCCCAGCACTGCTCCGGCGACAGCATCGCGACGCTGGCAGCCGCGTGCTCGCCCCAGTGCGCCACCGCTTCAGCGTAATCGTTCGAGGCACGTATCCGGTACAGGCTGCCGCCGGTGCCAGGCAGCAGCCGCGACAGGGTCTGCACGGCCAGCGCCAATGCCTCGGCCGGGCTGAGGCAACTCTGCAGCAGACTGCCGTAGCGGGTCAGTTCCGCAAGATCGGCGCCATGCCGTTCCAGTTGCACCACGGTCTGGCGCAGGCGCTGGTTGGCCTCGGTGCCAACGCGTTCGGCACGGCCGCGACGGCGGACTTCATTCACCAGCAGCAGGTACACGACACCCACCAGCACCAAGCCCAGCGGAATGCCGAGCAAGGCCAGTGCACGCAGGATGTTGGCGCTACGCCGGCTGCTGCGGTCGCGCTCGGCCAGCAGGCGGCGTTCTTCCCCGATGAGTTGGCGGGCGCTTCCTCCGATCAACAGCGAGGTACCGATGTTGGCCTCGTTGATCGCGGCCTGCGCCGCGGCCAGGCCCTCGCGCTGGTAGCTCGACTGGGTCAGCTGCATCTGCTCCAGCCGCTCCAGGGCCAATCCCTTCAGTTCCTGCACGCGGCGGGATTGTTCGGGATTGTCCTCCACCAGGCCCGCCAACTTGTCCAGTTGCGGCGCCACCTGGGTACGGCTGACCTGGTGCTGGGCCAGCAGATCGACATTGCCGGTAAGCAGGTAGCCGCGATGCGCCGCCTCGGCATCGCGAAGGCGCGCCTCGACCGCATCGACACTGGCGATCACTTCATTGGTATGCGACACCTGCGCCGCGTCGGCGATGAAGCGCTGCGCGCCCAGCAGCACCCCCACGCTGACCGCGGCAAACACCACGGCGGCGGCCGGCAGACCAAGGAGATTGACGTATTTCAGGCGCGGCATGCAGAAGCAATCCGTGAATGGGTTCACCATACCGGGAAAGCAAGCGGCATGCCACGGCATGTCCGGGGACGTCCACTGAATCCCGGCAAACATCCTGCGCTCTTCCGGCCTCCCGAACGTGTGCAGCACCTGCCACGACCGGCCAAAGCGGAAAGCCACCCCGGTCTTCCATGCGGTCCTCCGCCGGGCCGCACGCGCCAGCAGCCGGCATGCGACCGGGCGGAAACACGACGCAGGTCATGCGCGCATCACAGCCAGCCTTTCTGCCGCGCCAGCCGGTGCGCCTCGATGCGGTTGGCGACGCCGAGCTTGCCGATGCATTCGGACAGGTAGTTGCGCACGGTGCCGTGCGACAGGCCCAGCTGCTCGGCGATCTCGTTGGCCGAGCGGCCTTCGCCGGCCAGGCGCAGCACCTGCCGTTCGCGGTCGTTGAGCGGGTCGGCCTCCGACCACGCTTCCACCGCCAGCTGCGGGTCGATGGCGCGGCCGCCACGGTGCACCTGGCGCAGGGCCTCGGCCAGCTTTTCCGCGGGGGCGTCCTTCAGCAGGTAGCCCTGCACGCCGGCCTCCAGCGCGCGGCGCAGGAAGCCGCTGCGGGCGAAGGTGGTGACGATCACCACCTTCGACGGCAGGCCGTGGCGCTGCACGCGCTGGGCCAGTTCCAGCCCAGTCAGGCCGGGCATCTCGATGTCGGTGACGAGGATGTCCGGCTGCAAGCGCTGCAGTTCGCGCCATGCGGCTTCACCGTCGGCGGCGGCGCCGATCACCTCGATGTCGGTTTCCAGGTTCAGCAGCGCCGACAACGCGCCGCGCACCATCGCCTGGTCCTCGGCGAGCAGGATGCGGATCATGCGCGCGCCTCCGCCGGCGAGGGCTGGCCTGCAGTCCGTTCGCGTTGTGCCGGCACCGCGTCGCCCTGCCCCAGCGGCACCCGCACGCGCAGGCGCGTGCCGGCGCCGCGGGGCGAATCGATGTGCAGAGTGCCGCCCAGCGCCGCCACCCGCTCGCGCATGCCGGCCAGGCCGTTGCCGTTGGCCGACACGCCGCCGCGGCCGTCGTCGGCCACCTCCAACAGCACCGCATCGCCTTCGATGCGCAGCGCGATCGTCGCCTCGCCGGCCTGCGCATGGCGGGCGATGTTGGTCACCGCCTCGCGCAGCACCATCGCCAGCCCGCATTCGATCCAGCCGGGCATCGGCGGCGGCGGTGCGTGGCGCAGGTGCACGCGCGAGGATTCCAGCAGCAGGTGCGCCGAGGCCAGTTCGGCGGCCATGTCGGCGGCACGGAAGCCGGTGACCGCGCTGCGCACCTGCGCCAGCGCATCGCGGGCGATCTGCTCGGCCTCGGCCAGTTCGCCCTGCGAGCGCGCGGGGTCACGCTCGAACAGCTTGCGCGACAGCTCCAGCTTCAACGTGATCAGCGACAGGGTGTGGCCGAGCAGGTCGTGCAGGTCGCGGCCGATGCGCTCGCGCTCGGCGGTGGCGGCCAGCCGCCGCACCTCCTCGTGCGACAGCCGCAGCGCGGCGTCCTTCTCGCTGCTGGCGCGCTCGACGTTGACGATCAGGCCGATGATGATGGAGAGCACCGGCACCGAGGCAATGCTTTGCCACGGGTAGCCGATCCACAGCGCCTGCGCCATGAACACGATGTTGAGCGCCAGCAGCTCCAGCAAATAGCGGGTGGTGCTGCGTGAACAGCCGGTGCGCAGCATCACGCAGCCGAAAATGAAATAGCTGATGCCGGAGGGATAGAACGGCAGCAGCGCGAACGTCAGCGCCACCATCGCCAGTGCGAACAGCGGCGCGTTGCGCCGCGACGACAGCAGGGTCATCGCATAGAGCAGCACGAACAGCGGGTAGGACCACAGCGTGATCAGCGTCCAGCGCAGCGTATAGCCACCGCTGAACAACGGGGTGATGAACACCCACACGCTCCACAGCAGGTGCACCGCATCCAGCCACGGCCACTTGCCGAGCGTGAGGTTGTCGGCCACCACCGAATCGGGGGCGGGCTTCAGCCACGAAGGCAGGTGACGGTGGCTCACGGGCGGGTTCCAGTTGCGTATGCGGGCATGATGCCATCAGCCATGCCGGCGCAGGCGCCACGCGGCGATGGCGAAGACCACCGCGGTGAATGCCGCCAGCCACAGCACGTGCAGCCCCGCCTTGCCGTCGTCGAACCCTACCGCCGCCTGCGCCAGCGCGTTGAGGTGGGTGCTGGGCCACAGCGGCGCCAGCCCGCGCACCGCTGCCGGCAGCATCGCCAACGGGAACCACAGCCCGGACAGGAACGCCATTGGCAGGTACAGCAGGTTGACCAGTGCTGGCGCGCCATGCCCCTTCACCAGCGTGCCCAGCAGCAGGCCCAGCGCACAGAACGGCAGCGTGCCGAAGATGCAGACCAGCGCGAGATGCAACATCTGCGCGGCGTGCAGCTGCACATGCGCGAGGCCGAGCGCGAGGGCCTGCAGCAGCACGGTAATCAATGCGGCCATCAGCATCGCCATCACCATTTTGCCGGCCAGGTAGGCGGCTGGCGGCATCGGCAAGGCGCGCTTGAGGGTGAGCAGGCCGTTGTCGCGCTCCAGTGCCAGCGACATGCCGAAGCCGAACAGGCCCGGCGCCATCACCCCGAAGGTGGCGTAGGAGGCCAGCAGGAAGCGCGGTGCCTCCGGTGAATTGCGCGCGCCCAGCACCACCCCGAACATCAGGAAGAACACCGCCGGGAACAGCAGCGTGGGCAGTACGAACGACGGGCTGCGCAGGTAGCGCAGGCACTCGGCGCGGGTTTCCTGCAGGTAGGCGGCCAGCACGCGGGCACGCGGCATGGCGGCTGGAACGGAGGGGTGCGGGGTGTCCATCAGGCGGCCTCGCGCTGGTCCGGGGAATGGGTGTCGTCGCCGGTCAGGTCGCGGAGCGCTTCGTCCAGCCCGGCGGCCTGCACTTCCAGCGCCGACAGCGCCGGGTCGGCGTCGAGCAGGCGCCGCACCACCGTTTCCACCTGGTCGCAGGACAGCTGCAGTTGCGCGCCTTCGCGCTGCACCTGCCGCACGCCGGGCCAGGCGACCACGGCGTCCACATCCAACGTGGAAATACAGCGGATGCTGCGGGTGGCAACCCGCGCGCGCAGCGCATCGACGCTGCCATCGCTGACGATGCGCCCGCGCAGCAGCACGCAGACGCGGTCGGCCAGATGCCCGGCTTCCTCCAGATAGTGCGTGGTCAGCACCACTGCCGCACCTTCGCCGGCCAGCGTGCGGACGCTGGCCCACAGCCGCTGCCGCGCCGGCAGGTCGAGGCCGACGGTGGGTTCATCGAGGAACAGCAGCCGTGGCCGCCCGCATATGGCGATGGCGAACTGCACGCGCCGCTGCTGGCCGCCGGAGAGCTTGCCATAGGGGCGGTCGAGCAGGTCGTCGATACCGGCCAGCGCCGCACTTTCGGCCAGCGGCCGTGGTGCAGGGTAGTAGCTGGCGGCCAGCCGCAGCAGCTCGCCCACCTTCAGGGTCGGCGGCAGTGCCGCGTCCTGCAGCATCACGCCGATGCCACGCCGCGCAGCCACCTGCTGCGGGTCGCGTCCGAACAGGCGCACCTGCCCGGCGTCGGCGCGCAGCAGCCCCAGCAGCAGGCCGATGGCGGTGGTCTTGCCGGCACCGTTCGGGCCGAGCAGCGCCAGCACCTGCCCGGCGTGCAGTTCCAGATCCACGCCGGTCAATGCGTGCTGCGCGCCATAACGCTTGTGCACGCTGTGCAGGCTGGCCACCACCTCGCTCATCCGCATCACCTGTCGCTCGGGAAACGGTGCCAAGGTAGGTTCGCGCACCCAGTGCCGGCAGTGCACGCGGTCAGGAAAAGCGGGTGACACCCGTCACCTGCCTGGCGATGGACGGCTACCTAGAATCCGTCCCCATCGGCCATCACGCCGCATCAGATGACAACAGGATGGTTCCATGACCGTTGCAATAGCCGCCCTGCACTTCCTGCTCGCTTTCATCCTTGTCGCCTGCCTTGTGGCTGAACTCGTGCTTCTCAAGGCATTGCCCGAGCGCACTCCATTCCCGGCACTGGCGAAGATCGATGCCCTTTACGGGCTGAGCGCCGGGCTGCTGGTTGCGGTTGGCCTGTACCGGGCCATCAACTTCGAGAAGGGCTGGGCCTATTACTCGCACTCCCTGCCCTTCCTCATCAAGCTGGGGCTTTTTGCGGCGATCGCAGTCGCATCCATCTACCCGACAATCCACTTCTTTCGCGCGAGACATGGCGACAAGCGCGTTGACCGGACGACCATTGATCGCATCCGCAGGATCGTTCACCTTGAGCTGGCGCTGGTGGGTGCACTGATTGTCTGCGCCTCCCTTGCCGCCAAGGGTGTCGGCGTCTTCACCTGACGATTCACCCTGGCCGGCACCACTTCGTGGTGCGGCCCGATTCAGGCGATGGACGGATTCGGTTACCTTCCGTCACATCTTCCCACTCTCTCCGTCCTGTTGCCGATGAACAACTCTGCCGACCTGCTCAAGGAATTGCGTATAGACCGCACCATGCCTGCCGCGCCCGGCCCGGCCGCACCGCGCCGCTGGCTGTGGTGGGTGCTGGGCCTGCTGCTGGTACTGGTGCTGGTGATCGTGGCCGGTATCGTCTTCGGCCGCGACAAGCCGCTGGTGGTGCAGACCGCGCCGGTCGTCGCCATCGGCCAGGACAGCGCCAGCGCCTCGGTGCTCGACGCCAGTGGCTACGTGGTGGCGCGGCGCATGGCCACGGTGTCGGCCAAGATCACCGGCAAGGTACGCGAGGTGATGATCGAGGAAGGCATGCAGGTTGAAGAGGGCCAGGTGATGGCCACGCTCGACCCGATCGATGCCAACGCCCAGCGCGCGCTCAACGCTGCCCAGCTCGACGCCGCGCGCAGCCAGGTCGAGGGCCTGCAGGCGCAACTGCGCCAGGCCGAGGCCGATGCGCAGCGCCTGCAGCAGCTGGTGGGCCGGCAACTGGTGTCGCGCTCGCAGTACGACCAGTCGGTGGCCCAGCGCGACAGCCTGCGCGCGCAGCTGGCCACCGCGCGCCACAACGCCAGGGTGGCGCAGGACGCGCTGGCCATCGCCGACCTGGGCGTGGACAACAACGTGGTGCGCGCGCCGTTCGCCGGCGTAATCACCGCCAAGGCGGCGCAGCCGGGCGAGATCGTCTCGCCACTGTCGGCCGGCGGCGGCTTCACCCGCACCGGCATCGGCACCATCGTGGACATGGATTCGCTGGAGATCGAGGTCGAGGTCGGCGAGGCCTACATCGGCCGCGTGCAGCCGAAGATGCCGGTGGAAGCGGTTCTCAACGCCTACCCGGACTGGAAGATCCCGGCCGAGGTGATCGCCATCATCCCCACCGCCGACCGCGGCAAGGCCACGGTGAAGGTACGGGTGGCACTGAAGACGAAGGACGCGCGCATCGTGCCGGAGATGGGCGTGCGGGTGAGCTTCCTTGAAAAGCCGGCCGATGACAGCGAGAAGAAACCCGAGGGCGTGCGCGTGCCGGCGGCGGCAATCGTGCAGCGCGGGCAGGAATCGGTGGCCTTCGTGGTCGGCGGCGACGACACGGTGCAGGCGCAGGCGCTGAAGACCGGGATCGAGATGGGCAAGGACCGGCAGGTGCTGGCGGGCCTGTCGGCGGGACAGACGGTGGTGGTCGATCCGCCGCCGACGCTGGAGGATGGCGACAAGGTGGCGCTGGCGGGTGATGCGGGCAGATGACGTTGCCCTTCCCTTCTCCCTGCGGGAGAGGGGCTCCGAAGTAGAACCTTGCCGCTGAACGGATTTTGCTGTTGCTCGTGATCTTGCTTTACCGGGTTCCCTTCCGTAGCGACGGAGCCGACGGACAAGACCCCGCAAGGGGCAACGTGCAGGGATGCACGTCGTTTTTCGACGAGACAGGGATGTCTCGTCGAAAAATCCCGGCGGCGGAGTGGACCCGACGCGCGTAGCGCGTTGGGCGCGAAGGCAGAGCGTGCTTGACCAGCCATTCGGCTGTTGGAAAAGCGCCTCTTTTGGCTACCTTTTCTTTGCACGAGCAAAGAAAAGTAGCTCGCTCCCTGACAAGGGAGCGAAAGCCTTTGTTTTTGCTGCTGAGGGTTGCCCACTCACGCAAGGAAATGTGGGAAGTAAAGGCCAAAGCGCGAGAGCAAGAGCTTTCACTCCTGCTCCGCAGGAGCGAGCCACCTTTCTTTGCTCGTGCAAAGAAACGTGGCCCAAAGAAAGCACGGCCGGACGCGAGCCGATGCGGCTATGCCGCCTCGGTCCCCTGCGCTCCTCGCGGAACAGGGGGACGGCGCACAACTCGCTTCGCTCAGACACGTGCGCCTCTTCGCCCCCTGTCCCACTGCGGTGCTCGGCTCGCTCTACGGCAGGGAAGTCAAAAACAAAAGGCAACAGCAATTGCAGAAGCAACAGCAACAGCCCCCTCCCCAACCTCCTATGCGCAAGCAAGGGGGAAAAGCAGGAATACCGCGCGACTCCACGTGCTGCGCTTTCATCACCCCATCCATCGCAGAGGAACACCCATGACCGCCCTCGTCACCCTCCGCAACATCACCAAGACCTACCAGCGCGGCCCCGAGAAAGTGCAGGTGCTGCACGGCATCGACCTGGACATCGAGCGTGGTGACTTCGTCGCGCTGATGGGTCCGTCCGGCTCCGGCAAGACCACCCTGCTCAACCTGATCGGCGGGCTGGACACCCCCAGCGGCGGCGAGATCTCCATCGAGGGCCAGCGCATCGACCAGCTCGGCGCCGGCCAGCTCTCCACCTGGCGCAGCCACCACGTCGGCTTCGTGTTCCAGTTCTACAACCTGATGCCCATGCTCACCGCGCAGAAGAACGTGGAACTGCCGCTGCTGCTTACCAACCTGTCGGCCGGCGACCGCAAGCGCCGCGCGCAGATCGCGCTGTCGCTGGTCGGCCTGGCCGAACGCCGCGACCACCGGCCCAACGAGCTGTCCGGCGGCCAGCAGCAGCGCGTGGCGATCGCCCGCGCCATCGTCTCCGACCCCACCTTCCTGATCTGCGACGAACCCACCGGCGATCTCGACCGCCAGTCGGCCGAGGACGTGCTGGGCCTGCTGCAGCTGCTCAACCGTGAACACGGCAAGACCATCATCATGGTCACCCACGACCCCAAGGCCGCCGAGTACGCCACCCACACCGTGCATCTGGACAAGGGCGAGCTGGCCGACGCCCCGGTGCACTGAAGGAGCGCGCCATGAAATATTTCTCGCTGATATGGGCGCAGCTGTTCCGCAGCCGCACGCGCACCCTGTTCACCCTGCTGTCGGTGGTCACCGCGTTCCTGCTGTTCGGCATGCTCGACTCGGTGCGCGTGGCCTTCAACAGCGGCGGCGCCAGCGTGGCCGGTGCCAACCGACTGGTGGTCGCCTCGCGCCTGTCCATCACCCAGTCGCTGCCGATCCGCCTGGAACCGCAGATCCGCCAGGTGCAGGGCGTGCGCGACGTCACCTACGGCATGTGGTTCGGCGGCATCTACCAGGACCCGAAGAACTTCTTCCCCAACTTCTCGGTGGCGCCGAACTACTTCGACATCTACAGCGAATTCGAGCTGCCGAAGGAGCAGCTGGAGGCGTTCCGCAACACCCGCACCGGCGCCATCGTCGGCCAGTCGCTGGCCACCCAGTTCGGCTGGAAGATCGGCGACACCATCCCGCTGCAGGCCACCATCTTCCCGCGCGGCGGCAGCAACGACTGGCCGTTGCAGCTGGTCGGCATCTTCCGCTCGAAGAACAGCGCCACCGCCACCAACGACGAGCGCCAGTTGATGATGAACTGGAAGTACTTCGACGAATCCAACGACTACATCAAGAACCAGGTCAGCTGGTACACGGTGACGCTGGACAACCCCGACCACGCCTCGCGCGTGGCACAGGCAATCGACGCCATCTCGGCCAACTCCGACCACGAGACCAAGAGCCAGACCGAATCGGCGTTCCAGCAGGCCTTCATCAAGCAGTTCGCCGACATCGGCATGATCGTCACCTCGATCATGGGCGCGGTGTTCTTCACCCTGCTGCTGCTCACCGGCAACACGATGGCGCAGGCGGTGCGCGAGCGCATCCCCGAGCTGGCCACGCTCAAGACGCTGGGCTTCGGCGACGGCACCGTGCTGATGCTGGTGATGGTCGAGTCGGTGCTGCTGGTGGGGCTGGGCGGCGCGCTCGGCCTCGGCCTGGCGGCGCTGGCGCTGCCGGCGATGGCACCGAAAACGATGGGCATGCTGCCGCCGCACGTGCCGTTGCAGACCTGGTTGATGGGCGCAGGCCTGATCGTGCTGATCGGCCTGGTGGTGGGCGTGCTGCCGGCGCTGCGCGCCAAGCGCCT
This sequence comes from uncultured Stenotrophomonas sp., assembly GCA_900078405.1. NCBI lineage: Bacteria > Pseudomonadati > Pseudomonadota > Gammaproteobacteria > Lysobacterales > Lysobacteraceae > Stenotrophomonas > uncultured Stenotrophomonas sp. Next base: position 2,927,463 of record FLTS01000001.1, on the reverse strand, counting down.
GAAGATCGTCGATGCACTGGCCGGACGCTGAGGACACGACCATGAAGAAATTCTTCTCGAACGCGCTGGTAGTCCTCCTGCTCGCCATCGGCCTGGTTGCCTGGGTCCTCCTGCCGTGGGTCGGCGTGCTGGCGGTGGCCGTCGCCATCGCGCTGTGGCTGGCCCTCACCCGCGGCGGCCGGCTGGCACTGGCGGCCACCCGCATCGGCATCGCCAGCCTGCCGCAGCGCTGGGGCGCCTCGTCGGTGATCGTGGTCGGCATCGCCGGCGTGGTCGGCGTGCTGGTGGCGATGCTGGCGATGGGTGAAGGCTTCCAGGCCACGCTCAACAGCACGGGCGATGACACCACCGCGATCGTGCTGCGCGGCGGCTCGCAGGCCGAGACCAACTCGGTCATCACCCGCGACCAGGTGCCGCTGCTGGGCACCCTGCCCGGCGTGGCGCACGATCCGCAGGGCCGCGCGCTGCTGTCGCCGGAGCTGTCGCAGGTGGTCAACCTGGTGTCCAAGTCCGACGGCACCGACGTCAACGCACAGTTCCGCGGCGTCGGCGACATGGCCTGGGTGGTGCACGACAAGGTCAGGATCACGCAGGGCCGCGCGTTCAAGCCCGGCCTGCGCGAGATCGTGGTCGGCGAAGGCGCCCGCACCCAGTTCCGCGACATGGAGGTGGGGAAGACGCTCACCCTCGGCAACCAGACCTGGGCGGTGGTCGGCGTGTTCGCCTCCGGCGACGCGCACGATTCGGAGCTGTGGACGGACGCGCAGACGCTGGCCACCACCTACCAGCGCGGCGCGTGGCAGTCGATCAGCGTGCGCACCGAGGGTACGCCCGGCTTCGAGCGGTTCAAGGAAGCGGTGGCCGCCGACCCGCGGCTCAAGCTGGACGTGGAAACCACCCGCGACTACTACCGCAAGCAGGGCGGCGGGCTGAACACGCTGATCAGCATCCTCGGCAAGGTGATCGGCACGATCATGGCCATCGGTGCGGTGTTCGGCGCGCTCAACACCATGTACGCGGCGGTGGCCACGCGCGCGCGGGAGATCGCGACCATGCGCGCGATCGGCTTCCGCGGCCTGCCGGTGGTCACCGCGGTGATGCTGGAGACGATGCTGCTGGCGCTGCTCGGCGGCCTGCTCGGCTGCGCGGTGGCGTGGCTGGTGTTCAACGGCTACAGCGTGTCCACCATCGGCAGCAACTTCAGCGCGGTGGTGTTCAAGTTCCACGTCTCGCCGGAGCTGCTGTGGAGCGGGTTGAAGTGGGCGCTGGGCATCGGCCTGGTCGGTGGGCTGTTCCCGGCATTGCGCGCGGCGCGGCTGCCGATCACCACTGCATTGCGCGAAACCTGAGGCACTGCACGGGCGATGCCGGGCGGCGAAAAATCCCCGGCATCGTCCCCGCTCCCGCCTGCCGTCGCCTCGAAACCGAACAGCGGGCAACGGTCATCCGTTTGTCATGGTTTCGCGGTAGCAGCCGCCACGGCGGATGGCTACCGTGGCGGCCCTTCCTCTCCCGGATTCCCGCCATGCTCCGTTCGCTGGCGCTGGCCGGCGCCTGCGTGATGCTGGCCGGCTTCGCCCTGTCCTCGCCGACGCCACCGCTCTCGCTCAGCGCGCGGCTGGCCGCCCCCGGCGGCACCTCGCCGATGGTGCCGACCGCCCGCATCGACGCCTTGCTGGCGCGCCTGCCGCACCGCCAGGGCGCGGTGCCCGGCAGCGGCGGGGTGGCCTTGCACTGGGTCGCCCTCGATCCCGGCGACTACCGCCTGCAATACCGCTACCTCGGCATGGGCGAACGCTTCCCCGAGTTCTCGCTGGATGCTTCGGTGCCTGCAACCGCTCCCCCGACTCCGCGCGGCACGGTGATCCTGCTGCACGGCTGGATGATGGATGGCGGCTCGCTGCTGCCGTGGGCGCTGGAACTGGCGCAGCATGGCTACCGCACCATCACCCTGGACCTGCGCAACCACGGCCGCTCCGGGCAGGCGCCCTCCGGCTACGGCACGCGCGAGGGCGAGGACGTGGCCGCCGCGCTGCACGCGCTCGATGCCGGAGGCGAAATCGACGGGCCGGTGCACCTGCTCGGCGTGTCCTATGGCGCGGCCACCGCCATCTTCGCCGCGCGTGAACTCGGCCCGCGGTTGCGCAGCGTGGTGGCGATGGAATCCTTCGACAACGCCGGCCACGCCATCCGCACGATGGTGCCGCACATGCTGTCGCGCCCGCCCGAGCGCATCAGCGACTACCTCGCGCTGCCGCTGGCGCGCTGGCAATACGGCGGCAGCAGGCTGGACGATGCCATCGCTGCCGCCGGCCGCCAGCTCGACATCGACCTGGACCGCGTGGACGTGGGCCAGACGCTGGCGCAGGTGCCGGCCTGCGTGTTGCTGCTGCACGGCCGCGACGACGCGCACATCCCGGTCGCGCAGGGCCGCGCGCTGGCCGCCGCCGCACCGCATGCGCGCTATCTGGAACTGCAGGGCGAAGACCACCTGACCCTGCCGCTGCGGCTGGACCGCCTGTCCGGCGTGGTCGAGGACTGGTTCGCGCAGGCCGGCGGCGATGGCACGCAATGCCCGATGCCCACGATGCCGCTGGACGGAGCATCTCCTGTAGGAGCGGCATGAGTCGCGACGGGCTTTCCCGCTGAAGTCCGGTCGCGACTCACGTCGCTCCTACAGCATCCTCTGCGACTGCACGCTTCACGCGCGCCGGCGCGCCCTCGCCGCCGCGCGCACGCCGGCGGCCGCGAACACCACCAGCCCGGCCCAGATCAAGCCGAAGCCGACCAGCTGCGAGGCCGCGAACGGCTCGCGCAGGATCAGCACGCCGACCAGGAACTGCAGCGTCGGGCCGATGTACTGCAGCAGCCCTACCACCGACAGCGGGATACGGCGCACGCCGTAGGCGAAGGCGATCAGCGGCACCGCGCTGACCACGCCGGCCAGCACCAGCAGCACGTCGTTGCCCACGCCCCAGCCGGAGATGAAGCCGCCGCCGTGGCCGCTTTCGGCCCACAGCACGTAGGCCAGCGCCGGCCACACCATGAACAGGCTTTCCACACCCAGCCCGGTCACCGCCTCGACCACCACCAGCTTGCGCAGCAGCCCGTACAGGCCGAAGGTGATCGACAGGCCGATCGCGATCCACGGTGCGCGCCCGCTCTGCCAGGTCAGCCACGCCACGCCCAGCGCCGCCAGCGCCACCGCCAGCCATTGCAGCCGGCCCAGCCGCTCGCGCAGCACCATCACGCCCAGCACCACGCTCAGCAGCGGGTTGATGAAATAGCCCAGGCTGGTCTCAACCACGTGACCGGCATTCACCGCCCAGATGTACAGGCTCCAGTTGGCGCCGATCAGCAGGCTGGCCAGCCCCAGCAGCCAGAACCGCCGTGGCGTGGCCCATACCTCGCGCAGCCAGCCCCAGCCGCGCGCCAGCACCAGTCCGCCGACCAGCAGCACCGCGCTCCAGACGATGCGGTGGGCGATGATCTGGAACGACGGCACCTCGATCAGCAGGCGCCAGTACAGCGGGAACAGGCCCCAGATGACGAAGGCCAGGGTGGTGGCCAGCAGGCCGTTGCGGTGTTCGGCGGGGTTCATGCGCGGCGCATCCGTGCCAGGGTGATGACCACGACGCCGGCCAGGATCACCGCCATCGCGCCGATGTCCGCCGCGCCGAAGCGCTCGTGCGCGACCAGCGCGCCCAGCGCCACCGCGATCACCGGGTTGACGTAGGCGTAGCTGCTGGCCAGCACCGGGCGCACGTTGTGCAGCAGCCATACGTAGGCGGTGAAGGCGACGATGGAGCCGAACACGCTCAGGTAGCCCACCGCCAGCACGCCCTGCAGCGTCGGTGCCGCGGCCATGTGCTCGCCGCGCAGCAGGCCCGCCACGACGAGGATCACGCCACCGCAGAGCATCTGCCCGGCAGCAGTCATGAACGGCGACGGCAGGTCGCGCCCACGTGACCAGATCGAGCCAAAGGCCCAGCTCAGCGGCGCCACCAGCAGCAGCACCAGCCCGGTCGGTGTCGCGGTCAGGCTGCTGCCGGCATTGAGCCAGACCACGCCGGCCAGGCCGACCGTTATGCCCAGCCACTCGCCACCGGCGACCTTCTCGCCGCGCAGCGCCGAGAACAGCGCCATCCACAGCGGCACCGAGGCCACCGCCACCGCCGCCAGCCCGGAGGAGACGTCGCGCTCGGCCAGCACCACCATGCCGTTGCCGAGGAACAGCAGGCACAGCCCCATCACTCCGATGGTGCGCCACTGCGCCCGCGTCGGCGCCGCCACCCCGCGCCAGCGCAGCACGCCGTAGAGCACGCCGCCGGCGATGACGAAGCGAGTACCGGAGATCACCGACAACGGCGGCATGCCGCCTTCCAGCGCCAGGCGGATGCCGAGGTAGGTCGAGCCCCAGACCACGTAGACCAGGAACAGGGCGACAGCGACGAGGCCGCCACGCGGGGCAGCCTGCACGGAAACGGGTGCGGACATGGGGGAGACCGAAGGAGAACGCGGCAATTCTAGGCGAGCATCGCGGCCGGCGGCGTTACCACCGTCGCAACACCCGGTTGCAGTGGCGGTGCCGGATCACCCGCTTTCACGCCCCTCTCCCCCCGGGGGAGGGGGCGGGCAGGATCAACGCCGCGCAGCATCGGTGGCTTCGCGTGCGCCACCGAACTCCGAGCCTTCCTGCCACTGCGGCCAGTGCCGGCCGTTGGCCAGTTCCAGGCCGAGGTCATAGACCAGCAGCGTGTCGGCGGCCAACCCGCGCGCGTCCCAGTGCGGCGTCCATGCATCGCAGGGCTGGTGGTAGCAACTGGCGAAATAGGCCTCGCGCAGCGCGCGGCCGGCGGCGACGCCACCCTCCCGCTTGTCCAGCCCGGCACCGACGGTGATCGCCGGCACGCCCTTGCGGGCGAAGGCGAAATGGTCGGCGCGGTAGAAGAAGCCGGCCTCCAGGTTCGGATCGGGCGACCAGCGGCGGCCACGCGTGCGCGCCACCCGGTCGATGTCCGCCTCCAGCGACACCCGGCCGTTGCCCCAGGTGGCGATGTCGGCGGTTTCGCCGTCCGGGCTGAACATCTCGATGTTCAGCACCGCCGCGGTTTTCTCCAGCGGCGCCAACGGATGTTCGGCGTAGTAGCTGGCACCCAGCAGGCCCTTTTCCTCGGCGGTCAGTGCAATGAAGTACAGCGTCCGCTGCGGGCGTGGGCCGGCGGCGAACACCCGCGCCAGCTCCAGTACCGCAGCCACGCCGGTGGCGTTGTCGATGGCACCGTGGCGCACCGCATTGCCGTTGGCATCGGGCTGGCCGATGCCGAACGCGTCCCAGTGCGCGGAGAAGATCACCGACTCGTCCGGATGCGTGGCGCCTTCCAGCCTCGCCACCACGTTGCGCGTCACCACCGGCTCGCGCTTGACCGTGAAGCGGGCCGAAAGGCGCGCGTCGCCCAGCGCCAGCGGGCGGAAATCGGCGCGCATGGCCTTGCGCTTCTCCGCCTCGAAGTCCAGCCCGGCCGCAGCGAAGATGCGCTCGGCCAGCGCACGCTGCATCCAGCCGCGCAGCGGCGTGTGCTGCGCCAGCGCATCGGCCTCGCTGCGCTGGATGTCGAACAGCGGCGAAGTGCCCGATGCCTTTACCGTCGCCCACGGATACGCGGCCGGTGCCGTTTCATGGACGATCAGCACACCCTCCGCACCGCGCCGCGCGGCCTCTTCGAACTTGTAGGTCCAGCGGCCGTAGTAGGTCACCGCACGGCCGTCGAACGCGCCCGGCACCGCGCTCTCGAAATCGGCGTCATTGACCAGCACCACCATGATCTTGCCGCGCAGGTCCACGCCCTTGTAATCGTCCCAATGCCGCTCCGGCGCGTCGATGCCGTAGCCGACGAACACCAGCGGCGCATCGGCCACCTCCACCTCGTCCTGCGGACGCAGGCTCTGCAGGGTCACGTCCTCGCCGTTGACCAGCCGCACGCGCTCGTCGCCGAGCTGCAGGCCGGCCTCCGGCGTGCCCTGCACCTGCGCGCGCACCAGCGGCACCTCCTGTACCCAGCCGCCCTCCTCGCCGCCCGGCTGCAGGCCGGCCGCGCGGAACTGCCCGACCAGATAATCGACGGTGCGCCGCTCCCCCTCCGTCGCCGGCGCGCGACCCTCGAATGCGTCCGAGGCCAGCACCTGCACGTGCCGCGACAGCGCCTCCGGGTCGATGCCGCCACCGGGCAGGTCGTTGGCCGCACTGGCGATACCGCCGACGAACAGGCAGGACGACAACAGCAGCATGCGCATCGGGTTCACGGCAGGCACCAGCAACAATGGAATGCGCGGAATTTTACCCGTAGATGCGGGACTTGCCCCGCATGAAGCTCTCCCATGACTCTCGCGCCCCCGGACCGGGCAAGCCGGTATCTACGGGTTCACGCGATCCAGCCAGCACTCCAATCCCTGTGTATTGAGTTCGATGTCCAGTTCCAGCACGCGCAGCACACCGGCATCGTCCAGCCGGCAACCATGCATGCGCGCGCGCGTCAGATACAGCTCGCCCAACGCGGCCACCAGCCCGCGATGGCGATCGGCATGGCCGACGCAGGCACGGGCGATGGCGGTCATCGCGTCGATCTGCACGTGCAGATCGGCGCCCAACCGCGCCACGTCCTGCACCCGGCCGTAGTGGGTCAGGTACATCGCTTCCGGCGCCTGCGCCAGCAGGCGTTCGATGGAGGCATGCATCGCCTCCGGGTCGAACTGCACCGGCGAGCTGGTGGGAACGATGAAAGCCCCCTGCGCGCTGTCCAGTTCGCGGTAGGACAGGCCGAAGGTGTCGCCGGTGAACCAGCTGCGGCTGGCCGCGTCCCACACACACAGGTGGTGGCGCGCATGGCCGGGCGTGTCGATGCACAGCAGTTCGCGCCCGGCCAGCGACAGGCGGTGACCGTCCCCGGCCACCACCACGCGCTCGGCCGGCACCGGCACGATGCGGCCGTAGCTGCGCGCCATTTCCGCCTCGCCATAGACCGCAGTGGCGCCGGCGATCAGTCGCTTCGGGTCGATCATGTGCGGCGCGCCGCGCGGATGCACCAGCAGCCGCGCGTTCGGCAGTTGTTGCAGCAGCGCACCGGCACCACCGGCATGGTCGAGGTGGACGTGGGTGAGGATCAACCAGTCGATGGCACCCGCATCCAGCCCGGCCTGCCCGGTCGCGGCCAGCAGCCGCGGCACGGCGTGGCTGGTGCCGCAATCGACGAACGCACCGCGCCCGTCCTCGACCAGCAGGTAGGCAGCGTCGAAATGGTCGCGCTGGAACGCGGTATCTATGGTGTGGATGCCGTGGCTGGCAGTCATGCGATGGCTCCGGTCATGCGCCGCCCGATGCTGTCATCCGCGTCGATGTGCGGCAATACGGCTTTCGCAGGAACGCGCGGGAGCGACGCAAGTCGCGACCGGGCTTGCATGCTGGAACCTCATCGCGACTTGCGTCGCTCCTACGCGTTTCTACAGGATCCTACGGACGGCGCAGTACGCGCGGGCGCAGCAGCAGGGCCAGCGTGCCGAGCTGTTCGAGCCCGGCCTGCAGTTCTTCCAGCCTGAACTGTTCAACCAGTTCACCACCATGCAGGCCGGGCTCGAACAGCTCGGTGCGCAGCAGCAGGGCCAGCGCCATCACCGCGAGGAAGCTGCCATAGGCATAGAGCACGGCGAGGATCTGCCTCCACATGCTGTCCACCTCGGCCTCGGCCGCGCCGGTGGCATAGCCCCAGTGCATGCCGACGATGCTGAGCAGCAGCGCCAGCGCCAATACCGCGCCGTCGAACAGGGTACGCAGGCGATGCCGCGGCTGGCGCGGGAACCACCAGTACAGTGCGCCCATCACGCAGAACCAGGGAAGGAACAGCAACAACGACAACCAGGCCATCGCGGGCTCCCGTGCGGATCGTTACTCGCGCAGCGCGCGCAGGGCGGCCAGCACGGTCGCGGCATCGGCCTCCAGCACAAACCGCTCGCTGCGCAGGGCGTCATCGTGCTCGGCCAGCTTCAACGCGGCGACCAGCTGGCCGGCGTCGCGCGGCGAGTCGAAGCCTCCGCTCTGGATCAGCAACCGGCCTTCGCCATCGAGCAGCTTGAAATGGAAACGGCCGTCCGCCTCGCGGTACTGCTTGAACTGCGGCAGCGCGGCCTTGGTGTCAGCCGTGGCGCGCGGGGTGTCGCCGGCCGCGGCCAGGTCGCGCAGGCCCACGGCGTAACGCAGTTCCTTCAGCAGCGGGATGGCAAAGCGCTCGCGCAGCTCCTGCCCGCGCCGGCGCAGCAGGGCCTCGATCCGCTCCGGCTCGGCCATCAGCGCGTTGTAGCGCTCGCGCAGCGGCGACAGCTCGGCGTCGATGCGCTCGAACAGCTGCTGCTTGGCCTCGCCCCAGCCGATGCCGTCGGCGAAGGCCCTGGCGAACGCGGCGCTCTGCTCCGGCGTGGCGAAGGCCTGGTACATCTGGAACAGCGCCGAACCCCCGGTGTCCTTCGGTTCGCCGGGCGCGCGCGAGTCGGTGAGGATCGAGAACACCAGCTTCCTCAGCTCCTCGCGCGGGGCGAACAGCGGAATGGTGTTGTTGTAGCTCTTGCTCATCTTGCGGCCGTCCAGGCCGGCCAGCGTCGCCACCTGCTCGTCGATGGCTGCTTCCGGCAACGCGAAATAGTCCTTGCCGTAGATGTGGTTGAAGCGCTGGGCGAAGTCGCGCGCCATCTCGATGTGCTGGATCTGGTCGCGGCCCACCGGCACCTTGTTGGCATTGAAGATCAGGATGTCGGCGGCCATCAGCACCGGATACATGAACAGGCCCGCGGTGATGCCGGCATCGTCGTCGACGCCTTCCTCGCGGTTCTTGTCCACCGCCGCCTTGTAGGCGTGGGCGCGGTTGAGGATGCCCTTGCCGGCGACCACGGTGAGGTACCAGGTCAGCTCGGTGGTCTCGGGGATGTCGCTCTGCCGGTAGAACCACACCTTGTCCGGGTCCAGCCCGCAGGCCAGCCAGCTGGCGGCGATCTCCAGCGTCGAGCGCTGGGTGCGCACCGGGTCCTGCGCCTTGATCAGGCTGTGCAGGTCGGCCAGGAAGAAGAAGCTCTCGATGCCCTGGGTGCGACTGGCGGCGATCGCCGGGCGGATCGCGCCGACGTAGTTGCCCAGGTGGGGAGTGCCGGAAGGGGTGATGCCGGTGAGAACGCGGGTGGTCATGAACACGGGAATGCAGGCGGATGAACGCGCCCAGTGTAACCGCCCGCCCGCCGTCGCCGATGGAAAGCGGGCGGGCCGCATGCCGCGGCCCCGCCCGTCCCGTCCATCCACCCATGCCCGGTCAGTGGTAGTCCGGGTAGTCTTTGCGCAGCGCCTTCTCGAAATCGCGGATCTCGGTTTCGGCGCGGTCCTTGGCCCAGCCATAGCGTTCCTGCAGGCGCCCGGCCAGGTATTCGGCGTTGCCCTCGGCCACCTGGAAGTCGTCATCGGTCAGGTCGCCCCATTTGGCCTGCGCCTTGCCCTTGATCTGGGTCCACTTGCCGGAAATGATGTCTTTGTTCATGCAGGTTCTCCTTGCGAAGGGGAGCGGCGTCGTTGCCGCGCAACCACCCTGCCAAGGCCGTTGTTGGCGCCCGGTCCATGATTCGTTTGCCGGTGCTGATGTTCTTGAACGCGCCGTGACCCGCGACCGCAGCCGACAACGAAAAGGGCCGGCGGTCGCCGGCCCTTCCGCTTGCCTTGATGCACGGTGGATCAATGGCCGGTGGCCGCGTCCTCCACCTTCTCGCCCGCCTTCTGCACATCCTTGCCGGCACCGGCAATGGTGTTGCAGCCGGCCAGCATCGCCATCGCGTACATCGACAACAGCACCAGCACGAGCAAACGTTTCATCGGGTTTCTCCTCGTCACGGGTTCAATGCGCCGGCTCAGCACCTGCCGTCCTTGCAGTCCTGGGCCTTGTCCTCGACCTTTTCGCCTGCCTTCTGCATGTCCTTGCCGGCACCGGCGACGGTGTTGCAGCCGGCGAGCACCAGCGGGAACATCCCCAGCACGGCCAACATCAGCACTCGCTTCATCCACCTTCTCCTCGTTCAGGGGTTGGCGGTTGCGGCTGGCCGCGAAGCTCCCCGGCCACCGCTTCCGCGTGAGGCGAATCTGGCGACTGCGCCGTGCAGCGCACGTGAACGCGACCGGCCGCTGTTCAGCGATGTGCAGCCGGCATCAATCGCGCATCAGGGTGGACTTGCCGAACAGGCTTTCGACCAGGTCCACCGCCAGCTTGGCGGTGCGGTTGCGGCGGTCGAGCAGCGGATTCAGCTCGACGATGTCCAGCGAACCCATCAGCCCGGTGTCGGCGATCATCTCCATCACCAGCTGCGCCTCGCGGTAGTTCACCCCGCCCGGCACCGTGGTGCCCACGCCGGGGGCGATGGACGGGTCGAGGAAATCCACGTCGAAGCTGACGTGCAGGTGGGTGTCGGCATCGATGCCGGCCAGCGCCGCTTCCATCGTGCGCTTCATGCCGGCCTCGTCGATGTAGCGCATGTCGTAGACGTCCACCTGGTGCTGCTTGATCAGGCGCTTCTCGTCCTGGTCCACCGAGCGGATGCCGATCTGCCGCACCTGCTGCGGCAAGATCGCCGGGGAAGTGCCGCCCAGCCGGGTCAGCGCATCCGGCCCCAGCCCGCACAGGCAGGCCACCGGCATGCCGTGGATGTTGCCGGACGGGGTGACCTCGCAGGTATTGAAGTCCGAGTGCGCGTCCAGCCACAGCACGCGCAGCGGCTTGCCGGCAAGCCGCTGCGCGTGCTGTGGCTGGACGCGCACGCCGACTTCAACACCCAGGCGCTCACTCCTTCGGGCAACCTGCACGGCATGCCCGTGGCCTGCCTGTGTGTTGAAGTCGGCGTGCGCGTCCAGCCACAGCACGCGCAGCGGCTTGCCGGCAAGCCGCTGCGCGTGCTGTGGCTGGACGCGCACGCCGACTTCAACACCCAGGCGCTCACTCCTTCGGGCAACCTGCACGGCATGCCCGTGGCCTGCCTGTGTGTTGAAGTCGGCGTGCGCGTCCAGCCACAGCACGCGCAGGTTCTTGCCCTGCTCGCGGCACCAGCGCGCCACCGCGGTGACCGACCCCATGCCGAGGCAGTGGTCGCCGCCGAGCATGATCGGCATGCGCCCGTCGCACAGTTCGGCATAGGTGGCGTCCATCAGCGCGCGGTTCCACGCCACCACCTCGTCGAGGTGCCGGTAACCGTCCACCGGTGCGGTCCACGGGTTGCGCGGCCCCTGCAGATTGCCAACGTCGCGCACGTCCACGCCACGCGCGGCCAGCGCCTCCGGCAGCCCGGCGATGCGCAGCGCCTCCGGCCCCAGCCGCGCGCCGCGGTGGCCGGCCCCCACGTCGGTGGGTACGCCGATCAATGAAACAGGACGAGAACTGGCCATGATTCCTCCGTTGCAAATGAAAGCAGTCTAGCCAATGGCCACGCCCGCCACCCGCGGCAACGCAGCAGCGGGAGCGAAAAATACGGAGAGTGGTGCCGCTTATCCGAATCGAACGGATGACCTACTGTTTACAAGACAGTTGCTCTACCGACTGAGCTAAAGCGGCATGGAGGCGATGCCTGCGNCTCCGTTGCAAATGAAAGCAGTCTAGCCAATGGCCACGCCCGCCACCCGCGGCAACGCAGCAGCGGGAGCGAAAAATACGGAGAGTGGTGCCGCTTATCGGCAACGAAGGAGCAGGCGCAGCAGGGCTTTCCGTGCGGCGTGTGCCTTTAGCGTGCCCTGCGCTGCCCAATCCTCGCCTCCCGGCGGGCTCCAGCGCGCCACCGCCGAAGCCCTGGGCATGCCCCTGCCGGCATACCAGCAGTATGAGCGCGGGGCAGCATTTGCTGATGGATCACCCCGTATCGCTCCGCGCTGGCTGTTATTGGCCTGCGCGGCAATTGAAGCCGGCATCGACCCGATCAAATAGCCGATCACGACGAGCCTTTCGGGCGTCACCGCCGAGGGAGCGGCGGCCGGCGCGGCGCTCTTGGGGAGTTGCGCCGGGGAGGATCATCACCCGCGCATGTCGCACGGACTGAGATCGGCCAGCAGCTGCGCCATCCCTGACGCGGCCCGGCGGGGGGATGGCCTCGGCTAGTAGCCGGCGCCGCCGTTGCTGGTAGGGCCATTCTGCCCCGGTTGGTGTCCGCTGGCAGTCGGCCGAGGCCGCGATGGCGGGTAGGACTTGACCTACCCGGGCGTCACTTTGCGTGGTGATACGCCCCAAGCACAACGTGCATGACCTCATGCCCAAGCGTGCAAGTGGCCGAATCATCGACGGTGCGCGGGGGGAGCGTGTAGACGACGCGTGTCCCGTCCGGCGCAATGCCAGCGAACCCTTCGAGCTGCTGCCCGGAGGCCAGCTCCATGCCTGATGCCTGATACGCGCGCAGCAGGCCCGGGCGGTCAACCACGCGCCACTCAATCGCGGGCAGTTGCATGCGGTCGCCGGGCTGCGGCGCGCCGATCACTTTTTCACCACAAGCCGCGAGCAAAAGCAGGACCGGCAGGATGGTTGCCGCCTTGGTCATTCCATGCTCTCCACGGACAGGTACTGTGACAGCACAACCGCAGGCGTAGCCCCGGGATTTGTCACCGTGAATGGCTTCTGGCTTCGGGAGACGATGCGAGCGCGATAGCTTCGGGACGCCGTGCTGCTATCCGCATCCGTCACGGTCATTGAACCGCTGATAGTCCAGAGGATGAACGATGCGTCGGACTTTTCGTACTCGACTTGACCGATCATCGTGCGTCTACCCAGCTCAGTCCAGCTGCCGCCCGAATACTGGCGCTCGATGGCAATCACCGCGCTCGTCACCCCGCTCTCCGGGGTGATTTGCCCGGTGAGGTTCGGGTAGTTCTGGAAAGCGTCGAAGGTGTAACGGACAGAAATCGCTTTCGGCTTGCCGTTCGAGTTGTTCTGCCCAGTTTCAATGCTGGCCGAGCTGCTGGTGCTCGTCGTGCTATCGAAGAATCGCAGCACGCTCTGCAGCACCTGCCCGCCGAAGTAAGCGTTGCCGTCACTGTCTTCCCAAGCCGTCGCATTCGCTTTCGTGCAATTTGCCGCGCCGATATTGGGGCCGAACCACTTCATCAGCTTCTGCCCGGCAGCCCCGAAATTGTTGCCGATGATTGTCTGGCTGCCCCCCTTCCAGATTCGGATGTACCCGTCCTGGATTTCCATGCCGTCCGCGCCAGCCGGCGAAAGCAGGCGGAACACATGGGCCATCACGTTGAACTCGGCGATGACGCCGTTGTTGATCGACTGCACACCGCTGATGACGTTGCCAGCGGTCAGGTACACGCCCCAAGTGGCCTTTGCCTGCGCCACGCCCTGCGCGTTGACCGTGACGCGCGCATCCAGCGCGGTAGTGGCATTCGCGTTCGCGGTCGTCCGCCCGTCCAGCGAAGTGATGGACGACTGCACGCTCACCAGTTGCTGGCTGTGCGACGTGAGGGTGTTCCCTTGGCTGGTCTGGGTCGTCTGCAGGTTGCTGATCGCAGTGCCTTGCGCGGTCTGCGTGCCTTCGACGTTGTCTACCCGGCCAGTGAGCAGAGTTACCCGCTGGGCCTCGGCCGTCACCGTGCCCTCCACCGCCTCTACCCGTGTATTCGTCTGCACGATGGCGGTGGCGTTTGCCGAGGCAAGCACCCCCGCCTCCTTCGCCAGGTTGCGGTTGTTGGCGTCGATGGCGTTGAGCAGCGCCTGCCGCTTGTCGTATACATCGAGCCACAGGTCTCGCCACTTGTGTCCGGCCTTGGCCGTCAGCAGGCCAGAAACGCGGATGCCGAGATCGAGGCGTCCGCGCAACACCGCCGCGACTGCGAGTTGGCCGATGACATCGACCCCGATGCCAGCGGCACCGCGCATCGGCACGCTGGGCAGCAAGCGGCCCGCCGCGGTGAATTGCATACCGGTGCTGCCGCGCAGGCGCTGGGCCGGCGTTAGGACACCGAGCAGATCAATCCCCAGCAGCGCCGCGCCGTGCAGGTTCACGTTGCCGGACAGCACACCGGCAACGCCGATGGACAACACCGTGCGGCCCACGGTGCCGGCCTGCGTCAGTGAGCCAGCCAGCGCGAACGACAGCCAGGTCTGGCCGACCATCGGCACAACTGGCAGTGCCACACCACCGGTATCGACGCCCAGCGACGTAGAGCCGGCCACGTCGAAGTAGCGCGGGCCATTCGCGCCCAGCGCCCGCACGCTGCCGCCCGGCAGACGACGGCGCGCGCCGTTCGGCAGGATGCGGAACACGGTCATTCGGCGGGCGCCTCCCTCTCCGCGTGCAAGTCGGCGACGTACTGCTTGATCAGCTGCACGACTTCGAGTCCGGTGATCGTCTTTCCGCCCACGTCGAAACTGCGCGCGGCGAAATCGCCCACCAGCTCACCCACCACGCCGGCAGGGTCCATGCGCACGAACTCGTCGTTGTGGTACTCCAGCGTCTGCAGCTCAAGAGACACAGAGCCGGCGGCCTGATCGACCGGATTGGCCCGGATGCGGATGTCAGCGGCGTAGACCTCGCGGCGGACGGTTACGTTGGTTCTTTCTTCGATGATGATTGCCATTTATAACCCTCGATTACGGCGCGTAAGCGGGAGAATTCCATATCTGTGCAGACGCCTGCACGGCCTGAGTTGCTTTATTTCTAATTTCAACCAGAACACGCCCGCTGAATCCGGAATTCCAGTACAAGATCAACCCGTACGTACCGCTGATCACCTGCCAGTTTGTGGTAATGGCGCCACCACCGCCTCCCGGCGCAGACCCCGCTTGAAGCGCATATCGCCCCTCGTAACCAAGCCCGATATTTGCCGTGGGGCCGGGCGCGTACCATTCACCTGGTATGTCCCCGACATTGAATACTTGAAGGACTCCGTTCGTTTGGAAATATGCTTGCGAGGATGGGATGTATCTATTGGTCAGCTTCACTAGGCGAACACGGTTGTTTGCAGAAATGGTCCCTACGTTGAACATCACGCACTCCCGAAATCGCCGAACAGCAACCACTCGTTGAGCGCGGTCCGCTTCAATCCCCACGGCGCGTTCTGCCCGTCCGTAGTTGCTGTGCGGTTGGAGCGCTTGCGCAGGGTGACGCCTGAGCCGGCTACGAACGTCACCGCGCCGGCGCCCCACTGCGCGCCCTCCAACTGGATGTCGTCGGGCCACGCCACGTCCGCCTGTGCAGGGATCGTGATCGTCTGCGCGGTCGCGTTGTTGCAGCGGACAAAGCGGTCTGCATGCTCAAGGCTGAGCGTGGCGGCGGAGCCGGTGATTTCGACCGATGCGGCGCCGCCGCTTTCGAGCGTGAGCTGACCGCCGGCCAGCGACAGCCGCATGCCACTGCCCTGGACGACCTTGCCGAGCACGTAAGTAGCGATCTTTGCAGCAGTTACCCGCCACCAGCTATTGGGAACGGGCGGTTCGGCAAGCGGGTCACCGTCCGGTCGCTCAATTTCCAGCATGTCGGTGTCAGCAAGTGCCGACACCTCCGTCATGCTGCCGATGCTGTATGCAATTTCGTCAGCCATGGATCACCTCAAACCGGCGCGGCGGTGGACACACTGCCGGTCATGTCGCCGATCTTGAAGCGCAACTCTTGCCCGACTGCCACGGTCACAGGATTAGCAAGCTTGCCACGCAGCAGGACTTTGCCAGCGCCGGTAGCTCCGTTGCCGATGGTGAAATGCGTCAGCACGTCGCCCGCAGCGCCGGTCACTTCTGGGAACTCGATAGCCGCCGAGTTGCTGAAGTCTGCGCCGGTGACGCCCCAGTCAGCCGGCGCAACCTGCACGCGCGCATAGCCGGTGTAAGTCGTCTCGCTCGTGGATTGCGTTCCAGCCGCACCTGTGTCGGCAGTATGCAAGGTGATATAGGTTGCCCCGAAGTAGCCGTCTTTGAACAGCGCGGTCAGCAGGTCATTGGCAAAAGCAGTTGATGCGCTCATTGGATTCCTCAAGTCAGGTTGGTATATCCGCCGGTGTCATCCCAGCGGGTGGGGGTGGTCAGGGTGTTCATGTAGGTAATGAGGCGGTCCAACGCCTCGTTGTAAGCAGCTTTCTCATCGACCACTTCAGACAAGTCGGCCTCGGCATTGATGCCGGCGCGCTCGTCCAGCAGCGCGGCGAAATCGATGCGCAGTTGCGGTTTCTCGACTGGCGAGATGACTTCGTCGTCGTCGATGGCATCGATACGGGCGCGCTCTGCGGCCACTGCCGCCTCGCGTGCCGCCCGTTCCGCGCTGATCTCGGTCTGCCGCTCCTGCGCCTCGGCGGCGATCTGGCTGGCGCGGTCCTGCGCCTCCTGCGCATCACCCTGAAATCGCGCTACGCGCTCGGCCTCGATTGCAAGCTGCAACTCGATCAGCTGTTCGGTGACGTTCTCCGGGTCAAGCCCGGCGATCACTTCGCCAAGATTCGGCCCGAAGGTGCGCGAGATCGTGCGCATGTCCTCCGACAACTGGCCGCCGGTGTTGCGCGAGCGGCAAGCGATGGTCCACTCGCCAGCCTCCGGTAGCACGCTCTCGAACGGCGCGGTGTAGTAGCCCGACTCGCCCAGCGGTGTCATCGACTCCCAATCTGGCGATGCGATGCTGCCTGCGATGTAACGAATCTCGACGCCGGCAAAGTCTGGCGACTGAATCGTCTCGGATAGCCAGCCCCAGGTGTAGAGCCTCACGCCCCCGCTACGCTCTTCGACGCCGAACAGGTCCACCAGCACCGGCGGCACGCCCGCCCCCGCAGTGGAATAGACCGCCTGCACGGCGATGCCAGCCTCGCCATCGGGCGAATAAGGGCGCACCACGATGGTGTAGGTGCCGGGCGCGTCGATGCGCCACGTGGCCGTCCGGGTAGCGGTCTGGGCCACATCCTGCAACTCGCCATCCCCAGCTGCTGCACGCACCACCGTCGTCCCTACCGGGCCGGTTACGTCGAACGTGGCGGTCAGTTCGGTGAACGTGGTGTTGCCCTGCACGACCTGTTGCTCGGTCACGCGCAGGTTGCTTGCCACCGGGCGGGTTTGCAGCAGCGACTGGTTCGGCGCCGGCACATAGTGGCCGTTGAGCACGTAGTCCCAGAACTCCGGGCTTTCCGGCACCACTCGCACCGCCGCACCCTTCAAATCGCTTTCCGGCTCGATGCTTGTCACGCGCACCCGATAGCCCGGAGTCTGCTTGAAGTCGTAGATCCATAGCGTGTCGTGCGCCGGGTTGTCGGCACCCGCGCCCGGCAATGGCGCATCATCCGGCCATGCTTCGGCAAGCGTCACCGCACGGCTCTCGCCGACAAACGGCTGTACCCGCAGCACGCGATATACCCGCTCGCCGGGGATGCGCACGCCGATGTAGGCATTGCCGGTAGTTGGCGCCGGCACGGGTTCATCGAGCGTCAGCGTGACCACGCCAGCGGCATTCACGGCGGCCTGCACGCGCCCGCCGTAACCCCACTGCGTCATATCGTGCTGGAGCGCCAGCAGCGACAACCGCTGATAGCTCAGGTGCTCAATGTCGGTGCTGTAGCTGATGTCCTTGTACTGATACAGGGACTGCGCAAGATGCCAGCGCGCCAGCCGGGCGGCGTGTTGCTCGGTGCTAACTCCCTCGCCCGTGACCTGCGCCGGGTTGAGCATGGTTTCCACGCCCGGCGCCGGCACACGCAGGGTCTTGGTCTCCCACGTCTCGGCATCGAAGTACGAATACTCGATGCCGTCTGCCGCGTTGACCAGGGTGTAGTCCACTTGGAACTGCCCCTTTTTGATCGTGGCCATGTTGACCACGCCCGACAGCGGCTGTTCCTGCGCCGCCCACACGACGCCCAGCCGGCCGCCCGCCCACGTGATCTCGCCGAACCCGGCGCGGGCGATGCTGGACAGCACATCAAGGTGGCTGCGTGCATCCTTGATGTAGTAGTCGTAGGTGTAGTCGTTGGCTGCACAGTGGAGGGTGAACGCCTTCCACGACTCCAGATCGATCTGCGCATCGTCCAGCGCCATGCCGGCGAGCAGCCGGGTGCCGGCACGGCTGCCGCGGGCGTAGGCCACGCACTGCGCACCGGGGTTGCTGCTTTCCTTCGTCACCCACGCGCTGCCATCCCACTCAGGGATCGGCGCAGCGAATGCAACGCCGCGGATTTCGTCCGGAGTGCCGTTGAGCTGGCCGGTAGCCTTGATCCGCACGCCACTGCGCGCCAATCCTGTGTAGTCGGCTTCATCGACCTGCACGCTGGTAAGCGTGGTCCACGTGACAGCCGCCTGAGCGCCACTGCCATCGGTGTTCAAGCCAGCCGTGCGGACGCGCACGTCGTATTGCCCGCGCTCGACGTCCTTGGCGTAGCCGACGCGGTATGCCTTGGTCTTGCTGCTGTTGAGCGTGTAGCTGCCGAATACCTGCCAGTTCGTCTCGCCGGTCGGGCGATACTGGATTTCGACGCGCTCGGTGTTGTTCTTGTCGCCGCCCTTGCTGGTCCTGTCGTAGAGTTGATACTCCAGCGAGACGATCAGCCGTACCGTGTCCGCAGAACTGGTGCGCTCGATCCACGCGCTTGGGGTGTGCTTGGGGTCGCTAGCCGTATCCAGTAGCTGGCCACCGTTTACGGTATCCGCGTTGCTGTAGACAGGGATTTCCTGTTCAGCCATTTCGCTGTAGCCGGCGTGGTAGACCTGCACCCCGTCGTAACTGCTCAGCAGTGTGTCGCCGTTGTACAGATCATCAATGCGGCCGACGTTGATGCCGGCGCACAGCAGCAAGCCAAGGTACTGGTCATTGCCCTCATACCACATGTAGGGCTTGCTCAATAGATCGGGCGCAATGCGCACCTTCCCGAACAGCAAGGGGATCGGCTCATACGGGCGCAGCTGGTTTCGCGCGCCGCTGATCGAGTACACGGAATCCTGCTGCTGGCTGCTGGCCTTCGGCGGTTTCGGGCCGAGCACCTTGTTGATAAGCATGCTGCCGGCAACGTAGATCGCTGCATTCACCGCCATCGCGCCCGCCGCCGACAAGCCCCACGTGCCGGCCACGACCAGTGCGCCCGCACCGAAGGTGAAGAACGTCAGCGCAATCATTGCCACGATCATCAGCGCGGTCTTGCCCACGCCGCCGCGGACCTCGATCACCTGCCCCTGCTTCGGGAAGACGTGGTGCCATAGATGGCGCTCCACGGCGCGGCCGCCGATGCACACCTCCCACCGCTGCCCGTCCAGTTCCGGCACGTTGCGCATCAAGATCGCGTACAGGCTCTCTCCGGCGCGCGCCTCCCACACGACATTGCGCTGGCCATCCAGCAGCATTGGATGCGGGGTCACGATCAGCCGGCCCGGCTCGACCGGAAGTTGTTCCATCAGGCCCACCGATACACCCCCTCAATTCGCAGCCCGAAGTCGGGCAGATCACGGGCGCGGTGCAGCACTGAACACCCGTTTTTTTCGTTTGCGTGCAACACATACGCATCATGCGCAAGCCAGAAATAAATGCCCGCATGGCCGGGGCGCTTCTGCCCGTGCTCGATCATCAGCACCAGATCGCCGTCCTGCGGGGCTTCCGTGCGGCGCGCGTAGGGCTGCGATAATTCGCCGATGGCGGCCTGCCCCTCGACACCGCGCGGGCGCCGCCCCGGCATCTGCACGTCGCGCCCGAACAAAGCCTTCTGCACCAGCACTACCAAGTCGGCACAGTCGAACGTCTGCTCGTCGTAGGGGATGGCGACGAAGCGCTCCACGTCGGCCAGGCGCATCAGAACGCCCCCGGCGCGGTGAACGGGTTGTAGCGCAGCCGCACGGCCTGCTGGCGCATCACCGCGTCGTAGCCGCACTGCGCCGAGGCGGTGCGCACGTTCACCGACACCTGCGTCATCGGCAGGTAGTACTCACGCTCGATCACGTTGGGGTCGGCCCGGTCGCTCAGCATCAGCTTCGCCATCACCACGTCGCCCGGCAGCAGCCGCTCCAGATCGTCGGTGATGCCACGGCCCACGTTGTCCAGCGTCAGCACCGCACGAGGCGTCTGGCCCGTTACGTCGTCCGGCAGCTTGAAACCGAACGGCACGCCGATGTACTCGATGCCATTGCTGGTCCAGTTCTGCGTGTCGTTGACGATGCGCAGCGTCTCGGCGAACGACGGTGCCGACACCTCCAGAAATAGCAGGGTTCCGGCGGTGTCGGTGGCGCGCTGCCTGCGCTCGGTGAAGCTAGTCATCGCAGGTACTCCAACGTCACGGAACGGCGTGTATCGAATCCGGAATCATCCAAGAGAGACAGCTCACCTATTTCCCCCTTTTCGAACCGAACCGTCAGCAACTTCCCATTGCGCGGATGGTGAAACTGAAACCACCCAATTCGCTTTATCGTATTGAAATACCATTCCTCAAAATCATCAGCCGCTGTCGAATTCTCGAAGTACAAACCCACCTTCAATTTCGCAAGCACCTGACTGTTCACCAACCGCTGCTTCGGCACACCGCGTTCCATCTCGGTACGCTCCACCGATGGTTCAAACG
Organism: uncultured Stenotrophomonas sp.; assembly: GCA_900078405.1. Lineage (NCBI taxonomy): Bacteria > Pseudomonadati > Pseudomonadota > Gammaproteobacteria > Lysobacterales > Lysobacteraceae > Stenotrophomonas > uncultured Stenotrophomonas sp. Next base: position 2,906,906 of record FLTS01000001.1, on the reverse strand, counting down.
AATCGACCATCCCCTCCATCAGGACCTTTGTGCTTTCCGGCATCTGCGTCATACCTGCTCCCTCCAGCCGAAACGGGACATGCCGGCGCGAGCGACTTTGCCGCCGCTGGCAACGTCATCGGCAACGGCATTCAGGACAAGCCTCAATATCCCTTCGCCGTCCGCCCCACGCGCCATCGAAGCGTCTTCCACCTGCTGCGGCGAGCCCTTGTTTTCGATCTCCACTCGCAAGCTCTGGAATCCGCCACGTACCGCGTCGTATGCCGCCGTCTGCCGACGCGAAAGCACTCGCTCCCCGGTTTGCAGGATGGCCGGTACTTCATCCGGCCTGAGGCCGGCAAGCCCGCCGCTGTGATAGCGCGGCGCTGCTCCGAACAACAACGGGCTGACCCTTATCCGGCGGGATGCGCGCCCGGCGAGACCACCGGTATGGAGCGTGCCAACCGGAATTGCCTCCCGCTGCACCGGCCCGACACCGCCGCCCCACGCCCCCATCAATGACTGTATTGCGCGCAGCGCGGACTCCTGCGCAATCATTCGGGCAACGCCAGCAACAAAGCTCTTCACCATGTCGGCAAAAGCGGCCTTGAAGCTCTTTGCACCGGTAGTCAGGTCGGCAAGGAAATCACCGAAGGACGAGGCGGCGATGTCCCCCATCTGCTGCCGGAATACCTGCTGCGATGCACTTACAGCCGCGATTTGAACGTCTATGGCATCGATGCCGGCTAGTACCGCCTTGTGCTCCGGCGTACCCGCCGTCATGTTCGCCAGCGAAGCATCAGCCTCGGCGCGCAACACCCGAAGGTCAGCAATGGCCTTGGCACGGGCGGCGGCAATCTGCTGCTGACCCTCGCCATAGCCGAGCATCCCTCCACTCACCTGCGCGCCGATGCTGGCCTCCTTGCCCTGCAAGGCACTGGCTATGTTCTCGCCGGCCTGTTTCAGCTCATCGCCTTGCGCTTTTGCAACAAGTCGGTCGATCAGGTTCTCCACCATTTTCCGGCCGGCTTCATCGCTGGCCGCATCCAGCTGTTTGAAGAGCTGCTGATACTCGGCTTCCAGCTTTGCGCGCTCTGCTGCGCCGGTGCGGCCGTCCATCTCCATCAGCTTCAGGCGGACATCGCCCAGCGCCTTTGCGAGCTCCTCCTCGGCCTTCTTCTGCTCCCGCGCGCCCTTGGTCGCGACGTCGGCGCGGTCGCGCTGCAGGATGATGATCTGCTCTTCCAGCTTCTGCCGCTTGCCAGCTTCCTTCGTGACGGCCAGCTCCGCCTGAGCCTGAGCGATCTGCAGGTCGATGGACTGCTGCTGCAGCTCCATGCGGGTGGCGAAGTATTCGCGCAGGCTGATCTCGTTGTCGTCGTATAGCCGGTCCAGCTCCGCAAGCGCACGGGTGACCGAGTCGCGCAGCAAGGCGTTGGATTCGACCACCGCTTTGCCCGTACCGGTTCCGTTACCCGTGCCGCCCCCCGTGCCGGTGCTGGCGGTACTGGCCTTTGCCTTCACCCGTGCCACCGTGGCATCTACTTGGGCGAACAGCGCCGCCACGCCGTGGCTAAGGTCGGCGGCGTCCGCCTTGATCATCTCGCCAGCGGCCTGCAGACCCGCCATCATTTCCCGGCGCTGCACGAGCAGCCCATCCATGATGTCGGCCACACCACCGGCCCACACTTTCATCGCCGCGACGGGGCCGCCATCCTTCAATGCTTGCCACGTCTCACCGAGCTTGCCGAACGCGGCGCCGATGGATTTGGTCAACCCCTCGGCAGCCAGATATGCACTGCGTACCAAGGCCGACAATGCAGTGGTGATGATCTCGACCACGTTTTTCACGACGATCCCGGCGGCCGCGACGACGCGGAATACATTGGCAAGAAACGCCCCCGCCTCGGCCAGCCACCCTGTCTTTTCGGCCAAGCCACCAGCGCCCTCTTCAGCGCCCTTCATGGCCTTGGCCAGTTGCACCATCACGCCCATGATGGGCTCGAAGAATTGCGGTAGGTCGCGCGCCACACCCTGCAACAACTCCGAGAACGACGCCGCTGCACCGGTGGCGTCGTTCGCATCACCCACGAACCGCACGAACGAATTCCGAATCTGTGTGAACGCACCGCTGATGGTGCCAGGCATCTTTGCGAATGACGCGTCGATATCGGCCTGGTCTTTCAGCATTGCCTGCGCGAGGTCGCGCGAACTTACCTTGCCGGCGTTGACGTAATTTTTGACCTGATCGCTCGCAATTCCAAGATGCTTTGCCAGTGCATCAATGATGCGTGAACCACTGTCATTGATGGAATTGAATTCTTCCGCCTGCACACGTCCATTGCCAAGCGCCTGGCCGAACTGACGCATCACACCTTCAGCTTCCGCGCCGTAGCTGCCGGACAGCGCCAGCGCCTTTGCCACGGATTCGGTTAGTTCCAGCTGCTCCTTCTGGCTGATGCCCAACGAACCGGAAGCCGACGACACACGCGCATACAGCGATACCGTCTCCTGCCAACTGGATCGCGTGCGCTGGGCGATGTCGAAGGTTTCATCCTGTGCGGCGTTGAATTCCTCCTGCGTCTTCGTCGCAACGCGCAGGCGCCCGGAAATGGCCGTGGCCTCGTCCGACACCTTCGCCAACGCACCGAGCGTGCGCAGGGAGGCGTAAGCCGCAACGAAGCCCAGCAACTGCTTGCGCGCCTCCTTCAGCCCGGACACCCAACTGGACGTGCTCGGCCCCGACCGGGCAGCCTCCGCCTTGACCTTGGCCAAGTCGCCACGCAGCACCGCCAGCCCTTGCTTGATGTCAGCAAGGTCGGCAGAGATGCGGACGCGCAAGTTAGGTGCGGTAGCCATCAGCCCATTAGCCCCTTGATGTATTTGTTGAAATCGGCGGTGTCGTATTGCGCTGCGCGGGCGGTTATTGCGTCTTCTGCCAGCCGCCGCCGCTGGCTGCGTTCGGCGGCTTGGGTGAAGGCCCGCAACTGCCCAAGGGTGTACTGCTGTATTTCAGTGAAGCCGTGCCCGTGTTCGATCAGGAGCTGGATTGCGTCGCTCCAACCCCAGGCAACTGCCGCGCCATGCCGGCCAGGAGCGGCACGACGTTCTTCGTAAAAAAATCGCGGTTCACCCGCAGGCAGGTCTGCGTTAGCCGAACAACGTCATCGAGGTTTGCGGCCTCGACATCGGCCACGCCTACGCCGGATGCGATAGACAACGCAGCGAAGAATTCCTCCCCGTGATCGCCCATCAGGTTGACGATCTGCATCACGTCGATGTCCAGCTCGTCGCCTTCACCGGTGAGCACGTTGTTTTCGATCAGCGCCTGGATCACCGGTCGTGCGGTGCGGATGAGCGAGGGAATGCGGCCGGCAGTAATCGGCAGGATTTCCACCTGCCGCCCTGCGAACTCCACCGACGTGCCGGCCGGAGCCAGCACGTCGATGTCCGCGGCTGCGGTGGACGTCATGCCACGTCTTCCAGGGTGACGGTGAAGTACTGCGACAGGCCGGTGCCCTTGGTGGTGTCGGCCATCAGGCCGCCGGTGACTTCGCCCGCGCCGTAGTCCTCGCCGATCAGCCCCATGCTGGCCAGCAGACCGCCGCTGACCTTGTGGGCATGCACACGCACGCGCTTGCCGCTCTGTGCCTCGTTGAGGCCGACGAACAGCATCTCGTACTGCTTGGCCGACTGCGTGAGCGCTTCCACGTGCTTCTGCGCGGCGTTGGCATACGTGACCTTGATGTTGGCCGCGCCGGCCACCGGGGCGGGGATGCTGCTGCCGGTGGGAATGAAAATCCCACCGTCGCGGAACTCGTAGTCGTCGCCGACGGTGTAGGTGGTGGCGCCGCTGGCACCCTTCACCGACGTGATGCCGGTGGCAATTTTTGCCAGCGGGGTGAAGCCGCCCTTGTATGCCACCACGTCTTCGTCGGTGACGTTGCCGGCGGCCACCGTGGTGACCGACGAGCGCAGGGCGCGGGCGAAGTTCTCCGCGGCGAAGTCATGGAACGTGTAGGCCGCTTCCACGCCAGTGAGGCGCGCCACCTCGTTGCGGTTGCCGCCGCCCGGGTTGGTGTAGTCGACCAGGTTCTTCTTTTCTTCCTGCGGCGAAAACGTGAGCGCGGAGCAGTTGCCCACTTCCTCGAACGCGGTGGCGGCGCCGTACTCGCGGATCAGGAGTTTGCCGCTGCCCAGGTAGCTGTGGTCTTGCATGGTGTTGATCTCCAGTGGTGCCGCGGGGCGGCGGTTAACGGGTCAAAACGGGGATGCTTGTGGTGTAGCGGATGACCGCGCCGATCCAGTCGGCACCGGCCGGGGCGCGCAAAGGCTCCATCGACTGGTAGACCGGCTGGCCGAAGCCGGCCGGCCAGGAGGGTTGCCGGCCGTCCATGGCGCGCTCGATGTCATCGAGCACGTCGTCGAGCGATCCTTCGGCGGCCTTGCCGCCCTTGCGCTTGACGACGATGGCCACTGTTGTGAGCCGGTGGGTGCGCTGCAGCGCCGGATCGGAAGCGCGCTCCTGCTTGTCGATGTAGACGGCCAGGCCGTCCTCCACGCGATCGGGATCCAGCTGGCCCGGCTCGAGCGTGGCCACCGTGCCGACGGTGGTGCGATACGGGCCGGTGCCGTCGATGCGCTTGAGGTTGAGCACGAAGGCATCGAGCAGCTTACGGCGGGGCGTGAGCTCAGCCATGCGGCACCACCAGCCAGCGCACCAGCGATGCGTCGTCACGGAGCTTGTCGGTGAGGCGGTAGGTGTCGCCATCGACCACGACGGTGCCGCCCCGCTCCGGGGTCACCTGCGACCGCTGGAATGCAATGCTGATCTCGCCCAGCGCCACCGGCGATGCGTCATCGCCCCACACCTGCGTACCGCGGTCTACCATCACGCCACATGACACCGGCACAGCACCAACACCCGGCGCGGTGTACTGCGCAGCATCGGCCATGCCGGCAGCCATGAAGCTACCAATGGCGGCCTGGTCGAATGCGCGCAGGAATGCTTTCTGGCTCATCGCTTGCCCCTGTATTTCGAGGATTCCAGCGCCTTGGCCAGTTCACGGTTGAAGTAGAACGGCATCAACTTGTCCCACGCACGTTGCGCGAGGCCGAAGATGTTGTAGCGGGGCTTGTAGCTGGCCTTGCGCGTGAAGATGAAGATGCTGCGGACGATGCTGGCCGCGCCAAATTTGTAACGCTCGTAAATACCGGGGAGCAGACGCCCACGCTTGTCTTTCAACACGAACAACTCACCGCCACCGCGACGACGGCGGCGCTTGGCACTGGCCTCAGTTTGATTCTGGTACTTGTCCTGACGCGCACCCATTTGCGACAGCACTTTGCTTATCTGCCCCGCCCTCACATTGCCGTGCTGGTCAAGCGGCGCGCCCTTGCCGGCCACGGCAAACATACCTGCCGGCATCGCACCCTTCTGCTGCAACAGGATTTCAAAACCCTTCTTCCGCCGCTCGCCGCCTTCCACTTCCGTGCGCAGGTACTTTGCCGGCGGCGTACCGTTGGTGGCTTCATCGCGCAGGAAAATTTCAGCGTACAGCTTTTGCTTCGTCGCCTTGCGATATTGCGCGGCGCGCCGCGTCATCGCCGTTGGCCTGTCGAAAACGCGCGGTGCGGTTTCCGCCCACTGCTCACGAATGCCAACCGCAGTGGCGTTGCATGCCTGCATCACGGCGAATGCAAGGTTCTGCCGTTCCAGCTCGCTGAACTGGCGGCCAAGCATGTTGTCTGCATCAACCGCAATGCGAACAAGGCTCACCGGGCACCCCCGCTGCACAGTCGCGCGAATGCCTGCAAACCCCTCACTTGTGCGTCGCAGGCGTCGGCTGCGCCAATAGCTCTGCCCGCACTTTCATACCGGCTTGCGGCTCCACCATCAGCGATGGATGCGGCTGCGGCGGCTGCGGACAGTTCGCTGGTGGCGATGGCCGCCTGCCAGCGTGCGTGCAGGCGCTGGTTGCCAGCGCGCAGGTCAGCAACAAGGCGATCAGAAGCGGCTTGCGCATCGGCTTTGTCCTTTTCGTATCGAGCGGCCACGGCGCTGGCCGCGGCGGCATTGGCGCGTTCGTTGGTGATGACGTGAGCGGCCTGAGCCAATGCGGCACGCGCGTCGTCGCGCTCGCCCTCGGCCACGGCGCGGGCGGCGGCCGCGTTGTCGGCGGCGCGGTGGGCAATGGCAACGCTGCCGCGCTGCCAGACGACGATGCCGGCAAGCAACGCGACGATGATGATCAGGACACGGATCAAGGCGTGCCCTCCTGTTCGTTCAGGCATTTGGCGTGACGCGCCTGCTGCCGCGCCCAGACGCCCTTGCAGCCCTTCGGCCCCCAGTTCTGCGGCAATGAGCAATCGCGACCGCCCTGCTTCTTCCATGCCAGCAATGCATCGCACGCGGCGCGATACAGGCCCGGCAGTTGGGCCGGGGCGGCGGTGCTGGTTTCCAGCAGGCGGCGGCGCATGCTGCTGCTGCGCCAGTTGCCGATGCCGTACTGGTACATGAAATCGACGTAGAGGTCGTACTCGCCCTGCGTCAGTTCGACGCCCGGCAGCGAGTCCCGGAACTGCTGTTCCTCGCGCGCCAGGTGCGCCTGCACGGTGTACAAGGCGCGCACGGGCGTGGTGCGGTCACCAATGCGCACAGGCGTGCCATCGTCGCGGAAGGTGGAACCAAAGCCCACGGTGGGGCGATCACCGGCCGTGGGGATGACGGCGGTGTCGGTGTAGCCCTCATGCACTGCAATGCCGATCAGACCGGCAGCACTGAGGGTCAAGGCGCTGACGATGATGCGTAGCTTAGCCATCGTCGGAATCCTCGCCATCCATGTCACCAGCGCTCTGCAGGCCGGCCGAGATAGCACGCTTGCGCAGTGCTGCCAGCTCCGCAGCGCGGCGGTCGGCACGGCGCTTGTAGTACACCTGCACGCACACACTGATGGCGGTGAGCGCAAGGCCACCAAACATGGCGATGTCGTTGGCCGTCAGCCCACCCAACAGGGACGTGACACCACCACCGGTGGCAGCGGCCTTGTTTGCGACGGCGGCAATTGCACTGTCGGTGGCCATGTCAGCAAGCCTCACGATGTTCCCCTGTTAGCGAATGGAAGCCCCACCACCGCACACGCCACCCGGGCATATGTGTGCGGTGGTGGGCGTGGATCAGGCCTTGACTGCGCCCACGCCCGGCAGCAGCTTGGCCACCACGGTGGTGGTGCCGTTTCCTGCGGCGGCGAGGGCGACGGCGCAGTTTTCCAGGTCGCCGGTAGCGCTGGCGGCGACGATGAATTCACCGGCAGAAACGTCCCAATGCAGCTTGGCGCCGGCGGCGATCTCCGCGGTAGACAGCTTGGGGAAAGTGAAAGCGCCTTCGATCTGCGCGGCGACCAGCTCGCCGGATGCGGCGCTGGTGACCGGCACGGCAAGCATGGTGCCGAGGATGAAGGGGACGCCGCTGGTGAGGGCGCTGGGGGCGGCAATCTGCACGGTATTGCCGCTGGAATGCGAGTTGTTCATTGTCGGTTTCCTTCACAAGGCAAAAGGTGGGGTGCGCGTGCAGGGCGGCCGGACGGGCGCCACCCTGCACGTGCGCTGGGTTACGCGCCCGCGTTTTTGTAGAAGCCGCGGTAGTCGATGGCCTTGGCACCGAACACGTGGCGACACTTGACCTGCATGCCATCCACCTCGAAGCCCGACTTGGTTTCGGTGAAGACGCCCTCGTGGCCTTCGAGGTAGGCGTACTCGATGGTGTCGATGACGCCCGGCGCGGCGGCACCGAACCACGCGGCGGCGCTGCCGTCTTCCAAGCGCGGCTCGACAATCGGGGTGAGCGTCACGCCGGTGACGTTGATGTCCACGCCCTTGCCAGCGACGAAGCCGGCGTTGGTGGCCTTGAGCGCCACTTCTTCCAGCGACGGCGGCACGACCAGGAACTGCGGATTGATCGTGATGTAGCGGCCTTCGATGCCCTTCTGCAGGCGCATGGCCTTGCGCATCGCAGCCAGCGGGTTGGTCTTTGTCGGGTCCAGCGCATCGGCCAGTGCAGCCGCCGCGCTGGCAAGGTTGCCGTGGTCGGCATGGAACAGCGCCTTGCCATCGGACATGGCCGGGTTGTTGGTGAGGATGGCGTAGACCAGATCGGACTCCAGATCCGCAGCGCTGGCACCGAAGGCGAACGGGATGCGGCTCAGGGCATCGAGGTCATCGTTGACGATGGTTTCCCACGTCAGCGCGACGATGCGGCCGTACTTGTGCACGCGGTACTTCTCGGCACCCTCGCCGATGCTGCCCTGCTCGTACTCGCCACCCTCAACCACGCGCTTGAGCGACGGTGCGCCGCCCAGCTGCACGCGGCTGATTTCCTTGAAGTCCGGCAGGGTGGCCTGGCGCGAGAACGGCAGGAAGGTGCGCGGCGAAGCTTCATAGCCAGCGCGCAGGCTGCGGTTGATGGTGTTGCCCAGGATGGCCGGGAAATCGCTGGTGGACTGCAGCGCCTTGACGGCGATTTCCTGCTTGGACATGCCGCGGGTGCGGTGGCCGGCGCGCTCGACGGCATCGCGGGCCATGTCCATCAGATCCATGCCGCGGAACTGCGTGGCCGGGCCTTCCATCTTGTGCGCGGACGGGTTGGCACGATGCAGCAGCGCGTTGAACGCGCCGTCGCGGTAGGTGACGGTTTCGTCCTGCGTGAGCGAGCCGGTGGGCGCAGCTGCAGAGCCGCCGGCGGCGGTCGGCGTGGCCGGGGTGGCGCTGCCCAGGAAAGCCAGCAGCTTGGCGCCAGCCTGCTCGGCGGTGAGGTCGGTATCGTCTTCGCAGGTCTGGCGCAGGGTGGCCAGCGCGGCCTGATCCAGATCGGTGCGGGCTTCGAACGCGGCAAACTGCGCGCGGATGGCATCGCGGCGGGCGGCCAGTGCCTGCTTCTGTTCGGGGGTGAGCATGGTGATGTCTCCGGGATGATTACCGGCATCCGCCGGCGGGTTTTGCTCGGCCTGGGCGGCCGGCGGATTCGGTGCGATGGCGGCGGCGACCGCGGCGGCGATGCCGGCGGTGTCGGCGGTGACGGTGAGCGGTGCAGGTGCGGCGGCAGTGCTGGCAGCCGGGAAGCGCGTGCGCATGGCGGCGGCGATGGCCATGCCGGCGTGCTGCGGTGATGCGCCGCGTGCGGTGACGCGCTGGGCGATGACAGCGGCGAAGGCGCGGGCCTGCTCGTCTGCTGCGCCATCGTCGGCGGTGTCTTCATCCACGGCATCGGCAAAGCCTTCGGCCACGGCTTCGGCGCCGGTGTAGTAGTGGTCGGCACCGTCCTGAAGCAGCGCGAGGATGTCGGCGCGGCTCTTGCCGGACTTGACGACGTAGGCGTCGGCCATGCCTTCGGCGAAGGTGTCCAGCACGTCGGCGTACTGGCGCAGCTCCTTGGCGTTGCCGGCGATGCCGCCCCACGGCGCGTGGATCATGAGGATGGACGTGGCCGGCATGTGCACGGTGTCGCCGGCCATGGCGATGAGCGAGGCGCTGGACATGGCCACGCCATCGACGGTGACCGCCTTGTTTGCGCTGTGCCGCTTGAGCGCGTTGTAGATGGCCAGGCCATCGGCCACGCTGCCGCCGTAGCTGTTGATGCGCACGTTGATGGTGGCAACGCTGGCAGGCAGTTCGTTGAGCTGCTGCACGACGGACTGCGCGGTAACGGAATCGCCCCACCAGCTTTCGCCGATGTCGCCGTAGATCAGCAGCTCGTAGGCGTCATCGACGCCGGCCACCGGCTGCAGCCGCATGAGCGGCTCGATATGCGGGCGCTCGGTGGTGCCACGCGGCGAGGCCTGCGGAACCATGGCGAGCGAGTCCATTACCGCAGCAGCCAACAGGGTGGGCTTCATGCGTTGTCTCCGGTTGTGGGGTTGCCGCGGGCCTGCCGGCTGCGCGCTGCACGCGAGCGGCCCTGGCTTTCGGCGGGGTCGGGGGTGTCGCTGGTTTGCGCGGCACCGGATGCGGTGACGTGGCGCGGGTCGGTATCGAAGACCAGGCCCATCTCGTCGAACAGGTGGCGCTCACGGGCGAACAGCTCGACGGAGTCCTGCAGGCGCATGCCGCGCTCGCCCAGCGATTCGGTGACGGACTGGATGCCGCCACGGGCCAGCGCCTTGATGGCGTTGGCTTCCTTGATGGGGTCGATCCACGGCATCTTCGGGCCGCGGAACGTGGCCTGGGCCACTGTCTCCGGGCGGATATGCGCAGGCACTTTGACGCGGCCGCTTGCGATGGCGAACTGGACGAAGCGTTCCCAGATGGGCTGCACGAAGCCGGCGACGAACTTGCCGGTCATCATGCGGTAGCCGTCATAGGCCTCCACCAGCTCCTGCCGCTGCGCGCTGTAGGTGCCGTCGTAGTTGCCGGACATCGACGAATAGCTCAGGCCAAACGCGCGGCTGGCCGAGCGCATCATGCTCATCACGAACTCGCCCAACAGGCTGTTCGGTCGGTTAGGGTTGGCGATGGCCAGCTCTTCGCCGGGCAACAGATCGGCAAACATCTGGCCGGGGTCGAGATGGAAATCGCGCGTATCCGGCGAGGCTGGGTCGACACCTTCTGGCGGAACCCACACCATGTCCTTGTCGCGCTTGACGTAGCCGAGGATGCGCGAGGCCAGCCGCGCGGCGATGCGCTCGGCGCCTTCGTAATCCTTGATGTCGAGCAGGCGATCGATAGCGCTGGCCAGCAGCGAGATGCCGCGCAAGCCGCTGAGGCGCTTGCGCACGGACAGGTGCAGGAAGCGCTCTGCAGGCACGGCTTTCAACGCGCCTTCGCTGCTCCATCCGCCGTTGCCGGGGTGCTCTTTGTAGACCCAGTAGTTGAGCGGCTGGCCCCAGGCGTTGCGCTCGATGCCGGCACTGATTCGCTTGCTGCTGTCTTCATAGTCCAGCGGCACCACGTCGGCCTCGAGCAGCTCCAGCGACAGCGGCACGGCACTGCCGTGGCGCAGGCCCGGCACAACGCCCTCCACCAGCTGCGTGAACTGCTCACCATCGCGCAGCCAACTGCGGCAGGCCAACTCCTGGCACTCGGCCCAGCTCAGGGAGCGGGTGACTTCCGGCCGCTTCGCCCACAGCCGGAATTCATCGAGCAGGGTGCGGGCGAAGTCGTCATCGATGCTGTCGTATGCAGCACCCTCGCCGCTCTTGCGCGGCGTCGGCTCGATCATGATGCCGTTGTGGCCAACGATATTGCGCACCAGCGTGGTGAGGGCGCCATCGACCAGGTCGTAGTTGCGCTCGAGGTCGCGAACGGTGGCGCGAACGGTGGCCGCATCGCGCACCACCAGCCGCTCGCTGCTGCTGTTTTCGCGGCTCTTGCGGCGGAACTTGGTGCTGCGTCCGCCTTCGTACAGCGACAGAATCGAGCGGGCAAACATGCGCTTGCTCGCCATTTTCGGCGAGAACACCGCGATGCCGCGGTCGATCAGGTTCATGCGCACGGCACCGGGCTTGCTCATCGCGGCACCATCGTCGTGCTGCGCAGGCTGCTGCGATTGCTATGGCGGCCCTGCTCGGCATCCACCAGCATCTGGCACTCGCGGATGCCCTTGCGGATGTCGGCCAGCTCGGCTTCCTGACGCTGGCGAATATCCAGCCGCCAGCTCAGGCCGGCAGTGAGGATCCGCGCCTCCGCTGCCAGGTAGTTGTTGAGTCGTTGCTGGGCCACTGATTCCGCCATGGGTACGCACTCTATGTACGCACCAGTCCACGGTCGTGGAAAACCGTGGACTATTTTTCAGTGGCTATGCCGAGGCAGCGATTGGGGGTGTTTGCAGCTTCGTTGGGTGTTAGGCGGCATATCGGCGGTCTAACGGGTGTTAGGTTGCAGTTCGCGTAGTCGGATCGTTACCGGCCCTTCGCGCATGTCGCCGCTCATCGTGCCGTCAAGTTCTTTGCGTTCTTTCAGTGTCAAGTTGCGCCACTTCGCAATGTAGTAGTCGCCGCGCAAAAGGCCAGTGGGGCTCATGGCGCACGAACTGCCGTATGAGATCCCATTGTCTCGACACCATTGCCTTGCGGCTTCCAGCGCCCTGAATGTGCCCTTTTGGTCAAACACAATTTCCATTTCGCTCTCCGGGTGGGTTGCCGCCTAACCAGGCGCTCAAGCCGACCCCGCTTCGCGGGTCGGCTTAGCTTCGGTGTTATGTCTCATCCAGACCTTCGCATGCCGTTCAAGTCGTGCCACAGCGTTTCCCAGAAGGTTCGCCATGCCAGCTTCGGCAAAATCCATAGCCAGTTCCACATGCTGTAGCCCGGCTTCAACCCTGCATGCCGGTAAACATCGCGGGAATCCAGCCATGACCACTTCGCTGCTCGCCAGATGTACGCGCTCGCAAAAAACGCAGGCCACGTCAGAACCCCAGCCATGTACCAAATCCACATCGTCAGATCCCTCGCAGAGACATAACAATTCATTCAAGCCGACGCCGCTTCGCGGCGCGGCTTAACTCAGGTGTTGGGCCTCATGGTGACGGTTCAGTAAGCTCAACCGCTGCGGCCATCACCATCATCAGGTCCATGCCAATGAGGTTGCGCTTCTTGACCACTTCCATCGCAACGGCAATTTCAGATTTCCCGGCCTGCCGTGCGGTGTCCTTCAAAATCCTGCCAAGCTCTGCCATGTGCGGCTTGTATTTCTCGCCAAGCAGGCGTCGCGCCCTGTCTCGCATTTCGTACAGTTTCGCCGCTACCTGCACTTGTTGTTCCGTTGCTTGCATGTCTGTTCTCCGGGCGTTGAGGCCCAACAATTCATTCAAGCCGACGCCGCTTCGCGGCGCGGCTTAATTCAGGTGTTAGGCCCGCTTCCTCAGCAGCTTGCTGGGGTGGTGTTTGTATGCGGCCGAGCGGCTGCAGGAATGCAACTTCATCACTTCCTCCACCGGCAGGCCCTGGCGCCAGCTTTCGGCGATGGCTTCGCCGTCGATGGCGGGCTTGGCTTTGTAGCTCACGCGCTTGCCGGCGAGGACATCCATCTGCACGGTGAGCAGCGTGTCTGCCAGCTGCAGTGCCGAGTGCGCAGGGATGCCTGGCTCCATTTCGCGGATGAACTTTGCGTAGCTGTCACGCAGCGGGTCGATCAGCTCATCGGCCTTGATGTCGTCTGCCATGGTGTCCTCAGTATCCATCCGCCCAGGTGCCACGCCGGCGCTGGGGTTTTGTTCCACGGGAATCGCTCGCCACCGGCGCGGCCGGGCGGGCGGGTTGTGTTTCACGGGAATCCACGGCCTCAGGTGCAGAGGCGGACAGCCGTTGTTCCAGCCGATCCCAATCGGCCTTGGTGTACCGGTGCAGGCGCAGCTCTGGATGGTGGGCGGCGGCGTAGGCGTATACCCATGTATCCAACGGCTCGTTGCGCACTACCTTTTTTTCAAACCGGTTCTTGACCGGGTTGTAGATCTCCGAGACGAGGCCGGGGAAGAACTCGGGTGGCAGCTCATCAGAGAAATGCACCAGCCGTGCGTCCACTTGCTTTTCGGCATCGGCCCCGAGGCGGCTGTAGAGATAGTGCTTCGCAGCGACGGTGCCGACGTGGTAGATGGTGATGCCGCGCTTGTCGGTCTTGCCGTTCCAAGTGACATCGGCCAGCTTGCCCTTGCTCAGGATGGGGGCGTTGTTTGGCACGGCGCCGAAGATGCACATGGGCCGGGTAATGAGGCGGCTGCGGACGTAGTGCTTGACGGCCTCGGTGCGATGGCCGCCAGCGTCGATGGCGGTAGCCATGGGCCTCAGCAGCACGCCGTCCACACGCTCGATGGGGCGGTTGAGCAGATCGGTGAGGGAGAGCCACACGGCTTCCTCGGCCGGGTCGCCGGGCAGCTCGATGTAGTCCAGCGTCCACGCGGCCATGCCACGGCCCCAGCCGATGATGTGCACGGCGAGGCGGTTGTCCTGGGTATCGACACCAACAGTGATGGCAAGCACGCCGGCCGGCGCGGTGCGCAGTTTGTATGGCTCCGCACGATCGGCGACGAGGGAGTGCTTGACCGACCGCATAGCCGGGTCCTCCCAGGTCTCGGCGAGCCGGTCGTTGATGAAGGTCTTGAGAGCGGCCGGGTCGTTCTGCACCTCGCGCCATTCCGCCGCCAGCTCTGCCCAGCGCGGGCCGAGGCCGAACTGGTAGTAGAGGCAGTTGATGGTGTAGCCGCGAATGGGTGAATCCGGGTTTTCCGGCACCCATCGGCCGGCGGCAATCATGTCGGTTTTGTGGTGCTCATCGATGGATGCGCCACACTCGCAGCAGGCGTACCACGCCTCCTTTCCATCGGACGACCAGACAAGGCCGCTCCACTGCAGGGGCTGGTAGTGGCCGCAGTGCGGGCACGGGACGTGGTAGCGGCGGCGGTCGCTCTTTTCGTACAGCAGATTGATGCGGCTGAGGCCGGCGATGGTGGGCGTGCTGATATACAGCCGCTTGTATGTGCTGGGGAAGGCGCTGGTGCGGCCATCGAGCATCTTGACCGGGTCGTCGCCGGTGCTCAGTGCCTGGGCGAACTCGTCCAGCTCATCGGCGATGACGTAGCGCGCGGTGGTGGACTTCAGCCGCTGCGGGCTGCCGGCGTGCTCGACATAGAGCTGGCCGCCGGCGAAATCCTTGAAGGTGCGCTGGTTGGCACTGTCGCGGCTGGCGGTGCTGCTGAGCGCTTTGCGTACTGCCGGCACCACTTCGATCATGGGGTTGAGCTTCTGGGCGATCCACTTGTTCTGGCTGACCTCACCCGGCAGCGCGTACATGATGGGCGCGGGCGCGTAGTCCATCCAGTACGCAAGGGCGTTGGTTGCCAGCTGACTTTTGCCGAATTGGATGGGGAACTGGCAGACCATGCTCTTGACCGGGCTGCGCGCGGACATGCAGTCCATCGGCTCGCGCAGCGGCGGGTTGTTGGCGGTGTGCCACTTGCCGGCCTTGCTGCTGCCCTTTGACGACAGGCGCATGTGCTCATCGCACCACTGCGACACGCTCATGGGCCGGCGCGGTTGCAGGGCGCGCGCGAGCACGTTGCCGATGGATTCCGCCGGGCAGGCCAGGCCGACGTAGCTCATGCGCCACCCTCGCCCGGACGGGCGACTTCACGGAAGGCGCGGCTCAGCTCCTCGAGGCTGTGGCTGACCTCGTTCCACACCAGTTCGCGACAGCGCGCCTCGTCGACGGTGGCGGCCAGCTGCGGTGCCAGCGTATCGGCCATGCGCTCGAGCTCGGCCCGCAGGGCGCCGGCAGCCTGCCCGAGGATGGCTTCCACGTCGCGGCGTTCCAGCAGCAGGCCAAGGCTGATATCCAGATCACGCTGGGCGGCCTTGGCATCCACTTCGGCTTTATCAGCCAGGGCGCGCGCGCGGCGGGCCTGCGAGCCCTGGTTGCCGCCGTCCGTGTCCTCGCCGGCGTCGAGATCAGCCCCATAGTCATCCTGAGCACTCGGCGCCGCCAGCGCGCCGCCACGGCCCGCGGCATGGCGCTGTGCCACCGCGACATGGGCGGGGCTGCGCGTGTCGCGGTAGAGCGCGAGAGAGGGCTCCAGGAGATAGCCCTTGCCGCCCTCAGCCGGGACGACGCGCCCCTCGCGCTTTAGCTGCACGACGTAGGACGGGCGGCAGCCGATGTGTGCTGCCAGTTCCTTTCCAGTTACCAGGGTCACAGCACTCATGCTGCCAAGCCCTCCCTCTTCATTTCTTTCGACATGCCGTAGGCAGGTAAAAACGCGCGCGCGAACAGGCGTGCGGTGTGTGCGGGCACATGTGCGGGCTGCGAATCGCCCGAAAGCCTTGCGGCAGTAGCGATGTGCGGGACGTGCGGGACGTGCGGGCACGCATACGTGCGAGACGGGGAATTGCCACTTATGGCCGGGCGCACGTTTCCCGCATCACGCGCGCGCCCGCATGAGGGGGAGTGCCCGCACGTCCCGCACACGCCTACTGCCACAAGCGTTTCAGCCCGCACATGTGCCCGCACACCGTCCCGCACGTCCCGCACATTGGCAGTCATGCGCGCGCCCCCCGGTAGTCGTTGAGCTGGGAGCGGAACAGGACGACCTGCTCGCCGAGGAATGTCGCTTCCGTCTTGCCGTCCTTGGGCGTGCAATCACCGATCATGAGGAAGCCATGCGGCCCCTCAGTCCTGTCCAGGACCACGTACCGCTTGCGAGCGCGGTCCGGATGTACGACCTCGCGCTTTCGGACCAGCGCATTGATGAACTTGTGCGCCGGCGCGGGATTCTTGATGCCTTCTTTGGAGCACCATGACTTGTAGGCCTCGTACCACTCCTTGCTCAGCGCAGGCCGGGGCGCGAGACCGGGGATGTCATTGCCGAGCAGCTGGTCGAAGAAGCGCTCAGGGCTGTCCACGCTGAGCCCGATGAGCTCGCGCTTGGCATCGGTCATCGGCGGGTGGCTGCCGTTTGTGAAGTCGCCCAGGTCGAGGCTGAGCAGGTGGTGATGCAGGGCCGCTGTGCCGCCGGCTGCTATCTCCGCCATCACTTCGCCGTAGAAGCTGGCGGGGAGCTTGACGGGTGTCCAGATGACTGCATGGCGCCGGTCATCCTCTTCCAGCACGACCGGCATGGCTTCGTTGCTGAGGAACACCATGTTGGCGTGGTTGTCCTCTTCGTAGGCCTGGATGTTCTTGGGGTTGATGCGGATCCGGTCGCCGGTGATCAGCGCCTTGAGCTTGTTCTTGAGGTGATAGACCTCGGTGCGCGCCACCACTTCGTCGGCAAGCAGGAACAGTTTGCGACTGGCCCAGTCGTTGAACTTGTCTTCCAGCGCGCTCTGATCAAGCACCCGGCCGTATTCGCCGTAGAGCTTCATGTACTCGTCGAAGAACATGTTCTTGCCGGTGCCCTGCGGCCCGTGGATGACGATCGTCGACTTCATCTTGGCGCCCGGGTACTGCAGCGGGTACGCCAGCCAGCACAGCACCCACTCGTACAGTGCGCGCTGATTCGTTTCGTTGCCGCACATGTGCCACAGCAGCTGCAGCAGCTTGTCGCAGGTACCCTGCTTCGGCTCAGTCGGCCAGCCGCCAAAGAGGTTGCAGGTGACGCCAGGCTTTGTGCATGAAGGATCGAAATCCACTTCATGGACGCGCACGGTCTGCCGCCCCGGGCTCTCCATCCACGCGCGATGCAGCTCGCGGCGCAGGCACAGGTCGCGCATATCCGACAGCGAAAGCAGCATGTGCTCCTGCCGATCGAACACGGTGCCGCCCTGCGCGTACACCAGCGCATAGCGTTCGTGCAGTTCCTCGATCGATCCGATGGGGCGAAGGCTCGCTTTCCCCGCGCCCCCAGTGGTGGTGATTGAAGCGCGCGGAATTTCTGCAGGTGAACGCCACGAAAGCTCCGTGATACGGGCCTCGATCTGGGCGCGGACGATATGCAGGCCTTCGGCGGCATGCAGATCGTTGAAGTCGGTGATCTTGGTGCCAGCGTCGATAAACCGCGTTCGGCGGCCAGGCTCATCGGCGAACGCTGGCAGCACCGTGGCACCGTGTGCGGCCAGCGCCGCCGCATCAGCCCCGAGCAGGCCGGCGTTCTTCGCCTTGTGCTCTTCGCCGCAAGTTGGGCAGGTGACGGGGTGATCTGACAGCACCAGCCGCTCTTTGCATCTGGTGCATTTCTGCAGCGTGTCGTCGTCGGCGCACACCAGCAGCTTGATGCCACGGTAGTGCTTGGCCAGCGCAGTGGCCACGGGAAGCAGGTTGCCTGCATCGAATGCGACCACGACCGGGTAGCCGGTGGCCATGTGCAGGCTCGCGGCGGTGGCATAGCCTTCGGCCAGCAGCAGGATCCACTGCGGCGTTCCGCCGATGAGGTGGAAGTGGCCCTTCTTCACCAGGCCCGGCGGGAAGAACTCCTTGGCCGGCTTGTTCACGGCCTTCGCCTGCGCTGCGCTGCGCAGAATCTGCAGGCCGTGGACATTGCCGTGGGTATCGAGCATCGGCAGTACGGCCGCGCCGGTTTTGCCGTAGCGGACACCAAACCCCTGCACGCCCTTGCTGTGCAGGTAGTCGGCTTCTCCCTGTTCGCTCGCCTTGCCCCACATGCGCGTGGCCATCGCCGCGGCACGCTCGGCAAGCCGGCGACGCTCGGCATCGGCGCGCTTCCGGTCTTCTGCCAGCCGGCGCTTCAACGCCTCGCGCTGCTCGGCGGTGAACGCCTGGTCGCGCTTCTTCAGCTCGATCTTCTGCGCGCCGTTCTCATTGCCCTGCCACACGCCGTAGGTGCCGACGATCAGCTGGTCGCCGTTGTCGCAGTTCAGGGTGTGGAGCACGTACCAGCCGCGCTTTTCTCGACCGCCGCCCTCAGTCCGCGTGCGGACCATCTTGCCGGTGGGCTCGAGGGAGGTGATCAGCAGACCAGCGGATTGCAGCTGCGACAGGGCGTCGTCGTAGTTGACCGCCACGTTCAGTAACTTCCCCGGCCGCTATCTACACAGGAAACGGGGTCCGAATTACCCGCGACAGGGGCGCCCAGGGAGGACCCATCGACTGGCGAACCTGAACGACTCGCATACCCACCCATGCCTACTGAACCCGCCGCGCGCGCAGCCTCCACGCCAGCACAGGGGACCGGGGCACACACCAGCGGCAATGCCGCCTGCATACGGCGCCCAGCATCCACACGCAGTTGCTCGCGCAAGGCCAGCGCATCCGCGCCTTGCAATCCCGGCGCGTTATCGTCCAGTGCCGCAGCTGCGGCGGCCATCTGCGCCCGGCACGCCGGCATGTCCGCCGGCTTCCAGCGGCGGCGTATCAGCGCCCTCACGGCGTGGGTCAACTTGCGCTTCATGCCATCACTCCACTGTTGGGCACCAGCGCCTGCACCTGGCGGCGCAAGGCCACCACCGCGCTGATCAGATCGCCTGATTCATCGAGGATGCGCCGCGCATACGGCAGGTCTGTCGCGTCCAACTTTCCGTCCGCAAGGGCTGGCGCAAGCGCAGACATCAGCTCGCCGAACTCATGCGCAAGCCGGGCAAGGCCCACCGCCTGCGCCGCTTCATCGTCTGCCGGCATCTGCACCGCCAGCATCCCGCGCCGGCGTGCCAAGTCGCGCTCGCACTCACCGCGGAACGGCTCCGGCAACGCCATCACCCACGCATCTTCCAGGTCCGCCGGCAGCGTCTTCACCGTGCCATCCATGTAGCGGCGCAGCACCTGGGCGTTGTTCTCCATCGCCTTGATGAGCTCCACGCCCTCGCCCGTGCGCAGCTTCACCTGCCGCACGTCCGGCGCCACCATCGACAGGTAACGCTCGGCCACGTTCATCGCGAACGACGTGTAGTTGCTTGCCGTCGCATCCAGCATCCGGCGCGTGTGCGCATAGACCACCTGCTGCCGGGGCGGCAGAAACTGACGGACGCCCTTCATGCGCAAAGCCCCCGCAGCGGGGAGCATGCCGAGGCATGAACAACCAACCCGCCCCGCTCCGCTTCACCGTGCTTCGCCGGTTCCACGTACTCACGGGCCCGGGCGCCGTCGTCGCTGTCTTCTTCCATCCGCGCCAGGCCGCCGGAGATCAGCAGCCCGATGCCCACACCCAGCAGCAAAGCGGCGAGCGCAAAGCGGAGGGCCTGCGCAGTGTGTGATCCACGCATCTCAGCGAACCTCGGCAAGATGCAGCGGCCGGCCCGCGGCGCGGCGCTGCTGAAGAAGGGAAGCCCACTGGTCGCTGGTCAGCATCGAGAGCTCCCCCGCGCTGAAGGAAGCACTTTCGACAGCAGCCGGACGGCTCGCCGGAGAGCTCGCGAAAGACGCCCCGGCCTCGTTTTCTGCAGGCTGGTACCACACGCTTCGCAGACTGAACGGGGGTTCGTTTCCGGTTGTTGGCTCGGTACCGGATTGATTTGCGCCCCCGCGCAGCTGCGCAGTGCATCGGCGATTGCCTCATCGCTAAAAGCGACTACCGGCACTCTGATCGGCTCGCCCATCTCAGGCCACCTCATCCACTGGGGCGGCATCGCCGTAAAGAACTTCCAGCACCGTGATGCCCAACACCTTTGCGAGGGTCGGTGCGATTTCAGCGGGAACGGGGTGCTGCCCTATCTCCCACTTCGCCACGGTGGCCTGATCGCGGCCCACCCGGGCGGCAACTTCCGCCTGCGTGAGCCCCTGTTTTTTTCGTGCTGGGCGGAGATGGCTATGCATGGGGCGCAAATATGCGCCTAGAACATATTGCAAGTCAAGCCCATGTTATGCGTGCCATTCATGCGCACGCGCCACCACCCCATCATTTGCTGATGGATCATCGAAATGCACTCGGCGCCGCTATCCGCTACTACCGTAAGAAGCGAGGCTTCGGTCAGGAAGAACTTTCGGAAGCCACATCAATAGATCAAGGTGCCATCTCGCGGATTGAGAATGGCCGTCAGGGAGTGACTGACACCCAGCTATGGGCTCTCTCCATCGCGCTCGGTGTCCACCCATCGGAAATATGGGCAGCGGTGGACGCCCCCACCATTCGCGAGCCGCAGGCACCCTACTACGAGCCAGAATTCAGGCCCCGCCAAGTACCGCTGCTCGGCTGGGTTCAGGCTGGCGAATGGACAGATCAGAACATCGAGCATGCGCACATAGAGCCGACCGAATACATCTTCACCACCGCACGCGTGAGCAGTCGCGCCTTTGCGTTGACCGTCGCTGGAGAATCCATGGTCAACCCTCGCGGCGAACCTTCTTTCCCCCCTGGCGAGAAGATCATTGTCGAGCCGGAGATGGCCGCCACAAGCGGTAGCCTTGTCGTTGCACAGATAGACGGCGAACCCGAAACTACGTTCAAGAAGCTCATCATCGACGGCGGACAGCATCTCTTAGTGCCACTCAACCCGCAGTACGTCACTATCCAAATCACGCGGGCCACCCGAATCTGCGGGGTGGTAATCAGCCGCGCGGAGAAGCCATTGATCAGCTGATCAATGGCTTGAGGGGGCGCCAAGCTCAAACCATGTCAGTCGTGACAGAACTGGCCCCACAGCTCTTGCAAGCCACCTTCGACCTGCTCATCTAGCGCGACAATGTGGCCGGCAGCCACGAAGCGCTGATAGCCGCCCATCCCACCGAAACTGTTTTTAGAGTTGACTTCGCCACAGGCAACCGGCACACCCCCACCATGGAACGTGCGCGTGTTCCGGAATTTCGCCGAGTCGGGGTCTTTTAGCTGCTCGCGCACCTTCGACTCCATGTGGATGGCCCACCGCTCATCCTTTTCTTGACGCTCCATCTCAGCCTTCCTCTGCGTCTCCGCAGAAGATCTTGCGTCAGAATCAGCTGAAACACTTGCAGCAACTGGGGCAACCGCTGATTGCGGCTCCGCCGGCCTGCCTGCGAACCAGAACCCAAGCACCACCGCCAGGGCCATCGACCCACCGATCAGCCAGATCAACGCCGAGCGCACCACTCCGAGACACCCCTCCATAACCCCTCCTTTTCCATGTCGGCACAGCCTAACCATAAATTCGACTGACCGGGCCAGCATCTAATGCATACCCTACGGACGAATTATGCACTTGACACATATGCAGGATTCGCATACAACTATCCCGTCGGCCCTCCCCAGCCGACGGGCGACCGGCGGGTCGCCACCCTGCCGGCCCCTCCCCTGACCGGCAGCAGGCCACTCCCCAGGCCACAGTGACCCGCCGGCGCTCTCTACCCTCCAGGAGAGCGCAACCATGCAAGACCGAATCCCGCTGAATATCCGCGCAGATGGCTGGCAGGCCAGCGCAGCCCCGCTGAAAGTCCTGGCCGACGGCTCCCAGATTCCGGCCGATGACCCGCGCACCGACCACGTTGCGGTGCTGTTCCCCGACGGCTGGCTGGTCAGCACCCGGCTGACGGCCGCAGACGATGGCACCGAATACGACGACAGCGATGACGCCGTGGAGGCCGTGAAGCAGGAACGCCTGCTGGGCTTCAGCGACTGGATCAATGCGCCGCTCGACGAAGTGCTGCTGCGCCACGTGATCCGCCACGACCGCTTCAGCCCGGCGGTGGATACCAACCTGTTCCCGAATTTCCCGAAGAGCGGGTGGATTCGCAGCGACGTCATCGTCGGTTCCTCGGCGTCCGCGTGGTCCGTCGACGTCGACCTCGGTCTCGTCTACGGCCACCCCCGCAGCGGCAACGGGTTCGGGTTGGCGTGTCGTCGTGCCGGTCAGTAATTGGCCCTTTGCCCACTGATTAGCGAAGGAGCCAGCCATGCAACAGCAACACGTCATCGACGCCACTGCGGCCCGTTTGCAATTGCCGCTGCTGGCACTCCACTGCTTGCGCGCCACCGCCAACAAGGACCGCGCGCACGCCAACCTGCTGCGTCTCCGCAGTGCCGGCGAACAGGCGCGCAACCACCGTGCCCGCAGCCGCCGCATGGGCGTAGCCAGCCGCCTTGCCGCTGCCGCTGCGCGCGACATGGCCACGGAGGTGCGCCAATGAACACCCGCATCTGGCTGATCCGCTTCACCGACTGCGACGGCAGCCAACAGGCGACTGTCCACACCGTCAACGCCATCAGCGACTTTCGCACCATCGACCCGCTCGCCACCGTAGAAGAACTTGACGCGCTGGCCCTGAGCGACCTGCTTGCCGCCGACCGCGCCTTTGACTGCGTGGTGGCCGATACCCAGGCACATCACCGCCACGTTGCAGAACGCGGCGGCTATGCACGGCTGGAAGCACCCACCACCCGCGAACTGTGCGAGCGTTATATCGCTGCCGAAATTGACCGCACCGCCGCGATGGAGCGCTGCACTGTCACCCCGCGCCCGACCATCCAGAAGGGCAACTCGGATATCAGCGGGGTGTCCGCGTGAGCGCCGTCATCTACACCCTGCACCCGTTCCAGAGCGCCCGCAAATTTGCGGCGCGCGCCGGCGTCAACGATGCCCCCGCCTTCGCCCGCATCCGCGAGGCGCAGCGTCACGGCGAACAGGGCAACCAGGTAGTCGGCGAACTGCTGCAGCTGACCCTCCATCGCCGCCGCCGCACGCCCACCATCCCGCCCGGTGGTGCCGCATGAACATCGAGCAGGCAATCGAAAAGGCGTACCGCGATACAGCGCGAGACATAGCCGTGATCGCAATCGCGGCGTTCGTCGCCGGCGCTGGATTCGCGATGCTGCTGGGAGCGATGGCATGAGCGCCATCACCCTGCCGGTGGAAGAGTCCTTCGCCACAGGCCGGCACGATAAAACGCTGGTACTGCTGGTATGCGCTGGCTGGATATGGGCCGGCCTGTATGCCGGCGCCACCGCCACGCCGAGCGAAGTGTCGGCCACACCGCACCGCACCGTCACCACCCGCCGCGGCTCCCTGCAACTGGGCGCCGGCCGCTATGCCATGTCCACGCGCTCACTGCAGCGCGCCGCCCGCTGGCTCAGCCGGCAGGGCATCACCGTACGGGAGGCGTAAGCCATGCAGCAGATATCCACCCCTCTCCCGGCCAGCGTGCCGCTGTGCGCCCCCGGCCACCACCCGCATCTGGTCGAAACGTGGGGCGCACCGCAGGGCCACCGCATCGGCGCGCCCTGCCCCCACACGTATCACATCGAATGCCACCGCTGCGGAATGGCCACAGTGCCCACCGCGTCACGCGCCCTGGCCGAGAGCCGCTGGACGCACCCCACCAGCCAGCACCGCATCCCCATTGCCGGGTTGCGCCGCGCGCGCGAACAGGCTTGCGCTGCGCCGGTGGCGGTCATCGCCCCCGCGCTGGCATGAGGCGGCAACCGACATAGCCACGCCGCCGCCCCAAACCCATCCGCTCAATCCGCCGTCACCCGGAGCCACCATGCACCTTCAACCCGTCGCCCAGCGCGCCCTGCTGGCCGCCTTCGCATCGCAAGGGCACAGCCTGCGCCGCACCCGTGGTGGCTTTGTCAGCACCCCCGCGCAAGTCACCACCAGCGCCGCCGTCACCGTGGAGGCATTCACCCGCCGCGCCATCAATTGGCTGGACAACGCCAACCTGGTGACGTTCGATGACCCCGTTTTTCCGCGCACCGTCACGCTCACTGCACGTGGCATCGGCATGGCCCAGCAACTCATCGCCGCAAGCGCAAAGGCGGCCGCGGCATGAAGCGCTCCGTCATCATCTACGGCCCCAAGGGCAGCGGCAAAACGCAGCACGCCGAACAGCTGCGCCAGCACTTCGGCCTGGAACGCATCGTCGACGACTGGGACGGCAGCCGCCCCTACCCCAGCTACGACTGCCTGGTGCTCACCAACAACGCACACCCCAGCATCGCCGCACGCGGCAACTACTACGTGCTCAACCGGGCGCTGCTGAAAGCGGCCCAGGTGGTGAGCGCATGACCCCCGCCACCGCCCCGCTGATCCTCACCGCCGCCGCTGACGACATCGCCCAGCGCGCCGCGCTGCGCGACCAGCCCACCGGCGAGCGATCCATGGCCCGCACCGTGGCTGCGTTCAACGCAATGTTCGGCACCGACATCACCGAATCCCAGGGCTGGCAGTTCATGGAGCTGCTGAAAATGAGCCGCGGCGCCGCCGGCAGCTACCACGCCGACGACCACCTCGACCGCACCGCCTACGCCGCCCTCGGCGCAGAGGCCGCCGCACGGGAGGCATCCGCATGATCCGCCCCCTCTCCACCTTCCTCATCACCCGCATCGCCGGCCGCCGCCCGCCCGACTACATCGTCGGCGCCGACGACCCCGCTGGCGCGTACCTGCTGCGCTGGTACCTCACCCCCTGGCGCGGCTGGTATCGGCACATCGAAGAGAGCCGCCGCACCCGCTGGCAGCGCTTCGCCGTATGGTTCAGCCAGCGCCTGCCCAACATGTACCTGCACAAGTTCCTGCGCAGCGACGACGAGCGCGCCCTGCACGATCACCCCTGGGCGTGGGCATCGCTGCTGCTGCGCGGCAGCTACATCGAGCACACCATCGACGCCGGTGGCATCCACCGCCGCACCGTGCGCGAACCCGGCAGCCTGAAGCTGTGCGGGCCGCGTGCTGCGCACCGCGTCGAACTGTGGCAGCTGTTCGGCAACTTCCCGCAGCCCTGCTGGACGCTCTTCATCACCACGCCGGTGCTGCGAGAGTGGGGCTTCCACTGCCCGCAGCGCGGCTGGGTGCACTGGCGCAACTTCACCGCCACAGCCGATGGCCGCCCCGGCGAGATCGGCAAGGGCTGCGACGCATGAGCGCCGCCCACCTCCGCAGCCGCCAGGTGAGCGCGGTCAAACAACTGCTCGCCCCCGAACCCGCGGGCCTCACCAGGCAGCAGCTGCGCTGCCTGCTCGGCAAGCATGCCGACCACAAGCAGCTCGACGCCACGCTCAACACCATGCTCAGCCGCGGCGTCATCCGTAAATTCCGCGCGCCCGGCGGCATGCGCTTCGCCCTGGCCACGGAAAACCTGCTGCAGCCGGCCGTGCGCACCCGCGTGCAGCGCCTCACCCCCGCCCAGGCCGACAGCGCCCGCCAACGCGCGGCATCCCTCGGCGTGGCCGCCGTTATCCCGCCCTCAGCCACGGCCACCGGCGACGTGGAAACCGTCGAGCAGTGGATGCGCCGCACCGGCAAAAAACCCGAAGTCCTGCCCCACAACTTCGACGCCCCCATCACCACCTGGCCAGGCCGCCGTCCCATCACCAACCCCAAGAGGAACGCCGCATGAACGCACACAACGAACAGCAGGGCGCGCGGCAGTTCGCGGCTGGGTACGCGGCAGCGAAGGCCGAGCTGCACGCCGCAGCGCAGGAGGCGGTGGCGAACATCACGGCCGTCAATGGGCGCGGCGTTGAGATCGAGTGGATTTCCGGCACTGCCAAGATCGGGGACAAGCTCTACGCCGCCCCCGTCACCGCAGCGCCGGTTGATCTGCACAGGCACCTGCTGGACATGCTGGGTGCGAAGGATCACGAGGACGCCGGCCGGATCATCGGCGAGCTGCACGCCGCAGCGCCGGCTTGCCCAGCGTGCGAGGGCCGTCCGTCCGGCGAGAACGTCCCGTGCGCAGTTTGCAAGAGCACCCCCGCAGCGCCGGGGATCGACTTGACCGAGTTGCGCGCGATAGCCAACGACCTTTCGCACTCGGCGAAGGTGGATGGATATGAGCCGCAGCAGATCACGTTCATCGAGTCGATACGCGATCGTCTGCTCGCCCTGATCGACGCCAGCCCCAAGGGCGCCACCTTCCACAACGACGGGAACAGCGAAGCGCAGTTCACCGCCGACGAGGCCCGTCTGAACTGTCCGTCCTGCGGCGGCAGCGGGCACGTCGAGGACAGCCCCAAGGGCGGCAGCGAGGCGCAGGCTGTGCTGGATGCACTTGTCTCCTTGGTCGCCGTTGCGCGCAGATACCTGCCCGACTACGACGAACACCCTGAGATACAGAAAGCGGACGACGCCATCGACGCCGCGATGCAGGCGCAGGCCGGCGATGCGGAGACTGCATTCTTCAAACGCGACTTCTACGAAGAAGCAAAAGAGGGGAAGGTGCCGTGGCCCGATGGGACGGCTTCGACGCAGAGTTAGAGGGCAATGCGATGAAGATGACTATCGATGAATTGAAGACAGCATGGAACGCGCAGGCGGACGCGATGAACCAGTGGGACGAGCTTGGCATTGACGAGATCGTGGATTTTGCGCAAGAGCAGATGCGCGATGCGTGCGCCGAACTGTGCGAATCGTTCGACGCCTGCGACACAAGCCACATTGCCGCCGCGATCCGTGCCCGCTAACCCCTGAATTAAGCCGCGCCAGCGTCGGCTTGAATGAATCGTTAGACCGCATAAGGAAAATGGAAATGAGTTTTGACCTGTTCGGATTCGATTGCATCCCCGACAGCGTTCCAGGGCTGGGGATATGGGGCTTTTGGGTTGGGTGCATTACCACCTTGTCTGGCGCAAAGCGCAGCCTGTTTTGCGTTCACCGAGACAATAGCACTTGGCACATTGAAGTGCTGTGGATGCGTGCGGTCTAACCCCTGAATTAAGCCGCGCCGTAGGCGTCGGCCTTGAACGAATTGTTAGATGCGAAGCGAGGAACTATGGCACTCATTGCGGACGGGATTGAAGGCTGGCGCTTGAATCGGATCAACGCCGGACCGCCATTCCACGTTGAGACGATCAAGTATGGCCCGCAGTACACGCACATGCGCGAATCGCCGCCGCAAGTGTGTGACGCGCGCGGAGTTGTTGCGCTGTCCGGCACGGGAGGCGCTGTGTTCTGCTCCACGCGAGAGCAGGCAGACCGGCTTTGCGAACTTGCGAACGCTGGAATGCTTGATCGCATCTAACGCCTGAATTAAGCCGCGCCCCGATGGCGCATGAAGTGCCGACGACCTTTCCGGCGTCGGCTTGAATGAATTGTTAGCACTCAACACGAGGATACGAGATGAGCGGCGGGAGTTTGGACTATGTGTATAGCCGAGTGCAGGACGCAGCGAGCACGATCTTGAGCCGGGCAGAATCGCCAACGCACCGCGCCTTTGCGGCACACCTCTTTAAAGTAGCCGAAGCACTACGAGCGATGGAGTGGATGTTGTCTTGCGACACATCACCGGGCAGCGAGACGGCGGCAATACGAGCTGTGCTGAGTGATGGCGCAGAACTTGAGGCTGCGACCGAGAGCGCGAAAAAGGCGCTGGCCGAGCTGCAATCTGCATTGAGTGCTAACACCTGAATTAAGCCGCGCCGGAACGGCGTCGGCTTGAACGAATTGTTAGCCGTCACCAGCTTGGAGGAACAAATGGAGAATAAGAAAAAAGAAGTGACGTACCCACACGAGCGATACAGCGACGAATGGGACCGTGCCGCAGGACGGCTTGCAAGGTCATTCTGCCCAGGGATTAAGGAGTGCCGTGACTGCGGCGCGCCGTGCATCGACGGTCACTGCTGCACTTTTTGCGGAAGCGTGAACCCATGACGGCTAACACCGAAGCTAAGCCGACCCGCGAAGCGGGGTCGGCTTGAGCGCCTGGTTAGGCGGCAACCCACCCGGAGAGCGAAATGGAAATTGTGTTTGACCAAAAGGGCACATTCAGGGCGCTGGAAGCCGCAAGGCAATGGTGTCGAGACAATGGGATCTCATACGGCAGTTCGTGCGCCATGAGCCCCACTGGCCTTTTGCGCGGCGACTACTACATTGCGAAGTGGCGCAACTTGACACTGAAAGAACGCAAAGAACTTGACGGCACGATGAGCGGCGACATGCGCGAAGGGCCGGTAACGATCCGACTACGCGAACTGCAACCTAACACCCGAATTTAGCCGCGTTGCGAAGCAACGTCGGCTGCAATGAGTAGTTATACGGCGGCCAACCGGAGCCAACCATGCAACTGAAATCACCACGAGACGCCGACGCACCGGCATGGGCTAGATACAAAGCAAAAGACGACAACGGCACTTGGCACTGGTTTGAGTGCAAGCCGAACTACTACAAGAAGACCGGCCAGTGGTGCGCGAAAGGCCGGTGTGCGCCGGCCACAACGGAGAACCGAAATGCAGCTCATTGAAATCAGCGAAATCGAAAAGGTGATCGAGAACTTGGAAGCGCGCGCCAACCGTCGCCGCGAAGATGCGTTGACGGTCCCGCCGCTCGGGCCGACCTACACCGGCATGGCTTTCGTTACCGATGAGCTGGTGGCTGAGTTGAAGGATTTGGTGCGGCAGCACGCCAAGACCTTCACGCCGCCGACCGCCGTATAACGGCTGAGCTAACCCGCGCCGCCGTGAGCGCGTGATTTCACCGGGAACCCGAAGCGGCGTCGGGTTGAGCGAATTGTTAGGCCGCAAAGCGAGGACACATGGAACTCACCACCGAACAACTCCAAACGCTCCGGCACATGCTGGGGATCGACAAGCCGGACGAACGGGCGCCCGAGCCGTACCGCGATCACTACTGCGCCAGCCGTGGCGATGCCGATCTTGACGAACTGGCACGCATTGGTGCCGTGCGGCTCTACAGGCAGTGCGAGCACTACGACTGGTACTGCACGACGGAAGCCGGGCGGGCGGCTGCGATTGCCAGCCATCGCAAGATTAGGCTGCCGAAGCCGAAGCGCATCTACAGCATGTACCTGCACATTGCGGACGTGCATTGCGGCCTGACGTTCCGTGAGTTTTTGACCAGCCCCGACTACGCCGATGCGCGGTCTGCGGCCTAACACCGAAGCTAAGCCGAGTGGCGAAGCCACTTCGGCTTGAGCGTCTTGTTAGGCGTCACGCGACAACAAACGGAGAACGAAATGCAGCACCGTGAACCTTTTTGGCTGGTCTGGAATCCGCAGGGTTACAACCCGCAGTGCAAACACAACACCGAGGAAGGCGCGACACGCGAGGCCGAAAGGCTTGCGCGAGCGAATCCCGGACAGACCTTCATTGTCATGGAGAGCGTTGGCGCGCTGGTGGTGGACAACATCCAGCGCACCGACTTGCGTCCCGGCAATGACCTGCCCTTCTGACGCCTAACCGCCTGAATTAAGCCGCGCCGTAGGCGTCGGCTTGGATGAATTGTTAGACAACAAACGACAGGAGAGCGACATGGCTTCACAACTGATTGGCACTACCGAAACTGGCTGGTTTAACCCTGGCGTGAACCCGCCGCCGTTCGACATGAAGCTGCTGCTGATGGTGGCGGGCTCACGCTCGGAGGATTGCGGCAGGACGTTTGAACCCTACACGGTGGTGATGACGGCCTACGTGAAGCAACAAGGGCCGTGCGACGAGTACGACGACGAGCCGGCATTTGACGAATACATGTCCGGCGACCAAACCGATTTTCTCGACTTCCAGTTCGACCTGAAAGACGAGGACGGGGAAGTGCTTGACTGGTACAGCGACAGCATTGTGGCGTGGGCCTACTACCCGCTCGGAATCGCGCAGATTGCCGTGAATGTTGAGCGCGAGAGGCAGGCGGCATTGCGGCCTAACACCCGTTCGGCCGCAGATTAGCGGCGTAACACACGATGAAGCTGCAAAAACCGCAATGGAGGTGGCCGTGAGCGCGGCTGAGCAAGAAATCGAAGTCCTGACCATCGCAGCGATGGCGCGAGATGCCGAATGGCTAAACGCGGATGCCTGCGCGTTCCTGCTCGGCATGACCACGCCTGCCGGCAAGATCAATCGGCGCGGGTTCCTGGAGCGCATCGCAGTGCGCGAAAGCTTCCCCAGACCGATGCGGCTGGGCACTCAAAAGCGCTGGCGGCGCGAGGACGTGGCGCGCTGGGCAGATGATGAGGCGAAGATCAGCCGAGCCGCTTAGCCAGCTCTGAAGCGGTTGCGCGGTAGTAGATCAGCAGGCTGCCGAGGTTACGGTGCCCGATAACCCGAGCTAGTTCCAGCACGTCCAGCTTCTTCGACAGCCGCCAGATGGCCTCGGCGCGGCTGTCATGGAAGTGCAGATCGGTGATGCCCGGCACCGTGTCCCGCACCTTTCGGAACAGGCCATCGCGCTTGCCAGCCGTCAGTCCGAACACCGGCCCGAAACCCAGCGGCAACGCCCGCAAAATCTCCACCGCACGCGGTGATAGAGGCACCTCACGGCTATCGCCGTTCTTGCTTGTCCGCACGGTGACGTACCGCTCGGCAAAGTGCACATCGGGCCAGCGCAGTTCGCAGATTTCGCCGGATCGCATGGCCGTTTCTAGCGCGAACAGGAACGCCAGCCCGATGCGGTTGCGCGATGACTCGGCGCGCAGCTCGCCATGGACACCGAACCCCAAGCACAGCGCCTGCACTTCCTCGGCGGTGATGCGTCGCGCCCGACCACGCGGCTTGGGTGGCTGGCGCACGTCCTTCAGCGGGTTGGCCTTCAACCACCCCCACTCGCGGCGCGCCACTTCCAGCACCGCGTTCAACAGGTTCATTTCCCGCGCCACGCTGGCCGGGGCAACTTGCTTCAGCCTGGAATCCCGCCACTCAGCGAAGTCCGCAGCCGTCAGCGCAAGCAGTCGGCGCTTGACGATCTTGTCCTCGCGGATGAAGCGAGCGATCCGAACCTGCTCCCAGCGCCGCCCGCGCTTCTTTTCGCTGACTTCCTCGGAATACTTCTCCAGCGCATCAGCCAGCGTCTTGTCGGGCAGCGCTGCGCCGGACAACTGCGCCTCCTGCTCCTGCGCCCATGCCAACGCCGCGCGCTTGGTGTCGAACACCTTTGTGGCCCGCTTGCCGTCGACTTTGACGAAAGCGCGGTACCGGGAACCTTGGGGGCGAATGGAGGCCATGCCCGCATTGTGTGCCTTTCCGTGTGCCCGTGTGCCTTTTGAATCCGGGCGAATCCGGGCACTTCCGGGGAATGGCGAAGCGACAACCCATTGATTTACGGGTGGATATGGGCGAATCCGGGCAAATACGGGATCGATGAAAATGGGGTGGTGGTGCCGCTTATCCGAATCGAACGGATGACCTACTGTTTACAAGACAGTTGCTCTACCGACTGAGCTAAAGCGGCATGGAGGCGATGCCTGCGCGACAGGCAGGACGGTATCCGCAGGCCGGAGACCGGCGGGCATTCTAGCTAGCGCAGCCGTGCGCAATCCAGCACTTGTTGCCGCGCCGCGCCGCTGCGGCGCTGCAGGGCCGCGGCCGGTACGGTGCCGGCATGGGCGGCATCCAGCCACCAGCTGGATGCTTCCTCACCACCGCTGGCGCGCAATTGTGCCGGGAAACCGGCCTCGACCAGCGTGGCCTGGCGACGCTCGGCGCCTTCGCGGCTGCGGTACTGGCCCAGTGCGATGGCGTTGGCTTCCTCGCCCTGGCCCATGATGAAGTAGTCGCCGAAGCCGGCGTCGGCGATGCGCTTGGCCGTGGCCTGC